>NZ_JWLG01000009.1:0-311918 GCF_000813905.1 Leisingera sp. ANG-M6
GCCGGGGGTGCTGCGCAGCCTGTTGAAAACCGCCTCTGTTGCCTTGCTGGCGCTGGCGGCGCTGCTGCTGGGGGCACCCTGGCTGCTGGCCGTGGCGCTGGGCCTATGCGCACTGGGCGACCTGTTCCTTTCGCGCGACGGCGAAGGCGCGTTCATGGCGGGTGTCGGCGCCTTTGCCGCCGGGCATCTGGCCTATGCGGTGCTGTTCCTGACGCGGGAGGCAAGCGACCCGGCGCGGCTGCTGCAAATGCCGGGGATTGCCATCGCAGCGGCTCTCCTGGTGCTGGGACTGGTCATGGCGCGCATCCTGTCACCCCGGGCAGGCGCGTTGAAGGGGCCGGTGCTGGCCTATATCCCGATCATCCTTGGCATGGGGGCGGCGGCGCTGACGCTGCCGTTTGGTTCGTGGGTCTTTGCCGCGGCCTGCGCCTTCATGCTGTCGGACATGGTGCTGGCGGCGGAGACCTTCGTGCTGCCGGACGATCATGCGCTGCGCCGGATCACGCCCTTTGCGGTCTGGCCGCTTTATTGGGGGGCGCAAGCGGGCTTTCTGGCGGCATTTTCCTGAGTTTCGCGGCGCCTAGCGCTTTGCACTCCGGCCCAATCCGCATTAGGTGGGGTGCAGACCCTTTTGCGGAGACCAAGATGGCGTTTTTCTCAAAGCTCAAGGAGCGGCTGTTCAAATCCTCCTCCAAGCTCGAGCAGGGGCTCGATGCGATTGTCGAGGAGGGCGCGGACAGCAGCGCGGCTGAGGCTGTGGAGGCCCTGGCAGAGTCCCCTGCGGTAACCCCGGAACAGCCCGCGCCTGCGCCGGTTCCGCAGCCGGAACCTGTTGCCGAGCCGGAGCCTGCGCCCGAACCCGCGCCGGCACCGCAGCCCGTTGCGGAACCCAAGCCCGCACCGGCACCGCAGCCTGCGCCGGAGCCTGAGAAGAAATCGCCGGGCCTGCTGGGCCGCCTGATAGGGCGCACCACGGCGGCTGAACCGCGCCGGGCACTGGATGACGACATGCTGGAGCAGCTGGAGGAGCTGCTGATTGCCGCCGACATGGGGGTGGACACCGCACTGCGGGTGACTGCCAACCTGGCCGAGGGGCGGATGGGTAAGAAGGTCTCCAGCCGCGAGATCAAGGAACTGCTGGCGCAGGAAGTGGCGCGTATTATGGAACCGGTGGCGAAGCCCTTGCCGATCTACGCAAAGCGCCCGCAGGTGGTGCTGGTTGTGGGCGTGAACGGCTCCGGCAAGACCACCACCATCGGCAAGCTGGCCAGCCAGTTCAAGGGCGCAGGCAAGAAGGTGGTGATTGCCGCAGGCGACACCTTCCGCGCCGCCGCTGTCGAACAGCTGCAGGTCTGGGGCGACCGGGCAGGCGTGCCGGTGCTGACAGCGCCCGAAGGATCCGACCCGGCCTCCTTGGCGTTTGATGCCATGACCAAGGCACAGGAAGACGGTGCTGACCTCCTGATGATCGACACCGCCGGGCGGCTGCAGAACCGGGCAGACCTGATGGAGGAGCTGGCCAAGATCGTCCGCGTCATCCGCAAGAAGGACGAGACCGCGCCGCACAACACGCTTCTGGTGCTGGATGCCACCACCGGCCAGAACGCGCTGAGCCAGGTCGGCACCTTCCAGCAGCTGGCGGATGTGTCGGGCCTGGTGATGACCAAGCTGGACGGCACTGCCAAGGGCGGGGTTCTTGTGGCGCTGGCGGACAAGTTCGGCCTGCCGATCCACGCCATCGGTGTGGGTGAGCAGATCGACGACCTGGCGCCGTTTGATCCCGAGGAATTTGCCGCGGCGTTGACCGGTTTGGAAAAGAACTGATCTACCCTTTATCTGGCTAGAAATATCCCCGGGGGTCCGGGGGCAGGCAGCCCCCGGTGCTCCCTTCCGGAGCAAAGGCATTTGATTTGAGCGATTGGCTGATTTCCCTGGAAGGCACCGAGGCCGGGCATCAGGCGGCGTTGTTCCTGGCCATTTGGGCGGCCTTTTTGCACGCGGTTTTCGGCGCATTGCAGAAGGGGCGGCATGACCCCTGGCTGTCGCGCGGGGCGATCGACTTTTCCTACTGCGTGATGGCGGCGCCCTTTGCGCTGTTCGTGGTGCCCTGGCCGGAGCCGCATATGTGGCTGATCTTCTTCGTCGCCTGGGTGATCCATGTTTTCTACAAGCTGTTCCAGGCACTGGCCTATACCAAGGGCAGCTACACGGTGGTTTACCCGGTGGTGCGCGGCACCGGGCCGCTGTTCACGGTGATCGGCTCTTTCTTCCTGTTCGGCGAGGTGTTCACCCCGGTGCAATGGCTGGGGGTGGCGGTGCTGCTGGCGGGGATCTTCGGCCTTGCAGGGTACAACTACCGCTACCTGACGGTTAACCGGGACACCTTGGGAATTGCTCTGGGGCTGGCGGTGGTGACCGGGTTGTTTGTGGCCGCCTACACCACATATGACGCCTATGGCATCCGGGCGACGGCGGATCCGTTCACCTTCCTGGCGTGGTTTTTCATGATCGACGGGCTGGTGTTCCCGGTGATCGCCTTTGCCCACTGGCGGACCATGCCTGCGCCGCCCGAACCGGGGCCGCTGATGGTGCGGGGCTTCTTTGGCGGGCTGGTGGCGTTTGCGTCCTTTGGCGCCATCATGCTGGCGACCCGGCTCGACAAGGTGGGGGAGGCGGCGGTGCTGCGCGAGACCTCCACCGTGTTTGCCGCCCTCATCGGCTGGCTGGTGCTGAAGGAAACGGTGGGGCCGCGGCGGATTGCCTTGATGGCTTTGATCGCCCTGGGCGCCGTGATAGTGGAAGTGGGCGGCTAAAGCCCGCGTGCAGAACTGACAGGAGGCCCCATGGCCGCAAAGAAGATCAACCCGACCCTGAAGATGCTGCTGGAACTGGGCCCAGTTGTCCTGTTTTTCATCGGCTATCTGAAGCTGAAGGATGAGGTGTTTCTGATCGGCGGCAGCGAGTACAAGGGCTTCATCGTCATCACCGCGGCCTTCATCCCGCTGATGGTGGCGTCCACACTGGCGTTGTGGAAGCTGACCGGCCATCTGTCGCGGATGCAGTTTGCCACGCTCATCCTGGTGGTGCTGTTCGGCGGCATGTCGGTGTGGTTCAACGACGACCGTTTCATCAAGATGAAGCCGACGATGCTGTATCTGCTGTTCGGCGGGCTGCTGGGCATCGGCCTCCTGCGCGGCCAAAGCTGGCTCAAGGTGGTGATGGAGGAGCTGATGCCCTTGAAGCAGGAGGGCTGGATGATCCTGACCCGGCGGCTTTGCGCGTTCTTCTTTGGCCTGGCGGTGGCGAATGAGCTGATCTGGCGCACCCAGAGCACCGAGACCTGGGTCTATTTCAAGACCTTCGGGCTGCCGGTGGCGATGTTTGCCTTTTTCATGTTCCAGGGGCGGCTGCTGCAGACATACGGGATCGAGGAAGAAGCCGGCCCGGCCGAGTAACCGTGGACAGCGGCGGGCTCCCGCGTCTTCGCGCGTCATCAAAGATGACGCTTGAAGCCTTTGGCCGGGCGGTGCGCTGCGGCTGCGCGGCTTAGCGGCCCTGGCCGAAAATCACCTGCTGCGCCTTGCTGTCGGACCTGTCCGCCCGCAGGTCCGCATGCAGCGCCCGGCCGGCCACCACACCGGGGCGGGACCACATCAGATCAAGCCAGCGGGCAAGATGCGGCTTGTCCTCGAGTGTCTGCTGCTGGCCCTCCCAGAGCGAGGCCCAGGGCCAGACCGCCATGTCGGCAATTGTATAGTCCGCGCTCGCCGCATACTCATTCTCCGCCAGCCGCCGGTCAAGCACGCCGTAGAGGCGGGCGACTTCAGAACGGTAGCGGTCCTTGGCATAGGGCAGATCCTCGGGGGCGTATTTCAGAAAATGATGCGCCTGTCCCGCCATTGGTCCGACGCCGCCCATCTGCCACATCAGCCATTGATCCACAGTCAGGCGGGCACGCTCGTCCGCGCCGTAGAACTGCCCGGTCTTGCGGGCGAGGTATTGCAGGATGGCACCGCTTTCGAACAGCGAGACCGGCGCGCCGTCCGGCCCGTCCGGGTCGATGATCGCAGGCATCCGGTTGTTGGGAGAGATCTTCAGGAACTCCGGCGCGAATTGGTCTCCCTTGCCGATGTCGATCAGGGTGACCTCGTAGGGCAGGCCCATTTCCTCCAGCGCGATGGAGATTTTCCAGCCGTTCGGCGTGGGCCAGTAATAGAGCTGGATCGGGTCCTGCATCGCGTGCCTCCGTCAGTGTGCCCGGCCACAGGAGCACGGGGCGCGGGGGGCGGGCAAGGGGCAGGGCGGCTCACATCCCTGTGAAAGCCGGACATGCTGCCGCTTGACCGAATCCCGCAAGATGCGTAAAGCCCAAGCATCACATCGTGGCGATTTGTTACCGGATTGCGGGCCACGTTAAACAATCCCGCTAAAGAGGTCAGGACGTGAAGGACCCCCTTTCGCTTGGCCGATTGGGGGTTTTTTGTGCGCTATGGGCGCGAGGAGACAGAAGAGATGAGCGACAACTGGAACAAGCGCACCAAGCTGGTGCATGGCGGCACCCGCCGCAGCCAGTACAACGAGGTGAGCGAGGCGATTTTCCTGACGCAAGGGTTCGTCTACGACAGCGCCGAGCAGGCCGAGGCGCGGTTCATCGAGACCGGCCCGGACGAGTTCATCTATGCCCGTTACGGCAACCCGACCGTCGACATGTTCGAGAAGCGCATCGCGGCGCTGGAAGGGGCAGAGGATGCTTTTGCCACCGCGTCGGGCATGGCGGCGGTGAACGGCGCGCTGACCTCGCTGGTGAAGGCGGGCGACCACATCGTGTCGGCTAAGGCGCTGTTTGGCTCCTGCAACTATATCCTGGCCGATGTGCTGGGCCGTTTCGGAGTTGAGGTGACGTTCATCGACGGCACCGATCTGGAGGCCTGGAAGGCGGCGGTGCGCCCGGACACCAAGGCGGTGTTTTTCGAGAGCATGTCGAACCCGACGCTGGAGGTGATCGACATCGCGGGCGTTGCGGAGATTGCGCATTCGGTTGGCGCCACCGTGGTGGTGGACAACGTGTTCTCGACCCCGGTGTTCTCCGACGCCATCGCGCAGGGCGCCGATGTGGTGATCTATTCCGCGACCAAGCATATCGACGGCCAGGGCCGGGCGCTGGGCGGTGTGGTGCTGGGCACCAAGGACTATATCCGCGGCACGCTGGAACCCTACATGAAGCACACCGGCGGTTCGCTCAGCCCGTTCAATGCCTGGGTGATGCTGAAGGGGCTGGAGACCCTGTCGCTGCGTGTGAACGCCCAGGCCGAGACCGCGCTGAAAATCGCGGAAGCGCTGAGCGGCCACCCGGCGCTGGAACGCACAATTTACCCGGGGCTGAAGGACCACGCGCAAAACGCGCTGGTGCAGACCCAGCTGGGCGGCAAGGGCGGCACCGTCCTGTCGCTGGACCTGAAGGGCGGCAAGGAGGCTGCGTTCAAGTTCCTGAACGCGATGACCATCCCGGTGATCTCCAACAACCTGGGCGACGCGAAATCCATCGCCACCCATCCGGCGACCACCACCCACCAGCGTCTGACGGATGAGCTGAAGGACGAGCTGGGCATTACCCCGGGCTTGGTGCGTTTCTCGGTGGGCCTTGAGGATGCGGATGACCTGATCGCCGACCTGAAGGCAGCGCTGGAGGCCTCGCAAGCTTGATACCAAAGACCCGGCGGGATTTCATCTTTCTTGAAATACTCTCGGGGGTGAATTGAGCCGCAGGCTCAAGAGGGGGCAGACAGCCCCCTCTCTTTTTTGCCTGGTCACATCTCCCAGGGGAAGCTGTCGAGCCGTAGCGGCCCGTCCGCGGTGACCAGCACCTGGGTTTCCAGCTTGATCGACTCGGAGCCTCTTTCGCCGATCAGGCTTTCGATGCAGATCACCATATTCTCCTCGAAGCATCCGCCATGGGCACCGGCGAAGTCCACATGCAGCGGCACCACCGGCCATTCGTCTGCCATGCCGACGCCATGCGCGGCCAGCGAGTAGCGGTAGGGCTGATAGGGGGTGGGGATTTGCCAGCTCTTGGCGTTGAACTCGGCAAAGCTGAGGCCCGGCTGCAAGAGCGCCATGTTGTGCTCGATCTGATCCCGTGCCGCTGCATACAGCCGCTTTTGTGTGTCACTCATCGGCACATAGCCGCAGGTCCAGCTGCGGGAAAGGTCGGCGCAATAGCCGTAGGGGCCGATCATGTCCGTATCGAAAGAGATCATTTCACCCGCGCGGCATTCGCGGGCTGAGCATTCCTTGTACCAGGGGTTGGTGTTGGGACCGCAGGTGAGGAGCTTGGTTTCCAGCCATTCGCCGCCGGAGCGGGCGTTTTCGAAATGCAGATGCGCCCAGAGTTCCTGCTCGGTCACGCCGGGTACTGAGTGGTCATAAATCCGGGCCATGCCTGCCTCGCAGACGCGGATGGTCCAGCGCATCAGTTCTATTTCATCCGCGGATTTGATGGCGCGGGCGGTTTCCGTGATTTGGCCGCCGTCGATGATCTGGAGGCCGTGTTCTGACAGGGCGTGCACACCCTCGGGCTCCATCCGGTCAACGCCGAGGCGCAGGTTGCCGCCGCCGTATTGCTTGACCAGATCCGAGATCTCCGCTGCCCAGGGCGTCAGCCGGTCCGTGGCCTTGTCGCCTGCGCACATGAACATCCAGCCGATGGCATTGCGGACTTCATCAATGCCGGGCAGCCCGTCGTTCAGATGCTCGCAGCCCTTGAATTCGAACATGATGCCGGGGCCGCCGTTCAGGATCAGCGCGTAGCGGATCGGGTTGTGGGCGGTCCAGATCGACATATTGGAGCAGTCAAAGGCATAGCGGATGTTGACCGGGTCATAGAGCAGAAGGCCCGCCACGTCCTGACGGGCCAATTCATCGCGCAGCCGCTGCAGGCGGTAGGCGCGGGCACGGTCCAGAACGTCCTGGCCCAGCGGTGATTTCAGCGGCATGTCCGAACCTTCAGCGTTCAGGAAGGTACGTTTGCGCTCGTCCTTGAAAACAGCCAGCTCCGTCATGAGGCGCGACCGTAGAAGCCGATGTTCTCCTCGTCAGTGAACCGCACGCCCGGGTTTTCGTAGAAGGTGAAAACGGCGATCACCCGTGTCTTGTCCCCTTTCACCGTGCCGACCCGGTGGGGCGAGTTCTTGCCGCGGAAGATATTGAGGGTGCCGGGATCAAGGGTAATCACGCGCATATTGGGGTCTTGGCCCGCCAGCAGCCGCTCAACACCTTCGTAGTTCGGGTCATCGTCCGTGCGCAGTTCCGGGCTGTAGATGAACTCGCCGCCCTCGTCAGGCGCCTGCAGCAGCATTGTTGTGGTGAACTCGGAGCGGTCGAAATGCCAGTTCAGCGCTTGGTCGGCGCCATATGACATGATGTTCAGCCGCGCCAGCGGGTCGTCCATGGTGTAGAGCGCGGGCTTGTCCATGGTGGCGGCCAGGAATTCCGCAAAGGGCGGCCAGTCGTACAGACGCAACACCGGTGAGCCCGGGAACTGGTCGGCGCAGAGGGTGAAGTTCGAGGTCTCGACCTTTTGCAGCGCAGGGTGGTCCGGGGCCAGGCCGTCGACGGCGTCCTTGAAATAGATGTTGTGCCAGCGCTTGTGGTGGAAGCTTTCGGTCTCGAACTTGCCCGTCAGCGCGTCGGCAGCACTCTGGGCGACCTCCGGTTTCATCAGGCCTTCGAGGCTGAACATGCCGTCCGCCACCAGCTCGGCGCGGCAGCGGTCGACCAAGGCCTGCCATTCCGGGGTGCCGGGGCGGTCGAGCGGGTAACGGTCGAGATCGAGAATATCGCGCATGGGGTGTTCCTTGGGGTCTTTCAGGCTTTTCCCAAGCCTGCGCGCCGGGCGGCGATCTGACCACTACAAAATATCTTGGCGAGCATAAGATTTTCTTGCACTGTGCGGCCATGAAGCTGCCGCCCTTGAACGCTTTGCGCGCCTTTGAATGCGCCGCCCGGACCGGGAGCTTTTCGGCTGCCGGAGCGGAGCTGGGCGTCAGTTCTGCCGCGGTGTCGATGCAGGTGAAGAACCTGGAGGACTGGCTGGGGCTGAAGCTGTTCACCCGCCGCGCCAACCAGGTGCGGCTGACCGATGCCGGGCGGGATTATTACCAGAAGGCGGCGATGTCGCTGGCGGAGATTGCCAGCTTCACCGAGGCGCTGACCGAAGGCGGCACCCGCCGGCCGCTGGTGATCTCGGCCACACCCGCATTGGCGCAGCTGTGGCTGCCGGAACGGTTGAAGAGTTTTGCGGAGGTGCGGCCGGATGTGCCGGTGCAGCTCAGGATCGAGGATGACCGGATCGACCTGGAAGCGGAGGGCATTGATGCGCGGCTGACTTATGGCGGCGAACATCCGGAGCACCGGACGCAGCCCCTGTTCACGGACCGGCTGGTGCCGGTTGGCAGGGACCAGCACATGGACATCCGGACGGCGCCGCTGGTGGAGGTCAGCTGGGGCGAGACCATTTCCTCGGTGCCGGGCTGGCGGCAGTATTTTGTGCAGCACGCAATTGAGCGGGCGGAATTGGCCTCGGCGGTTATCGGGCAGTCGGTGCCCTCGGTGGTGGCGCTGGTGCAGGCGGGGCTGGGGATTGCGCTGCTGCCGGAACAGGTTGTAGGCGGCGAAGTCCGCGCGGGCAGGCTGCACCGCCTGGACGGCCCGGCGCTGGAGATGCCGCGGCCCTATGTGCTGGTGACGGCGCATTATAAGTCGCGCTCGCGCCGCTTGCGGACCCTTGCAGAGGTGCTGGGGGTCCGATAAGGCGCCGGTTCTGCCGCAAATGGCGGATCCGTTTTGAAAATTGCCGCGTAACAGTATATGAGGGTGGCCTGCCGCACCCTATATGGGGCCCGTATCACTGGGGGAAACGCCGATGAACATTCACAACCGCGACGCTGCTGAGGCGCCGGACCGCGAGGCCGCTGCCGCCGCGCTGGATGTGCTGCGGGCCTGGGCCGGCACCGTGACCGAGACCGAAATTGCCGAGCTGGACCCCGCGGTGGCGCGGCTGCTGCCTGGCCGTGAGGTCGGCAACTACCCGGAGCTGTCGCGGACCTACCCCGAGGACTTCAAATCCGACGACGCCTACCGCGCGACGCTGCCCGATCTGCAGAACGGGCCGACCAGCCTGATCCGCGGCGCCAAGGAGCAGATCCAGCATGTGGGGATTTCGAACTTCCGCCTGCCGATCCGGTTTCATACCCGCGACGATGGCGACCTGACGCTGGAAACCAGCGTGACCGGCACCGTCAGCTTGGACGCGGGCAAGAAGGGCATCAACATGTCCCGGATCATGCGCACCTTCTACAAGCACGCGGAGCGCACCTTCAGCTTTGAAGTGATGGCGAATGCGCTGGATGATTACCTGAGCGACTTGGACAGCCCGGATGCGCGCATCCAGATGCGGTTCTCTTTTCCGGCGCGGGTGAACAGCCTGCGCTCCGGTCTCAGCGGCTACCAGTATTACGACTTTGCGCTGGAGCTGGTGGACCATGACGGGGTGCGCGAGAAGATCATGCATCTGGACTATGTCTATTCCTCGACCTGCCCGTGCTCCTTGGAGCTGTCGGAGCACGCCCGCCAGGCGCGCGGCCAGCTGGCGACACCGCATTCGCAGCGCTCGGTGGCACGTATTTCGGTGCAGTCGGTGCCCGGCAGCGAGTGCCTGTGGTTCGAAGACCTGATTGAGCTGTGCCGCAAGGCGGTGCCGACCGAGACCCAGGTGATGGTGAAACGCGAGGACGAGCAGGCCTTTGCCGAGCTCAATGCCGCCAATCCGATCTTTGTCGAAGATGCGGCGCGGCTGTTCTGCGAGGCGTTGCAAAGTGATGACCGGATCGGCGATTTCCGGGTGGTCGCGAGCCACCAGGAAAGCCTGCACAGCCATGATGCGGTCAGCGTGCTGACTCAAGGGCCGCTGTTCAAGGCGATGAGCCTGGACCCGAAACTGTTCTCCACCCTGATTCACCAGGGATAACGGGGACCGGCCTGCCTGATTTTCAGGCGGGTTTCCGCTGGGTCAATCAAAATGGCCCGAGGTAATTTCTGCGTTGCCGCATTTTTTATGCCGCAGTGCAGAAGTTCATGCTAGCGTCAAATCGAATCCCCCCGGCCGTCCTGCCGGGGGCGAGGGGAGCTTGCGCGCTGGTGTCTGCAACTGACGGCCCGTTTTCCGCTGCAACAGGCCCGGGACGCACCCGGCGCCTGCTCCCTGTTTTCTTTGCCCGGACATCGCTGTGCTGTCCCGGAGCAAATGCTGTGCAGGACTTTAGGAGTAACAAATGACGAGCTTTCACAAGATCCCCGGCCTGACGGTCAAGACGCATGAATGGGCGGGCTATGCAGCCGGGCTGCAGATGAAACTGTGGCGCCAGGCAGCAGAGGCCGCGCTGCAGGCGCCGCTGGCACAGATGCAGCTGGCCCATTCGATGATGGAAGCCCAGCGGCGCCTGCTGCAGGCAGGCGTGCCGGCAATGGCAGGGGATGCTGGTGAGGCCCCCAAAGCGGCACCGGAGGCGAAGGCCGCACCGGCGGCACCGAAAGCAGAGGCTGCACCGGCGGCGCCGAAAGCAGAGGCTGCACCGGCGGCACCAGAAGCGAAGGCCGCAACGGCGGCGCCGACTGAGGCAGAGGCCAAAACCAAAAAGCCCGCGGCCCGCAAGCCTGCGGCGCGCAAGACCGCTGGCCGCAAGGCAACGGTCCGCAAGGCGCCTGCGCGCAAAACCGCTGCTGCCAAACCGGCAGCTGCCAAGCCGGCAGTGACTTCGGCAGCCAAGACCGAAGCCGCCCCGCAGGCAGCTGCCAAGGCGGTGCCGGTCAAGCCGGAACCTGTAAAGGCAGAGCCGGCCAAGCCGGAGCCAAACAAGGAAACTGCAAAGGCGGCTCAGGCGGCGGCGCCCACTGCGGTTAAGCCTGAAAATCAGAACAGTACAACGGCCGGGGAGAAGGCAGAGGATAAACCTGCAATGTTCCGCAGTTCCTCTGCCCGCCGCGGCGGGGCTCAGCCTGCAGCAAGCAGCGTAAAGGCCCCGGCAGCCGCTGCCGCTGCGCCCAAGCCCCCCGCGGCAGAACTTGCTGCTGCCGCCAATGCACAAGCGCCGGAAGGCGAGCCGTCCAAGCGTCCGCGCAAGCCTTCCACCCCGCCGCAGATGCCGCAGCGCAACGCTGCCGGCACCAGTGGCAGCGGCGACTGACGCCGCCCACTTGACACCGGCCGCGCGGGGAGCCAACGCTGCGCCGCATGTTGGATCTCCGCCCGGTTGGGTATGTCATCGGCCTGCTGGTCGTCATTCTGGGAGCCATGATGGTATTCCCGCTGCTGGTCGACCTGCTGGACGGCCGGGGCGAATGGCATGTGTTCCTGGAAAGCGCCATCTTCACCATTCTGGTGGGCGGGCTATTGTCCCTGAGCTGTGCCAACGGGGTGAAGGAGGGGCTGAGCATCCGCCAGACCTTCCTTCTGACCACGCTGGTGTGGGTGGCGCTGCCGCTGTTCGGGGCGGTGCCCCTGATGCTGGGGGCGACCGAACTGCGCTTTGTCGATGCGTTTTTCGAGGCAATGTCCGGCCTGACCACCACCGGGTCCACCGTGATCTCCGGGCTGGATGATCTGCCGCGCGGTCTTCTGTTGTGGCGCGGCATCCTGCAGTGGCTGGGCGGCATCGGCATCATCGTTGTGGCAATGGTGTTCCTGCCCGAACTGCGGGTTGGCGGCATGCAGATCTTTAAATCCGAAAGCTTTGACACTTTTGGGAAAATCCTGCCGCGGGCGCAGGCGATCGCCAAGCAGATCTCACTGATCTACGTGTCGCTGACGATGGCCTGCATGCTGGTCTACATGATGATGGGCATGGGGCCGTTCGATGCGCTGGTGCATTCGATGACCACCATCGCCACCGGCGGGTTTGCCAATTACGATGCCTCTTTCGGGGCCTTTGCCGGACCGGTGGAATACGCAGCCTCTGTCTTTATGATTTTGGCGGCGCTGCCGTTTGTGCGCTATGTGCAGCTGATTAACGGGCACGGCACCCCGCTGCTGCGCGACAGCCAGATCCGGGGCTTCATGATGACGCTGGGGCTGCTGGTCGCAGTGGCGGCAGGGGTGCTGTACTACGCCCGCCCGCATGGCGGCGAGGAAGCGCTGCGTTCGGCCCTGTTCAACATCACCTCGATCATGTCCGGCACCGGCTATGCGAGCGCGGATTACATGCAGTGGGGCAGCTTCCTGGTGATGATCTTCTTCTTCACCGGGCTGATTGGCGGCTGCGCGGGCTCCACGGCCTGTTCGGTGAAAATCTTCCGCTACCAGCTTCTGTTTGCCTCGATCAAGGTGCAGATCCAGCGCATCCGTTCGCCGCACGGGGTGTTCCTGACCCGCTACGAGGGGCGCCCGGTAGATGCGGATGTGCTGAGCTCGGTGATTTCCTTCTTCATGTTCTTCGTGGTGACGCTGGGCATCATTGCCTGGATGCTGGCGCTGACCGGGCTGGATTTCGTGACCGCGGTGTCCGGCGCGGCAACAGCGGTGGCCAATATTGGGCCGGGGCTGGGTGATACCATCGGGCCTGCGGGCAACTTCTCGACCCTGAACGATCCGGCCAAGTGGATCCTGAGCGTGGCGATGCTGATCGGGCGGCTGGAACTCATGGCGGTTTATGCAATCCTGACAGTGCGGTTCTGGCGCGCCTGACACAGAGCAGCCGGATAACCCGGGACGGGATGCAGCGGGTTTGGCAGAAATTGCGCAGTCAAAGCCTTGTGGCGCTTTGCCGCGCTGAAATCCGGGGGCGGGCCGCAGCTTCCTTGCCAGGATGGCCTGCATGCTCTTGCCCTTGGGGGACCGCTCGCATATGAGGCACGGGACCGAAACCCGCAAGCGCAGGGAGACCCGTTCCATATGCCCGTACTTGTGATGAAATTCGGCGGCACGTCTGTCGCCAACCTGGACCGCATCCGCCGCGCCGCTAAACGCGTCGGCGTTGAGGTGGCCAAGGGTTATGACGTGATCGTCATCGTGTCGGCAATGTCCGGCAAGACCAATGAGCTGGTGGGCTGGGTCGGTGAGACCTCGCCGCTGTACGACGCGCGGGAATATGATGCCGTTGTGTCCTCTGGCGAGAACGTGACCGCGGGCCTGATGGCGCTGACGCTGCAGGAAATGGATATCCCGGCGCGCAGCTGGCAGGGCTGGCAGGTGCCGCTGATGACCACCTCTGCGCACAGCCAGGCCCGGATCGAGGAGATCCCGCCGGAAAACATCAATGCCAAGTTTGCCGAAGGCATGAAGGTGGCGGTAGTGGCGGGCTTCCAGGGCATCAGCCCCGAAGGCCGCATTACCACCCTGGGCCGCGGCGGGTCCGACACCACGGCAGTGGCCTTTGCCGCCGCGTTTGAGGCGGAGCGCTGCGATATCTACACCGATGTGGATGGCGTCTATACCACCGACCCGCGGATCTGCGGCAAGGCGCGCAAGCTGGACAAGATTGCGTTTGAGGAAATGCTGGAACTGGCCTCGCTGGGGGCCAAGGTGCTGCAAACACGCTCGGTTGAACTGGCAATGCGCTATAAGGTGAAGCTGCGCGTGCTGTCTAGCTTTGAAGAACAGTCCGACGAGGCCGGAACCCTGGTCTGCGACGAGGAGGAAATCATGGAATCCAATGTTGTAAACGGCGTTGCCTACTCCCGCGATGAGGCCAAGCTGACCGTGCAGTCGGTGGCCGACCGTCCGGGTATCGCGGCGACGATCTTCACCACCCTCAGCGACGCGGGCGTGAACGTCGACATGATCGTGCAGGACGTTTCGGAAGACGGCCGCACCGACATGACTTTCTCCTGCCCGACTGATCAGGTTGCACGTGCCGAAAAGGCGCTGCTGGCGATCAAGGAACAGGGCGAGCTGAACTATGCCGAGCTGCTGGCCGATCAGGATGTGGCCAAGGTGTCGGTGGTTGGCATAGGTATGCGCTCGCAGTCCGGCGTCGCTGCCAAGATGTTCAAGGTGCTGTCGGACGAGGGCATCAACATCAAGGTGATCACCACCTCCGAGATCAAAATCTCGGTGCTGATCGACCGCAAGTACATGGAGCTGGCGGTACAGGCGCTGCATGATGCGTTCGAACTGGAAAAAGCCCGCTAAGCGCTTATTCCGAAAAAGATTTTAGATATCTGCAGAGGCGCCGTTCAGGCGCCTTTTTTGTGTGAGCCCCGTGGCGGGCGGTGTTCTGCCTGCAGCTGCAGCAGGCTGCACCGATTGCAGGCAATGCTGCAAAAACTCTTGGACTTTTTCCGCCGGGGTGGGACAAGTGGGTGGAGGAGAGAGCACTGGCGTACTACTCTGGGCGGTGTCCGTTTTCAGGGAGCAATCTGGGCGGCAGTGTGCAGGGAAATGACCTCGGGAGAGGGTGAGAATGGCCGATACCACGGAATCTGAAAGCAGGAAGCTTCTGGTTCGCTTGCGCGAGGCGATGGCGGGTGATGATGCCGGCCAGGCGCGGCTCGACAAGATCACCCATCTGATCGCCGACAGCATGGGGACCGAGGTGTGCTCGGTTTATCTGTTCCGCGATGATGAGACGCTGGAGCTGTGCGCAACCGAAGGCCTGAACCGCGAATCGGTGCACCAGACCCGGATGCGGATCGGTGAAGGCCTGGTGGGCCGCGTCGCTAGATACGGCAAGGTGGTGAACACGCCGGATGCGCCCAATGCCAAGGGCTTCCGCTACATGCCGGAAACCGGGGAGGAGCGGTTCTCCTCCTTCCTGGGGGTTCCGGTGCAGCGGCTGGGCGAGATGCTGGGTGTTCTGGTGGTGCAGTCCAAGGAAGCGCGCGAGTTTTCCGCCGACGCTGTCTATGCGCTGGAAGTGGTGGCGATGGTGATTGCCGAGATGACCGAACTGGGCGCCTTTGTCGGCGAGGGCGCGGCTCTGTCGCCGTTGCACCAGCAGGCGGTTCTGATCCACGGCACCTCAGCCCAGGAGGGCGCGGCGGAGGGCCATGTGTGGCTGCACGAGCCGCGGGTGATCGTGACCAACCCGATTGCCGATGATCCCCAGCGCGAGCTGGAACGGCTGAACGATGCGGTGGAGGAACTGCGGGTCGGCGTCGACAAGATGCTGGAGGTCTCGCGCAACGGTGACAAGGAACAGCTGCAAGTCCTTGAGGCCTACCGGATGTTTGCCAATTCCAAGGGCTGGATGCGGCGGATGGAAGAGGACATCGCCCGCGGCCTGAGCGCCGAGGCGGCGGTGGAGAAGGAGCAATCTCAGGCCCGCACCCGGATGAGCCAGGTGCAGGACGCGTATTTGCGCGAACGCCTGAGCGATCTGGATGATCTTTCGAACCGGCTGCTGCGGATCCTGACCGGGCAGGGCGCCAACACGGGTGCTGAGCTGCCGGAGAACCCGATCCTGATTGCCCGCAACATCGGCCCCGGCGACCTGCTGGAATACGGCCGCAGCTTGCGCGGGATCGTGCTGGAGGAAGGCTCTGTCGGCTCTCACGCCGCGATTGTTGCGCGGGCGCTGGCGATTCCGCTGGTCGTGAATGCCAAGCGGGTCACCACCGAGGCGCTGAACGGCGACCACATCATGGTGGACGGCGATCAGGGCGTGGTGCATCTGCGCCCGGACGACACCGTTGTCGGCGCTTTCCGCGACAAGATCGCGATGCACACCAAGGCGCAGGAGCGTTATGCCTCGATCCGCGACAAGCCCGCGGTCACCACCGACGGGCAGCGCATCAATATGGTGATGAACGCGGGCCTGATGGCGGACCTGCCGTCGCTGGACGGTTCCGGAGCCGAGGGCGTGGGGCTGTTCCGCACCGAGCTGCAGTTTTTGGTCCGCAACCAGATGCCGAAACGGTCGGAGCTGGTGGCGCTGTACAAACGGGTGCTGGATGCCGCCCACGGCAAGCCGGTGGTGTTCCGCACGCTGGATATCGGCTCCGACAAGGTGCTGCCCTACATGAAGCCCACCGATGAGCCGAACCCGGCGCTGGGCTGGCGGGCGATCCGGGTGGGCTTGGACAAGCCGGGCGTGATGCGGATGCAGCTGCAGGCGCTGCTGCGCTCTGCCGAGGGGCGGCCGCTGTCGATCATGTTCCCCTTCGTCGCCCAGTTCGAGGAATACCGCGCCGCCCGGGCGGAAGTGGAAAAGACCATCGAGCGCGAGCGTATCCTGGGCCATGTGCTGCCCGCTGACCTGAAGATCGGCGCGATGCTGGAGACACCGTCGCTGGCCTATGCGCCGCAGAAGTTTTTTGACGAGGTGGCCTTTATCTCGATCGGCGGCAATGACCTCAAGCAGTTCTTCTTTGCGGCCGACCGCGAGAATGAGCGGGTGCGGCGGCGCTATGATACGCTGAACGTGAGCTTCCTGAGCTTCATCGAACGGATCGTGGAGCGCTGCGCGATCTCCGGCACGCCGCTAAGCTTCTGCGGCGAGGATGCGGGCCGCCCGGTCGAGGCGGTTTGCCTCGCGGCAATGGGCATCCGCACGCTGTCGATGCGCCCGGCCTCCATCGGGCCGGTGAAGTCGCTGCTGCTGCGGGTGGATCTGGGCGAACTGCGCAAGATCATCTCCGACGCCCGCCACCGCGGCGATCAGGCGGTGCGCCCGGCGGTGATGGAATACTTGCGAGGGCTGTGATCCGCGTTTTCAGGCGGGCGGTTATACCCCGGTTCTGTGACCGGGGCGGTGCCGCCTTGCTCATGCAATTACTTCAAGCTTAAAACTTTATGCTTGAAGTTTTTCAGGACCTGCTTATCCTGAACCTCAGAGACGTGC
The DNA here is from genome assembly GCF_000813905.1 of Leisingera sp. ANG-M6. Classification (NCBI taxonomy): domain Bacteria; kingdom Pseudomonadati; phylum Pseudomonadota; class Alphaproteobacteria; order Rhodobacterales; family Roseobacteraceae; genus Leisingera; species Leisingera sp. ANG-M6. The sequence continues at coordinate 16,833 of NZ_JWLG01000009.1, forward strand.
GCTGAGCGGGAAGGGATGATCATGAAAGTCGTCTGTCTGGGAGGAGGGCCTGCGGGCCTGTACTTTGCCATCTCGATGAAGCTGCGGCAGCCGGAGGCCGAGGTCACGGTGGTCGAGCGCAACAAGCCGGATGATACCTTTGGCTGGGGCGTGGTGCTGTCGGATGACGCGCTGGAGAATCTGAGCGCCAATGACCCGCAGAGTGCAGAAGCGATCCGAGAAAATTTTGCCTATTGGGATGACATCGCCGTGGTGCATGATGGCACCCGCACTGTGTCGGGCGGGCATGGATTTGCCGGGATCGGGCGTAAGCAGATGCTGCTGCTGCTGCAGGACCGGGCAAGGGAGCTAGGGGTGGACCTGCAGTTCGAAACCGTTGCTAAGTCCGCGTCGGAGTACCAGAAAGAATACGATCTGGTGGTCGGCTGCGACGGGCTGAATTCCAGTGTTCGCAATGAGTTCGCGGAACATTTTAAACCGGAAATCGACGTGCGGCCCTGCAAGTTCATCTGGCTGGGCACGCATCAGAAATTTGATGATGCTTTCACCTTCATCTTCGAGAAGACCAAGCACGGCTGGATGTGGATCCACGCCTATCAGTTCGACGCCGACACCGCGACGGTGATCGTCGAATGCTCTGCCGAGACCTGGAAGGCCTGGGGTTTCGAGGGCATGAGCAAGGAGGAGATCATCCGCACCTGCGAGGAGATCTTTGCCGATCATCTGGATGGCCATGCGCTGATGTCGAATGCGGGGCACCTGCGCGGGGCGGCAGTGTGGATCAATTTCCCGCGGGTGCTGTGCGAGAAGTGGCACCATGAGAATGTGGTGCTGCTGGGCGATGCCTCCGCCACTGCGCATTTCTCCATCGGGTCGGGGTCGCGGCTGGCGTTTGACAGTGCCATTGCGCTGGCAGAGCTGGTCAGCACAGAGCCGACGCTGGAACTTGCGTTTGAACGCTACCAGGAGGAGCGGCGGCTGGATGTGCTGCGGCTGCAATCGGCGGCGCGCAATTCGCTGGAGTGGTTCGAGGAGGTCGAGCGTTACCTGGATATGGATCCGGTGCAGTTCAACTACTCGCTGCTGACACGCTCGCAGCGGATTTCCCACGAGAACCTGCGCCTGCGCGATGCCGAGTGGCTGCAAAGCGCCGAAAAGTGGTTTCAGGACAAGGCCGGCGCGCCCGCGGATGCGCCGGTGCGGCCGCCGATGTTCGCGCCCTACCGTCTGCGCGGGATGGAGCTGAACAACCGGGTCGTGGTCTCCCCCATGGCGCAATACAAGGCGGTGGAGGGCTGCCCGACTGACTGGCATCTGATCCACTATGGCGAGCGTGCCAAGGGCGGGGCCGGGCTGGTCTATACCGAGATGACCTGTGTGTCTGCAGAGGGCCGGATCTCGCTGGGCTGTCCGGGCCTGTATGCGCCGGAGCATGAGGCGGCGTGGAAGCGGCTGACGGATTTCGTGCACGCGGAAACCAGCGCCAAGATTTGCTGCCAGATCGGCCATTCGGGGCGCAAGGGCTCAACCCAGTTGGGCTGGGAAGTCATGGATGCGCCCTTGCCAGACGGGAACTGGGAGACGGTCTCGGCCTCCGCGATCCCTTGGTCGGCAAACAACCCGGCGCCGCGGGAAATCACGCGGGCGGAAATGGATCAAATTCGCGACGAATTTGTTGCATCGGCGCAAATGGCGGAGCGCGCCGGGTTTGACATGATCGAACTTCACGCGGCGCATGGCTACCTGATTTCGTCCTTCATCTCGCCAAAATCGAACATTCGGGGCGATGAGTACGGCGGCAGCCTGGAAAACCGCCTGCGCTATCCGCTGGAGGTGTTCCGGGCCATGCGCGCGGTCTGGTCCGAAGGCAAACCGATGTCGGTCCGGATCTCTGCCAATGACTGGGTCGGCAACGAAGGTGTCACGCCGGAGGAGGCGGTGGAAATCGCCAGGGCCTTCACCGCTGCCGGGGCCGATATAATCGATGTCTCCGCCGGGCAGACCTCAACGGACGCGCAGCCGGTCTACGGCCGCATGTTCCAGACGCCGTTCTCCGACCGCATCCGCAACGAGGCCGGGATTGCCACCATGGCAGTGGGCAACATCTATGAGGCCGATCATGCGAATTCGATCCTGATGGCTGGGCGGGCCGATCTGGTCTGCGTGGGCCGGCCGCATCTGGCCGATCCCTATTGGACGCTGCATGAGGCCGCGCGGATCGGCGACCGCCACGGCGATTGGCCGCTGCCCTACCATGCGGGCCGCGATCAGGCTTGGCGCCTGGCAGACCGCGAAGCGGAGGTGATCCGGGCATGACACGCAGGGTTCTGGTAACGGGCGGCGGTACTGGGATCGGCAAGGCGATTGCCCATGCCTTTGCTGCCCAAGGCTGCCATGTCACCATCGCCGGACGCCGCCGGGAACCGCTGGAGGCGGCGGCAGAGGGGTTGGGGCTGGAGATCCGGGTGGCGGATGTGACGGATGAGGCGCAGGTCGAGGCGCTGTTTGAGACGCCCTATGACGTGGTTATCGCCAATGCCGGGACAGGAGTTGCCGCGCGGATTGAAGATGTCTCGCTGGAGGAGTGGCAGCGCACGCTGATGGTCAACATGACCGGCACCTTCCTGACCTTCCGGGCGGCCTTGCGGGCAGGCATGGAACCGGGCGGGCGGCTGATTGCCATCGCCTCCACTGCGTCTTTGCAGGGAGGGGCGCAGATCCCGGCTTATGCGGCCTCCAAGCACGGGGTGCTGGGGCTGGTGCGCTCGGTTGCGCAGAGCGTGGCCAAGCGTGGCATCACCTGCAATGCGATCTGCCCCGGATTTGTGGATACCGAGATGGCGGAGAGCGCCATCACTGGGCTGATGGCCCGGCATGGCATACCGCGCGAGAAGGCGCTGAAGATGGTGGTTGGCGGCAACCCGATGCAGCGGCTGATCGCGCCGGAGGAAGTGGCGGCCACGGCGGTGTTTCTGGCGTCTGAGGGCGCGGCTTCGGTCAATGGGCACGCAATGAGCGTGTCGGGAGGGGAAATTTGAGCACGACATCAAAAGACCGGCTGCGGCTGTGGCTGAAAGTGCTGAAGGCCACCAAGGCAGTGGAGAGCGAAGTGCGCGAGAACCTGCGGCGGGAGTTTGCAACCACGCTGCCGCGGTTTGACGTGATGGCGGCGCTGATGCAGCACGAAAAAGGCCTCAAGATGAGCGAGTTGTCGGGGGTTCTGAAAGTCTCTAACGGCAATGTGACCGGCATTGTCGAGCGGCTGGTCGAGGACGGCCATGTGCAGCGCGAGAAGGTCGAGGGCGACCGGCGCGCCAACCTGGTTCGGCTGACGGATGCTGGCCGGGTGGAGTTTTCCCGCCAGGCGGAGGCGCATGAGGGCTGGATCAATGCGGCCTTTGACGGGCTGACCGCAGATGAGGCGCAAGGGATAGCCGAGAGCCTGGACGCGGTGGCGCGGCGGCTGGATGAGGGGAGCAAGGCATGAAGGTGAACCGGGACCCCAGGCATTTCCTGTGCCGGATCGAGGATGGCATTGCGACCGTCTCTTTGGACCGGCCGGAGCGGAAAAACCCGCTGACTTTCGACAGCTATGCAGAGCTGCGCGACTGGTTCCGCGATCTGCACTATGACGACAGCATCAAGGCGGTGATCTTTGCCTCCAACGGCGGCAACTTCTGCTCCGGCGGCGATGTGCATGACATCATCGGGCCGCTGACGAAAATGAGCATGAAGGAGCTGCTGGCCTTCACCCGGATGACCGGCGATCTGGTCAAGGCGATGGTGAATTGCGGCAAGCCGGTGATTGCGGCGATTGATGGCATCTGCGTCGGCGCGGGCGCGATCATCGCCATGGCCTCCGACATCCGGATTGCCACGCCGGAGGCCAAGACCGCGTTTCTATTCACCCGAGTCGGGCTGGCGGGCTGCGACATGGGCGCCTGCGCGATCCTGCCGCGGATCATTGGTCAGGGACGGGCGGCGGAGCTGCTTTATACCGGGCGCTCGATGAGTGCTGAAGAGGGCCACGCCTGGGGTTTCCACAACAAGCTGGTTGCGGCGGATGAACTGGAGGCAGAGGCGCAGGCTTGGGCCGCGCGGATCGCTTCGGGTCCGAACTTTGGACACATGATGACCAAGACCATGCTGGCACAGGAATGGTCGATGTCGATCGAACAGGCCATTGAGGCGGAGGCGCAGGCGCAGGCGATCTGCATGCAGACCGCGGACTTTGAACGCGCCTACCATGCTTTTGTTAACAAGGAAAAACCGCTGTTCGAGGGCGACTGAACCGCTTCTGGCCGCGGCTGCTGCACTGGAGGAGAGAGCAGAAGCCTCCGGCGGGGATATTTGGGGCAAGAGGAAGGCAGGGGCGTTTTCGCCCAGGTCTTTGGGAGGAGAGATGATGGCGGACAAGACGTTTCTGAGCTGGCCGTTTTTTGAGGACCGGCACCGGAAGCTGGCCGAAGAACTGGAAGCCTGGGCCGCGGCGCAGCTGGCGGGCATCGATCATTCCGACACCGATGCCGCCTGCCGGGCGCTGGTCACAGCACTGGGCGAGGGCGGCTGGACGCAGCATTCCGGCGCGATGGCGGGCGAGCAGCTGGATGTGCGCACGCTGTGCCTGATCCGCGAAACACTGGCGCGCCATGACGGGCTTGCGGATTTTGCCTTTGCCATGCAGGGGCTGGGCACCGGGGCGATATCGCTGTTCGGCACCGAAGCGCAGCAGCAGGAATGGCTGCCGCTGACGCGCGCGGGTAAGGCGATTTCAGCCTTTGCCCTGACTGAGCCGCAGTCGGGGTCGGATGTGGCGAACTCCACCATGACCGCGGCGCTGGACGGCGACCATTACGTTTTGAATGGCGAGAAGACCTGGATCTCCAACGGCGGCATTGCTGATGTCTACACGCTGTTTGCCCGCACTGGCGAGGGACCGGGGGCAAAGGGGCTGAGCGCCTTTGCGGTGCCTGCGGGCCTGCCGGGGTTTGAGGTTGTGGAGCGGCTGGAGACCATCGCGCCGCATCCGCTGGCGACCCTGCGGTTCACAGATTGCCGCATCCCGAAATCGGCGCTGCTGGGTCAGCCGGGCGGGGGCTTCAAAATTGCGATGTCGGTGCTGGATGTGTTCCGCTCCACCGTGGCTGCCGCGGCGCTGGGCTTTGCCCGCCGGGCGCTGGACGAGTCACTGGCGCGGGTCACCGCGCGGCAGGTGCAGGGGGCGTCGCTGTTCGATCTGCAGATGGTGCAGGGCCATATCGCCGATATGGCGCTGGATGTGGATGCATCGGCACTGCTGGTCTACCGCGCCGCCTGGGCTAAGGATTCAGGGGCTGCGCGGGTCACCCGCGAGGCTGCGATGGCCAAGCTGTTCTCCACCGACCAGGCGCAACAGGTCATCGACAAGGCGGTGCAGCTGCATGGCGGCGACGGCGTGCGCCGGGGTCAGAAGGTGGAGGAGCTTTACCGTGATATCCGGGCCTTGCGCATTTACGAGGGCGCCTCGGACGTGCAGCGAGTGGTGATTGCGCGCCAGGCGCTCGGCGCCTTTCAGGGAGGGAATTGAGATGCTGGGACCAACTGCGCATGTGGACACATTCGCCCGGGACAACCTTCCGCCCAAGGAGCAGTGGCCGGAGTTCCTGCTGAAGGGGTTCCAGTACCCTGAGTACCTGAACGCCGCGGTCGAGCTGACCGATGCGATGGTGGAGAAAGGGTTCGGCGACCATACGGCGCTGATCGGCAACGGGCGCTACCGCACCTACAAGGAGCTGGCGGACTGGACCAACCGGCTGGCGCATGTGCTGACCGAGGACCTGGGCGTGAAGCCCGGCAACAGGGTGCTGATCCGCTCTGCCAACAACCCGGCGATGGTGGCCTGCTGGCTGGCGGCAACCAAGGCAGGCGCAGTGGTGGTCAACACCATGCCGCTGTTGCGCAAGGGGGAGCTGGCCAAGATCGTGGACAAGGCCGAGATTTCCCATGCGCTTTGCGACACAAGGCTGAAGGATGAGCTGGTCGCCTGCGCCAAGGAGTCGAAGTTCCTGAAGACAGTTGTGGGCTTTGACGGCACCTCCAACCATGATGCGGAGCTGGACCGGTTGGCGCTGGAAAAGCCGGTGGCCTACGAGGCGGTGAAGACAGGCAGGGATGATGTGGCGCTATTGGGCTTCACTTCCGGCACCACCGGATCGCCCAAAGCGACGATGCACTTCCACCGCGACCTGCTGATCATCGCCGACGGCTATGCGCGCGAAGTGCTGGATGTGCAGCCGGAGGACGTATTTGTCGGTTCGCCGCCGCTGGCCTTTACCTTCGGTCTGGGCGGGCTGGCGATCTTCCCGCTGCGGTTCGGGGCGGCGGCGACGCTTTTGGAAAACGCCACACCGCCGAACCTCATCGAGATCATTGAGAAATACAAGGCCACCGTTTGCTTCACAGCCCCGACTGCCTACCGGGTGATGCTGCGGGCGATGGAGGAGGGGGCGGATCTGTCCTCGCTCCGGGCGGCAGTTTCAGCGGGAGAGACCCTGCCTGCGCCGGTCTATCAGGAATGGATGGACAAGACCGGCAAGCCGATGCTGGACGGGATCGGCGCGACGGAGCTTTTGCATATCTTCATCACCAACCGGTTCAGCGATCACCGGCCCGCCTGCACCGGCAAGCCGGTGGGCGGCTATCAGGTGAAGGTGCTGGACGGTGATGGCTTTGAGGCGCCCCGCGGCGAGGCCGGGCGGCTGGCGGTCAAAGGTCCGACTGGCTGCCGTTATCTGGCGGATGAGCGGCAAGGCGAATATGTGCGGGACGGCTGGAACATCACTGGCGACAGCTTCATCCGGGACGAAGACGGCTACCTGCATTTTGCAGCCCGCAATGACGACATGATCGTCTCCTCCGGCTACAACATAGCAGGGCCGGAAGTGGAGGCCGCGCTGCTGGCACATGAGGCGGTGGCGGAATGCGCGGTGGTCGGGGTTCCGGACGAGGCGCGCGGCGAGATCGTGCAGGCGCATGTGGTGCTGGCCGAAGGGCAGGCGGCGTCAGAGGAATTGGCCAAGCTGCTGCAGAACCATGTGAAGGCAACAATTGCGCCCTACAAGTATCCGCGGTCCGTGGTGTTCGCCCAGGCGCTGCCGAAAACCGAGACCGGCAAGATCCAGCGGTTCAGGTTGAAGGGCTGATTGTTCCGGCTGCCCGCGCGGGATCAGGCTGGCGGCTGCATGGCCGCCAGACCTTGGAGACATGCGTTCTGGCCTGCGCTACGCGCTGCAGCGCTGTATCTAAGCCTTTGACATGACATGGATTAACTGCTGGGATAAGGTGGAGGCGAGTACCGGAATCGAACCGGTGTACACGGATTTGCAATCCGCTGCGTCACCACTCCGCCAACTCGCCATCCGTGGTGTAAGCCGTGATTAATCACATGCCCGGCGCCGGTGCAAGAGGCCAATTGCCTTTGCTTGAGCCAAAAATTGCTTTTCTTTCCGGAAGGCTAGAATTTCACTCAGACGCGCTTGGGTCAAGGCTTGCGCGGCGGATGGCTGCAGCAATCAGGGCCGGGGCTCCGGGCAGGGCGCCGGCCACCGGCAGCACCGTGCCGCCAAAGCCTGCGGCGTCCAGGGCTTCGGGAAGATCCTCTTTCACGTGATCGCCTGCCTGCGCAAAAAACGGCAGGCAGATGGACCGCACGGGCAGGGAGGCGGCAGCAGATGCGAGCCGCGGGTCCTGCTCAATGTAGCCCAGCGACACGGAGCAGCCCGGCAGCAGCGGGCTGAGCCGGGCGGCGAAATCCTCGGCGGCCTCTGCGGCGCGCGGGCCGCGGGCAGAGCCGTGGGCGGCCAGCAGCAGGTTCAGCCTGTCCAGCGGCCAGTGCCTTTCTGATGCTGCCTGTTGCACGGCGCTTGCAGCAAGATCCGGCAGGCCGCTGTCCAGCCCGAACGGCGTGGCCATCCGGTAAGCCCGGCCTTGCAGACGCCCCGGCAGCACCTTGCTGGTGAAATACCCGCGCGACATGAAAAACGGATAGACCACTGCGCCGTCCTCTATCACCTGCTCCAGCCGGCCGGGAGCTGCGAGGGTGGCAGAGCGGACATCCCAGCCCGGAAGATGCGCGGCAACACCCCTGGCAGTGGCTGCCAGATCCGCCTCTGCCGGGCCCGGGGCAGAGGGCTGACCGTGAGCAGTGAGTACGGCGGTTTGCAGGGTTTGGGTCACGGCGGTTTTCCGGTGTTATGCACGGGCGGCGGGGTGGTTGGATTTTGCTTTTATTTGGGGGGCTTGGCGGGGCTTTCGCAAGAGGCACGTTGAAATTTCCGCCACCGCAAAGGTAAACGAAAACAAGGTGGTTGACCTTCCCCGGCGCTTCACCTAAATCAGCAAATGTCCTGAGCGGGTATGGTGAAATGGTATCATAAGAGCCTTCCAAGCTTAAGGTGCGGGTTCGATTCCCGCTACCCGCTCCAGACCTTCCCAATCCGCCTGATTGATACCCCATGACGCAGTGCGCAGCTGTTTTCAGGTGTGTTTTGAAGCTGCTCAACGCTTGACGCGCCGGGCGTGCGGGGCCATGAACCTTGGCGACTATGCGGGTGCAAGACCCGCCAGACCAAAGTGCAGAAGGATCCGGAATGGCGCGGAGACAAGCGGCCCCGAATGCGGAGCAAGAGCGGGAGAAATCCCGGAAGATTGGCGTGCTGTCGGCGCTTTGGCCGTTCATGCGCCCCTACCGCCTGCTCATGCTGGCCGCCACCTGTGCGCTGGTACTGACGGCGGGTCTGTCGCTGACGCTGCCCTTGGCGGTGCGCCGGGTGGTGGACAACTTCCGGGTCTCTGATTCCGAGCTTCTGAACCTCTATTTCAGCGGTGCGCTGGTGATTGCCGCATTGCTGGCGGTGGGCACCGGCGTGCGCTATGCACTGGTGACACGGCTGGGCGAGCGGGTGGTGGCCGACATCCGCAAGGCGGTGTTCGACCGGGTGATCGGCATGAGCCCGGAGTTCTATGAGCGCATCATGACCGGCGAGGTGCTGAGCCGGATCACCACCGACACCACGCTGATCCAGTCGGTGCTGGGATCGTCGGTGTCGATTGCACTGCGCAACCTGCTGATTTTCCTGGGCGGCATGGTATTGATGCTGCTGACCTCGGCGAAGCTCACGATGATGGTGCTGCTGATCGTGCCGGCGGTGATCGTGCCAATCCTGGTGCTGGGCCGCCGCCTGCGCGCCATCAGCAAGGAAAACCAGGACTGGATTGCGGCCTCTTCCGGTAACGCGGGCGAGGCGCTGGGGGCGGTGCAGACGGTACAGGCCTTCACGCATGAGGCTGCCAGCCGCGAGAAGTTTTCCGAGCTCACCGAAACCTCCTATGACGTGTCCCGCCGCCGCATCCAGACGCGGGCCTATCTGACGGTAATTGTGATCTTCCTGGTGTTTTCCGGGATCGTGGGCGTTCTGTGGATGGGCGCCAATGATGTGCGCGCAGGCGTGATGTCTGAGGGCACGCTGATCCAGTTTGTGATCTATGCAGTGCTGGTGGCTGGATCCGTTGCGGCGCTGTCGGAGATTTGGAGCGAGCTGCAGCGCGCCGCCGGGGCAACCGAACGGCTGGTGGAACTGCTGAACGCCGAGGATACCGTGCTGGACCCGGTTGCGGCGCAGGTTCTGCCCGCGCCGGTCAAGGGCGAGATCGCGTTCGACAACGTGTCTTTCCGCTACCCGTCGCGCCCGGATGTGTCGGCGCTGGATGAGGTTTCGCTGACAGTGAACCCGGGGGAGACTGTGGCTTTTGTCGGCCCGTCAGGTGCTGGCAAGACCACCATTATTCAGATGCTGCAGCGCTTCTATGATCCCAATCAGGGCGCGGTGAAGCTGGACGGCGTGGCACTGACCCAGCTGCAGCGGGATGAATTCCGCCGCCACATCGCGCTGGTTCCGCAGGATCCAGTGATCTTTGCCGCCTCGGCCCGCGAAAACATCCGGTTTGGCCGGCCGGAGGCCACCGATGCTGAGGTCGAGGCTGCTGCTGCAGCGGCAGCGGCGCATGACTTCATCTCCAAGCTGCCGGAGGGCTATGACAGTTTTGTCGGTGAGCGCGGCGTGATGCTGTCGGGCGGCCAGAAGCAGCGGATTGCCATTGCCCGCGCCATCCTGCGCGATGCGCCGGTGCTGCTGCTGGATGAGGCGACCTCGGCGCTGGATGCGGAAAGCGAACGCCTGGTGCAGGCGGCGGTGGATGAGCTGAGCCAGGGCCGCACCACGCTTATCGTGGCGCACCGGCTGGCAACGGTGAAGAAGGCCGACCGCATCGTGGTGATGGAGCAGGGGCGGATCGTCGCCACCGGCACCCATGATGAGCTGGTGGCACAGGGCGGGCTTTATGCGCGTCTGGCCAAGCTGCAGTTCACAGAAGGGCTGGCAGCTGAATAAGCGGCGAGCAGATTAACACGGCAAGCGCCCCGGAGCCGATCCGGGGCGTTTTTTGTTGAAAACCGCCCAATGCAGGGAAATGGCGCGACGTCACCGCCAAAGCTGCCTTGGCGTGACCCTGCCGCGGCGCTTGCGCAATCGGGCGTTTGCAATAATCTGGGCAAAAAACAGAGACACCTTCCGTGCACCACCCGTACACCGGCTGTGCACCGGGGGGAACGGGGAGGAGAATTATGGGTTTTTCCGGAATCGCGGACCGCGATGCGCTGCAGAATGAAATGCCGTATGAGGCGCGGGATCTGCCGGCCACTTTGTACGGGCTGCTGTCGCGCACCGCGGACAAGTACCCGAACAGCAAGGCGGTCAGCTATCAGATATTCTCTGGCGCCCAGGACAAGGCGGAGACGCTGACCTGGCGCACGCTGAAGGAGCAGGTGAGCCAGGCCGCCAATATGTTCCGTGCGCTGGGGGTGGGCGAAACGGATGTGGTGGCCTATGTGCTGCCCAACTGCAACGAGACGCTGGTCACCATGCTGGGCGGCGCGGTGGCAGGGATCGTGAACCCGATCAACCCGCTGCTGGAGCCGGAGCAGATCGCCTCCATCCTGCGGGAGACCAAGGCCAAGGTTGTTGTCACCCTGCGGCCCTTCCCGAAGACGGATGTAGCCCAAAAAGTGGCAGAGGCGGTGCGCCATGCGCCGGGCGTGAACACGGTGCTGGAAGTGGACCTGAACCGCTACCTTACGCCACCGAAATCCTGGATCGTGCCGCTGATCCGTCCCAAGATGGACGGCCGGCCCAGCCATGCGGACTACCTGAACTTCTCCAAGGAGATGGCGAAGCAGCCCAAGACGCTGAATTTTGCCGACAGTGCCGGTGACCGGGTGGCGTGCTATTTCCATACCGGCGGCACCACCGGCATGCCCAAGGTGGCGCAGCACAAGTATTCGGGGCTGGTCTACAACGGCTGGCTGGGCAGCACGCTGTTGTTCACCGAGGAAGACAACATCATGTGCCCACTGCCGCTGTTCCATGTCTTTGCGGTGCATGTGATCATGATGGCGGCCATCGCCTCTGGCGCGCATGTGGTGTTCCCGACGCCGCAGGGGTACCGGGGCGAGGGCGTGTTCGACAATTTCTGGAAGCTGATCGAGCGCTGGAAGATCACCTTTATCATCACTGTGCCCACCGCCGTTTCGGCGCTGATGCAGCGGCCGGTGGATGCGGATATCTCATCCGTGAAAACGGCGTTCTCCGGCTCGGCGCCGATGCCGATGGAGCTGTTCAAGCGGTTTGAAAGCGCCTGCGGCGTCGCCATCGTGGAGGGCTACGGGTTGACCGAGGCGACCTGCCTCGTCTCTTGCAACCCGCCGGGCGGCGAGAAGAAGGTGGGATCGGTGGGCATCCCGTTCCCCTATACGGATGTGCGGATCGTTAAGCAGACCAATGATGGGGCGCTGGAATGCGGGCGCGACGAAGTGGGGGAGATCTGTGTGTCGAACCCCGGTGTGTTCGCGGGCAATACCTATACCGAGGCCGACAAGAACGTGGACCTCTACTACCAGGAGAAATACCTGCGCACCGGCGATCTGGGCCGGATCGACGAGGATGGCTATCTCTGGATCACCGGCCGCGCCAAGGATCTGATCATCCGCGGCGGCCACAATATCGACCCGGCAGAGATCGAAGAGGCACTGCTGGGCCATGATGCGGTGGCCTTTGCCGGTGCCATCGGCCAGCCGGACGCGCATTCGGGCGAGCTGCCTTGCGCGTTTGTCGAGCTGGTCGACGGCGCCAGCGTCAGCGAGGCGGAGCTGCTGGAATACTGCAAAGTCCATGTGCATGAGCGGGCGGCGATCCCCAAGCATCTGACGGTGCTGGACGAGCTGCCGAAAACCGCGGTGGGCAAGGTGTTCAAGCCCGATCTGCGCAAGATGGCGATCACCCGCGTATACAATGGCGCGCTGGAGCAGGCCGGGGTGGCGGCGCGTGTTGTCAGCGTGACCGACGACAAGAAACGCGGGCTGGTGGCGCAGGTGGCGGCCAACGGCAGCCCGGAGGCTGACATCGACGGCGTGCTGAACAATTTCACCCGGCCATGGGAGCCTGCCGCGGCTGCGTGACCCCGCTGGACAGTGTGGGATAAGGAGCGCCCTTCGGGGCGCTTTTTCTTTCAGGCATTCCATTTGCGGGAAACTGTGCCTAGGCTCTCGGGGACGACGGCGTGCAGGGAGGCTCGCAGATGGATTACGAACGGCTGATCGACGAGGAGACCTGGGACTTCATCCAGAAGACCGGGGAGCTTTATCCTGATGACGCCGTTGACATGAGCATCGAAGAGCAGCGCCGTATCTATAACGCGATGGCGCGGGAATTCCGGGTGCCGCGGCCGGATGTGGTGTCGGTCGAGGCATTGTCCGCCAACGGCGTGCCGGTGCGGGTCTATACCGCTGGTGACCCGACCCGGACGGTGCTGTTCTGCCACGGCGGCGGCTTTGTCGTAGGGGGTCTGGACAGCCACGATGATGTTTGCGCCGAGATCTGCGCCCAGACCGGCTACCGGGTGGTGGCGGTGGACTACCGGCTGGCACCGGAGCACAAGCACCCCGCCGCCTTTGAGGACGCCTGGGTGGTGCTGGGCTGGGTCGAGGCCGGGTATGGCAAGGGCATTGTCCTGATGGGCGACAGCGCCGGAGCCAACATTTGTGCTGCGGTGGCGCATCATGCGCGCGGCCGCTGCGAGTCGATTCTGGGCCAGGTGCTGATCTATGGCGCGTTCGGCGGTGATGTGAACCAGGGCTCTTACCTGGAGCACGCGCAGGCGCCCATGCTGACGCGCGAGGACGTGCTGTATTACATGGATATTCGCACCGAAGGGGAGCCGCCCAAGGATGATCCGCTTTTTGCGCCTCTGTCTGACAGCGATTTCTCGGACTTGCCGCCGACGGTGCTGGTAACGGCGGATTGCGATCCGGTGCGGGACGATTCACGCGACTACCGCGACCGCATTTTGGCGGCTGGCGGCAAGGCGTATTGGATCAATGAGCCGGGACTGATCCACGGCTATTTGCGTGCGCGCCACAGCGTGGGCCGGGCACGTGACAGTTTTGAGCGGATTTCAGTTGCGGTCGAGGCGCTGGGGCAGGGGATCTGGCCCTATGACGAGTAGCCCGGACTACCCGGCATAGTCCTGGCATTGCTCCTGGAACAGCGACGTGTTCAGCCAGCCGCCGCTCGTGACCTGCCAGTCCGGGCCGGAGGTGGTCACATAGGTCCAGCTGCCCACCGGGATATGCGAGTAATTGACGTAGTCGCCGGGGTCTATCTGCCCGACCAGGGGAGCATCCGGCCTGTGGCCCGCCCGCAGCCCCATGACCGGCCCCAGCCAGCCCAGGCAGGCGCTTTCGAACTCATCCCGCACCGGCAGGTCCCATAGCTGGTAGCGCAGGAACAGGTCATCCAAGTCCAGATGGGTCTGCTTGTTGTTGACCCGGCAGCCGAAGCGGGCCTCCATCTGTTTCACTTCAGCAACCAGGCGTTCTGACTGCGGCGGCAGAGAGACAGACTTGCCGGTGCAATCCCCGTTGTTGAACACGGCCTGTCCCAAAGGGGAGCCGAAGCAGTAACCGGCCCGGTCGATCACCGCGTTGCGGGTGAACCACAGGTCGTGGCAGGCATCGCTGGCCAGCGCCGGGGCGGCCAGCAGGGAAAATACGGCGGTAAGGGATTTCATGGCAAAGTCCTGACATCTGAAAACGGCGGCTGAGGACCATCCTAGCACACAGCCGCCGTTTCAGGTCATTTCAGGAACGGCTCTGCCTTCATGGTGTCCGCAATCGGCGCGCCCAGCCGTTTAAGGATGGTGGGGGCCAGCTGGCGCTGGTCGATCACGTCGCCATGATCCGGACCTTCGGCCTCGCCAAAGTAGTAGAGCGCGGTTTCCTGCTGCAGCGGACTGCGGCCGCCGTGGTGGCCGCGCTCGTCCTGGCCGTGGTCGGCGGTGACGATCACCTCGTAGCCCAGATCGCGCCAGCGGGTGATAAAGGGGGCCAGCATCTCATCCATCACAAAACAGGCGTGGTCCATTTCCTGGCAGTCATGGAAAAAGCGGTGGCCCATGCTGTCCAGGGTGCAGGCGTGCAGCATGCCGTAGTCCAGCCCGAAGCGCAGGCAGAGATTGGTCAGCGTGGCGAACAGATCGACGTCCGACGGCGTCATCTGGTTGTCCTTGCCGTAGCCGGTCATGGTGTGGAAGCGGCCGTGGTTGATGGTCTTGCTTTCCGGCTCGTCGTATTCGATATCGCGCACGTAATCGAAGGGGTGGCGGTTGAAGAAAGACGACCAGTAGCTGTGCGCCACGGCGCCGGTGACGCCGCCGGCTTCGCGGACCTGGCTGAACACGTCTTTTTCCTTGAGCCGGAACACATTGGCGTTGCCGGTGCAGCCGTGGATGGCGGGTGCGACGCCGGTGTGGATCGAGGCATAGCAGCTGGCCGAAATCGACGGCAGCACCGCGCGCAGTTTCCAGACGCGGGCATCGCCGCTGTCGACCCAGCCTTCGAGGTTGCCGAACAGGCGGCGGAAATTGCGCCAGGGCACGCCGTCCAGAATGATGAGAAGAAGCTTGTTGTCCATTTGCCGAATCCCTTTGCCTTGCGATGGCTTCGGGAGGGTATCATTGCGTCCGTTTCTTGAATTGCCATTCAAAAAACGGCGGAACGGCCGCAAACGGGCATTTTCGCAGGGACGTTGCAGAATTGCCGGTCAGCGCCTGCGCTTTCAAAGCGCGGTAACGAGAACATAGCTGCCTGCCAGAAGCAGCAGAGCCCCGGCACCCGTGGCAAAGAGCCTTGGGTAAGGCAAGGTCTTTTCGGCCAGCACGAACAGCGCCAGCCCGGCTATCCAGTAAAGGTTCATGATCCCGCCGGCAAACAGCAGCAGCATCAGCGCCCAGCAGCAGCCGAGGCAATAGGTGCCGTGGTGGGCGCCCATCAGTACAGCACCAGCCAAGCCTGTGCGGTTATGCTCGGTCAAAAAATGAACCGGCATACGGCAATGGGAGAGGCAGGCGTGCTTGTAGGGGGTAAACTGATAGGCGCCCGCCGCCAGCAGCAATGCACCGCCAAGGGTGCGGCTGCTGAGCGACATCATCGGGCCGTTTGAGAGGCCCATGGTTTCGAGCCACCATTGCAGCGCGGTGGCAATTGCAGAGAACAAGGCCCAGGCAAGAAGGTATCCGCTGAGGAACAGCAGCCCCAGCACCGGCGCCCGGCCGGGCAGAGAGCCTGCCTTCTTGATGGCAGTGAACAGCAGCAGCACCGGGGCAGCGCTGGGGGTCATCATGGCGATCATCATCACCCACCACATCAGAAAGATCAGCACGGCATAGCCTGCAGTCCAAACCGGCCCGGTGCCCATCGCCATCGGTTCGCCGATCGGGCGGGCCATCCGGGTCATCTCGGCCGCGGTCATGTTCATGCCGACACCAAACACGGTGTAAAGCCCGCTCAGCAGCACGATGAAGGCCACAGCGCCCAGAACCACGATCCGGTCGTTGCGGGCCAGCCGTTCAGCTGTGCCGGTTATGTGCGGCGCCCGGCCCATGGCGGATCAAGCCGCGCGCTCAACGCCCTTGCCGGTCAGGTGCAGCTCGGCAACATGGGCGTGGGTTCCGCTGTTCTTTTCAAGGCTGATGGCAGATCCAGGGGTCCGTGTCGTGCCCTGGCAGACGGAAGCCTCGGAGTATTCAAACCCGTTCGGCAATTTGATCTGGACCGAATGCGGTGCACCGGACACGATGTGTGCAATCGGTTCGACTTTGGTTTCGCCAATGCCGTCCGCCTTGCCATGGCCAATACCTGTTTCGGCATCAAAACTCAGCGACACGGGTGCGCTGAGTGTCTCATGCCTGGTGGTGCACATAGCGTTGAAGACGAAGAACATGGTGGCAAATTCATCGGTGTCCTGGCCGGTCATGATCGCCTCGAGGGCCGCCTTCTGCTCTGCTGTGGCGCTTTCGTCGATGATGATTTGCATCTCGCCGTTGCCCTCGTGAATGGGGCCGGGCCATTTGTAGATAGCCGCGGCGTGCAGCCCGTCCAGCTTTGTGTCCCCGTAGTGGCCTTTATCGATGCGGAAAGTCAGCATTGCTTCGCAGGTGCCGTCATTAGGAAGCTGCGAAAATTGGCAAGGGCAGCCGGGCACGCAGTTGCAATTGGCGATCTCAAATCCGTGAATTGCCCAATCTGTCATGGCAGTTTCTCCCCATTGCTGCAGTCAAAACGAAACTGCCCGGTAAATCGGGTTGGCTTGCCTCACAGTTCAGCCGCGCTCAGTGCTTTTTCTATTGTTTGCAGCCGGTCCCGCTGCATTCTCCCTGTCTCAATAAAATATCACAAATCCGTGTAAATTTAAAAAGAAAAAGCCCCCGCTGGCAATCAGCGGGGGCTTTGCATCCTTTGGTGGAATCAGTTGCCGGCGCTTTCCATCTTGCGGTGGGCAATCACCTCTTCCAGCCAGCCGAGCTTCATCTCCGGCACCGAACTGAGCAGCAGATCGGTGTAATCGTCGAACGGCGGGCTCAGCACCTTGGACTTGCCGCCGTAGCGCTGCACTTTGCCCTGATACATTACCGCGATGTTGTCCGAGATCGCGCGCACCGTTGCCAGATCGTGGGTGATGAAGAGATAGGCCACATCTTCGATCTTCTGCAGGTCCAGCAGCAGCTTCAGGATGCCGTCTGCCACCAGCGGGTCGAGTGCCGAGGTGACCTCGTCGCAGATGATCATCTTAGGCTTGGCTGCCAGCGAGCGGGCGATGCAGACACGCTGCTTCTGGCCGCCCGAAAGCTCCGCCGGATAGCGGTCCATGAACTTTTCGCCCAGCTCGATCTCGTCCAGCAGTTCGATGATCCGCTTCTTCTTCTCGGCGCCGCGCATGCCGAAGTAGAACTCCAGCGGGCGGCCGATGATGGTGCCGACGGTCTGGCGCGGGTTCATTGCCACGTCTGCCATCTGGTAGATCATCTGCAGCTCGCGCAGATCCTCGCGGCTGCGGCCCTTGAGGTCCGGTGAGAGCTTGCGGCCGACAAACTCGATCTCGCCCTCGCGCGGCGGCAACAGGCCTGTGATCACGCGGGCGAGGGTGGATTTGCCGGAGCCGGATTCACCCACCACGGCCAGCGTCTGGCCGGGATACAGATCGACGTTCACATTGTGCAGCACGTCGAATTGGGTGCCCTTGTAGCGCGCGGTGATATTGCGCACGCTCAGCACCGGCTCCTCGGTCGGGGCCTTTTCCTCATGCTCGATGGAGCGGACCGAGACCAGCGCCTTGGTGTACTCCTCCTGCGGATCATTGATGATCTGGTCAACGTTGCCGTATTCGACGGTGTTGCCCATCCGCAGAACCATGATGTCGTCGCTCACCTGTGCCACAACCGCCAGGTCGTGGGTGATGTAGAGCGCGGCAACGCCGGTGTCGCGGATCGCCTCCTTGATCGCCATCAAAACGTCGATCTGGGTGGTCACGTCGAGCGCGGTTGTCGGCTCGTCGAACACCACCAGATCCGGCTCCGGGCACAGCGCCAGCGCGGTCATGCAGCGCTGCAGCTGGCCGCCCGACACTTGGTGCGGGTAGCGTTCGCCGATGTTGTCCGGATCCGGCAGGCCCAGTTTGGCAAACAGAACCCGGGCACGGGCCTCGGCGTCCTTGCGGGAGAACTTCTTCTGTTCCACCGCGGCCTCGACCACCTGGTCCATGATCTTCTTGGCCGGGTTGAAGGAGGCTGCCGCTGATTGCGACACATAGGTCACCTCGGCACCGCGCAGTTTGCGGATGTCCTTGTGGCTGCCCTTCAGGATGTCGCGGCCGTTGACCCAGACCTCGCCGCCGGTGATCTTCACGCCGCCGCGGCCATAGGCCATGGACGCAAGACCGATGGTGGATTTGCCGGCACCGGATTCACCGATCAGCCCCAGAACTTTGCCGGGCGCGAGGTCAAAGCTGACCCCGTGCACGATCTCGATGTCGCGGGGACGTTCACCCGGCGGGTAGATGGTCGCGCCGATCTTCAGGTCGCGGACTTTCAACAGGGTATCGCTCATCCGCGGCCTCCTTTCAGCGATGTGGTCCGGTTCAGC
This sequence comes from Leisingera sp. ANG-M6, assembly GCF_000813905.1. Taxonomy (NCBI): domain Bacteria; kingdom Pseudomonadati; phylum Pseudomonadota; class Alphaproteobacteria; order Rhodobacterales; family Roseobacteraceae; genus Leisingera; species Leisingera sp. ANG-M6. The sequence continues at coordinate 35,401 of NZ_JWLG01000009.1, forward strand.
ACCCAGTCAGCCACCAGATTGACCGAGATCGCCAGGGTGGCGATGGCAAAGGCCGGGATCAGGGCCGCAGGAATGCCGTAGACGATGCCTTCCTTGTTCTCTTTCACGATGCCGCCCCAGTCAGCCTCAGGCGGCTGCACGCCCAGGCCCAGGAAGGACAGGGTGGAGACAAACAGAACCGCAAAGATGAAGCGCAGGCCCATCTCCGCGATCAGCGGCGACAGGGCGTTGGGCAGAATCTCGCGGAAGATGATCCAGGCGGTTTTCTCGCCGCGCAGGCGGGCTGCTTCGACGTAGTCCATCACCTCAATATCGACCGCGACGGCCCGGGCCAGGCGGTAGACGCGGGTGGCGTCCAGAAGGCCCATCACCAGGATCAGCATCGGAATGGTGACCGGTGCGACCGACAGCACCACGAGGGCGAAGATCAGCGTCGGGATCGACATCACCAGGTCGACGAAGCGCGACAGCGCCTGGTCGATCCAGCCGCCCATCACCGCGGCAAAGAAGCCGAGGACGGAGCCCAGGGTGAAGGACAGGACGGTCGCGGCGGTTGCGATGAAGATAGTGGTGCGGCCGCCATAGATCATCCGGCTGAGAAGGTCGCGGCCGATGTTGTCGGTGCCAAGCAGGTAGTCTGCGCTGGAGGGCTCCCACACATCGCCGACCACTTCGCCGACGCCATAGGGGGCCAGCAGCGGCGCAAAGATGGCACCAAGGAAGTAGAGGGCAGTGAAGAACAGCCCGATGAGTGCGGAAATGGGGATATTCTTCATTTCGGATGCCTCAGGCGCGGGTTGCTCAGGATGGCGACGATATCGGCAATCATGTTGAGACCGATATAGACGGCGGCAAAGATCAGGCCGCAGGCCTGCACAACAGGCACGTCACGCTTGGACACGTGGTCGACCAGATACTGGCCCATGCCGGGGTAGACGAAGACCACCTCGATCACCACGACGCCAACCACCAGATAGGCGAGGTTCAGCATCACAACGTTGACGATCGGTGCAATCGCGTTGGGGAAGGCATGGCGGTAGATCACCTGAAAAGCGTTGAGGCCCTTGAGTTCCGCGGTTTCGATATAGGCCGATTGCATCACGTTCAGGATCGCAGCGCGGGTCATCCGCATCATGTGCGCCAGAACAACCAGCGTCAGAACGGCAATCGGCAGGGCGATGGCGTTCAGCTTCTCGAACAGGCTCATGTTGTCGTTGACCATGGCCACTGACGGGAACCAGCGCAGCTGCACCGCGATGAAATACATCAGCACGTAGCCTATCAGGAACTCGGGGATCGAGATCGAGGCCAGGGTGACGGCGGAGATCATCTTGTCGGGCCAGCGGTCCTTGAAACGGACGGCCAGCAGGCCGAGGAAGATCGCCAGCGGAACCGCAACCACGGCAGCCCAGAAGGCGAGGAACAGGGTATTCCAGAAACGGCTGCTGAGAGCCTGGGCAATGTCCTGGCCGCTGGTCAGCGCGGTGCCAAGATCGCCCTGCATGGCGCCGAAGAGCCAGGCAAAATAGCGTTGTACGGGAGGATCGTTCACACCCAGCTCAGCCCGCAGGTTGGCCAGTGCCTCCGGTGTTGCCGACTGACCCAGGATCGATTGCGCAACGTCGCCCGGCAGAACGATGGTGCCGGCGAAGATCACGATTGAGATGAGCAACAAAAGAAGGAGGCTCAGCGCAATGCGCTGAGCCAGGAGTTTTACGATCGGAGACATATTAGGCTTTGACCCACAGCTTGCTGGCTGCATAGCCGTTCATCAGAACCTGGCCCGGGATGCCTTCGACCCAGCCGTCGACATTGTCGGTGGTCGCTTCGACGAAGTCGTTGAACATCGGGCAGATCAGGCCGCCTTCGTCCCGCAGGATGGTCGACATGTCGGCATACATCTGCGTCCGCTTGGCAACGTCCAGTTCGCCGCGCGCTGCCACCAGCATCTGGTCGAACTGCTCGTTGTTGAAGCGGGTGTCGTTCCAGTCCGCGGTGGACAGATAGGCGGTGGTGAACATCTGGTCCTGGGTCGGACGGCCGCCCCAGTAGCTGGTGCAGAACGGCTTGGCGTTCCAGACTTCCGACCAGTAGCCGTCGTTCGGCTCGCGCTTGACGTCCAGCTGGATGCCGGCGCTGGACAGCGACTGCTGGAACAGCGCGGAGGCATCGGGTGCGCCCGGGAAGGAGTTGTCCGAGGTGCGCAGCAGGATAGAGCCGTCGTGGCCAGCCTTCTTCAGGTGGTGCATCGCCTTGTCCGGGTCGAACTGGCGCTGTTCCAGCTCGGTGTACATCGGATAGGAGGCGTTGATCGGGGTGTCGTTGCCGACAGTGCCGTAGCCGTTCAGGATCTTGTCGACCATTTCCTGGCGGTTGATGCCGTATTTCAGCGCCATGCGCACGTCGTTGTTGTCAAACGGTGCGGTGTTGCAGTGCATGATGAACACATAGTGGCCCGCCGCGGAGGTCGAGTGCACGGTGATGTTCGGTGCGCGGTCGACCAGTTTTGCGGTGCGCGGGGGCACCCGGTCGATCACGTCCACCTGGCCGGACTGCAGCGCTGCGACGCGGGCGGTGTCGTCGTTGATGACGATGATTTCCACGGTGTCCGCGTTGCCCAGATCACCCCAGTAGTTCGGGTTCTTCTCGGCCACGAAGCGCACGCCCATGTCGGAGGACTTCATGATGTAGGGGCCGGTGCCGATGGCGGCTGCCGGATCGTCGTTGCCGCCGTTCGGCTGGATGATCAGGTGGTAGTCGGCCAGCAGGTAGGGCAGGTCGGCGTTCGGGCTGTCCAGTTCGAAGACGACGCTGTCGCCCTCTGCGCGCACGTCCTTGATGCCGCGCATGATGCCAAGCGCGCCGGACTTGGTGTCTTCACCGCTGTGGCGCTCCATGGTTTTGACCACGTCGTCAACCGTGACGCTCTGGCCGTTGGAGTAGGTCACGCCGGAGCGCAGCTTGAAGGTCCAGGTCTTGGCGTCGGCAGAGGCTTCATAGCTTTCGGCCAGCTTGCCCTCGATGCCGCCGTCGTCGGCCAGCTCGACCAGGGTTTCACCCCACAGACGGGTGACCATCAGGCCAACGGTGTTGGTGACCAGTGCCGGATCCAGGCTGTCGGTGGTGGAGCCGCCCTGCAGGCCGAGACGGATGGTGCCGCCCTTCTGCGGGCCTGCCGCCTTGGCGGCGGTAGACAGCAGCAGGTTCGCGGATACGGCGGTGAAGCCCAGTGCGGCGGCTTTGCCCAGGAAATCACGGCGTGACAGTTTGCCTGCCGCGGCCTGGCTGGCCAGATACTGCATATGTCGGTTCATTGAGTTCTCCCGATTGGTTGCGGTGCTGAGGCACCTGTTTTTTTGATTGGCGATTTAAGATTTGCGTATTTACCGCTAACTCGCAAGCGTTATTAGCGCTACGCCGGGGAAGCCATCTGCACGGTTTCGTGCGGCACAAACAGTGGGTGTCGCCTTTCTCAAGTAAGGTGCCGTTTTTGCGGTCTCTGTCCTGTGTAAAGCAAAAAAAGCGCTGGAATACGACAGGAAATATTGATGCGGAGAAATTGCGGATTTTTTGCGAATCTGCCCGGCGGGCAAGGCCGACAGGCCGCCCAAGGGACAGAATCGGTGCTTTCCGGTCTAAAAACGCCCTCTACGCCGCCAACTGACCTGCCCGGTATGGCGGTTGGACCACAACGGGCAGCGGCAATGCGGCGCGCTGGCAGGCTGGGCTCCAAGGGGCGGATCAGGGGTGTTCAGTATCCATCCAGATGGTCACCGGACCGTCATTCAGCAGGCGCACCTTCATGTCGGCGCCGAACCGGCCTTTTGCAGTTTCCAAACCCAGCGCAGACAGCTGGTCTGCAAAATATTCATAGAGCCGTTCGCCCTCAGCCGGGGCCGCAGCGGTGGAAAAGCCTGGCCGGTTGCCGCGCCTTGTGTCGGCCGCCAGGGTGAACTGGCTGACCACCAGCACGCCGCCGCCGGTATCCAGCACCGAACGGTTCATTTTGCCTGCGTCGTCCTTGAAGATCCGCATCTTGGAAATCTTGGCGGCCAGATGGTCCGCCTGCGCCTCGCTGTCGCCGGCCATCGCACAGACCAGCACCAGCAGCCCGGGACCGGTTGCGCCGATAACCTCGCCATCGACTGTCACAGAGGCCTCGCTGACCCGTTGGATAAGTGCGCGCATGTCTGCTCCCGTCCTTGAATAGTGCTGTCCGGCAGGCGGCTGCCGGAGTGTCCGCAACAGCTCTATCTCCTTTGCCGGGCACTGGCGAGGCCGCGGCCTGAAAACCTCCGGCTCAGGCTTTGCCTTTGCGCCGGATCAAGGCGGTGCGGCGGGGCAGGCGGTACAATGGGATTCAACAAGAAAGGAGGCTGAACAATGGTGGAAAAAACCGAACATGGCGGCTTCTGGCCGTCGCTATATGATCCTTTCCGCAGCTTTGGTGCGCGGCTGGCCGACTGGCTCACCCCGGCAACCGAGGCGTCTTCGGGCAAGGAGGCCTATGACATTGCCATGGAGCTTCCGGGTGTTTCGCTGGAGGACGTGGAGCTGACCGTGGACAACGGCGTTTTGACGATCCGCGGCGAGAAAAAGACACAGTCTGAGAAGACGGGCGACACCTGGTACTTCAGCGAGCGCCAGTATGGCGCATTCCGGCGGTCGTTCCGTTTGCCGGAGGACGCGGACGGGCAGGCGGCCTCAGCCCGGATGGAGGACGGCGTGCTGCATATCGCAGTGCCGAAGAAGGCGCTGGAGCAGCCGGAGACCGCCCGCAGGATCAAGATCAGCAAGGGCTGACAGGGAGGCCGGCCAAGGGTTCCGGCTCAGAATCCGGGGAAAGGAACCGGCCGGTTCAGGAAGGGGGCGGCAGCGTCCCCTTCCGTTTTTGTTTGGTGCTACTGCTGGCTGGTCAGCAGTGCGATCCCGGCACCGACCAGAAGGGCCAGCAGCACCGCAAAGGCAATTTTCCAGGCTGAATAAGGCCGCTCGCCCTGCACCCGGCCGGACTGGCCGTTGACCACAAAGCGATAGGTCCTGCCGCGGTATTTGTAGGCGGCGAGCCAGACCGGCAGCAGGATGTGCTTGAAGGTTACCTCAGACACTTTGGTGTCGATATGGGCAATCCGCTGGCGGTCGCCGCCGATGTCAAAGCGCACGTCACGCTCGATCACCCGGTCCATCTTCTGCCCGGCCTCGGCAAAACCAGCCTCCAGATCCACGGTGTAGGCTTCAGCCCGGAAGCCTGCCAGATACTGCGGCTGGTAAGGTTCCAGCTGCGCCAGGTCCCAGGGCTCCAGCCCCTCAGTGTATTTTTTGGGCAGGCTTTTTGAGGCCAGCACCAGCACATCATCGAAAAACCGCTGCACCCGGCCCGAGGCGGGCGTCCAGCGTACCTTGGCGACCTGCCGGGAGCGGGTCTTGCCTTCGTGCTGGAAGGTTTCGGTCACATAATAAACGGTGCCGCGCTGGCCGGTGTAGCTGCTGCGGGTCTGGGCGTCATAGGTCCAGTAAGGCACATAGATGCCCTGCATCCGCCGCCCCTTGCGGGCGTATTCCCTGAGGCCGTTCGGGGCAAACCACAGGCCGCCCAGCCAATCTGTCATAGCTTTGTGCGCGGCGCGTTCTTCTACCGCAAAAGGCAGCACGCCTTTGGGTTTGATGTGCCGGTTCTCTCCGGTGCCGGTCACCACAGGCGTTGCGCAGAACGGGCATTCCTTGGCGTGGGTGTCCGGATCGAATTCCACCTGCGCGGCGCAGTTGGGGCAGGTGGAGACCCTCGTCACTTCGATCTCTGCCTCGGGCAGCTGATCGGCCACGGCAGCGCGGAAATCCAACTCCTGCAGGGCGGATCCCTTCCAGGGTCCGCTGCGGATGCTTTCGGTGTGGCCGCAATGGCCGCAGGTCAGCGTGCCTTTGGCCGGGTCATAGGTGTAATCGGCACCGCACTGCTCGCACGGGAAGCGGTGGGTCTCATCGTCGGGGGCAGGCACGGTTTCGGCGGGCGGCGGCGGGGGCATCGTCACGGGGGGCAACCTGTCGGCAGTGTCAGTCAAGCGGGCTGGGCAGCGGCTGGCTGCCCTGCGGCGGTGTCACCCGGCTGGCGGCGCCGACGGCGGGGGAGGCGGCGGCAGGATGGTGAACAGCTGCGCAAGCTCCATCACTTCGCCTGCGCGTTTCCAGCCGTCCTGGCCCGGGGTCCAGACGTGGGTCTCGCGTGTCAGGGTGCCGTCCTGCGCCATCCGCCCCATCCGCGCCTTGGAGAACGGACCGGAGGTCTGCCCGTCCACCGCAATGTGCCAGACGTGCTCCACCGGCGGCGGAGGCGGCGCCACGGGCGCTGCCGGCTGCGGCGCAGCGGGTTCGGGACGCGCCCCCCATGGCCCGGACGGCTGACCCGCTGGCTGAGAGGCGGCGCCTCCCTGCAGAGCCTGGCCCATCTGCTGCGCCATCGCCATACCCATGCCCATTCCCATGCCGGCACCCATGCCGCTGTTCGGGGTCTTGGCGGCGGCGGTCATCGCCTCAGCTGCCGAAAACTGAGTGTAGCGGCCCAGATCGCCCAGCACGCCCATCTGGGTGCGCTTGTCCATGGCTTCCTCCACCGCAGGCGGCAGCGAGATGTTCTCAATGTACAGCTCCGGCATCATCAGGCCGTAGTCGGCCAGGGTGCCGGAAATCTCTGCCGCCACCAGTTTGCCCAGGTCGGCAGTATTGGCGGCCATGTCCAGAACCGGAATGCCGGAGCCGGCAATCACGCGGGAAAACTCCTGCACGATGATGTTGCGGATCTGATAGGAGATCTCGTCCATGGTGAATTCACCATCGGTGCCGACGATCTCGCTCAGGAAGCGGGCCGGGTCGGCGACCTTGATCGTATAGGTGCCATAGGCGCGCAGCCGGACGGGCCCGAATTCCGGGTCGCGGCAGATGATCGGGTTCTTGGTGCCCCATTTCAGGTCGCTGAAACGGGTGGTGTCGACAAAGTAGACCTCAGACTTGAACGGCGACTGGAAGGCGTGGTCCCAGTGCTGCAGCGTGGTCATGACCGGCATGTTGTTGGTCTCGAGCATGTAGAGACCGGGGGTGAACACATCCGCCAGCTGACCCTCGTGCACGAACACCGCCGCCTGGCCCTCGCGCACCGTCAGCTTGGCGCCGTATTTGATTTCATGGCCTTCGCGTTCGAACCGCCAGACCATGGTGTCATGGGTGTCATCCACCCAATGAATGACATCAATGAATTCGCCTTTGAGAAAATCGAAAATACCCATGTTTCAGGTCCTCTTCCTGTGGCGGCCTAAAGTTCCTGGCCCATCGCCTCGCGGGCGAGAATGCGGATCAGGGGGCGGGCCTCTTCCAGGCTCATCCCCACCTTCAGTCTTGGATCATACAGCATCTGCAGCAGCTTTTCGTCAAAGCTGGTCAGCAGCGCAAATTCGTCGTCATCGTTGAAGATCGAGGGGCGCGCGCGGGGGCTGTCGTTCCTGAGGCCCAGGCCTTGCGCCACTTCCTCGTGCACGCAGCTTTTGCGCACCAGGTCGGGATGCTCGGCCCGGATCAGCGCGACGCCGCGGGTGTAGGACAGCGGATCCCCCTGCGGCCCGCCTGCGACCACCAAGCAATAGTAGCTGCGCGGCGGCGCAGCCAGCAGCGACAGGTCGCGGGCGCTGATCGCGGGCAGCAGTTCGCGCACCCGTTCAGCGACAAAGGCGCTGTCGTCGAGGCTGGCAAAGATCACGTGGAAATTGGCCCTGCCGCTGACGGTGCTGATGGAATGGCCGGTGATCCGCGCCAGCCGCGCGGCGTATTCGGCCAGTGTTTCCCGGTCCTGCACCCGCTGGCCCGCTTGCACCGAGGGACCGAACTCCGCTGCGATCCGGACCGGGCCGGACCAGCGGCCGAGCCCCCCGGAAATGCCGGACCCGCCGTATTCATCGTAGAAAGCCAGTTGCTCGAAGCTTGCCGCCAGATCCTCGGCGTCAAACGGTGTGTCCGGCCCGCCGCCGTCAGTGCGCAAAAGGCCGCGGGTCAGCAGGTCCCGCTCCAATGCGTTGTAGTAGTAGGCCAGCTGGGCGCTGTCGGCAGAGGGTTTGTAGACCGCAGGCTGGGGCACTGCAGGCCGGGCCTGCGGCACTAGAGATTCTGCCTGGTCAAAGGGCAGGCATGCGCTTAAAGCGGCCAGCACGGCAAAGGCCGCTGCGCTCTTCCAAAGTGTATGGATTGCCTGCACTCCCGCTGCCTTTCTTAACCCGGCACAGCGGTGCCGGCGTTGTCGCCAACCCCGTCGCGCCGCGCCTTGGCAGCGGCCAGCGTATCGCGCAGCTCCGCTTCCATTTTCTGCAGATCTTCCTCGGCGGCAGCGCGTTTGGCCTTGCCCTCGTCGGCGATCTTGAGACTGTCCTGAATGGTGCCGATCAGATCCGCATTGGCCTGTTTCACCGCTTCGATATCAAACACTCCGCGCTCCATTTCCTTGCGGATCATCTCGTTCGATTGGCGCAGGTTGGCGGCGTTGGAGGTCAGGAGTTCATTGGTCAGGTCATTGGCATCGCGCACTGCCGCCGCGGCCTGGGCCGAACGCTGGATGGTCAGGGCCTGCGCCAGCTGAGTTTCCCACAGCGGCACGGTGTTCACCAGGGTGGAGTTGATCTTGGTCACCAGCGACTTGTCGTTTTCCTGCACCAGCCGGATCGAGGGCAGCGACTGCATGGTGACCTGGCGGGTCAGCTTCAGGTCATGCACCCGCCGCTCCAAGTCATCGCGGGCGGCACGCAGGTCGCGCAGCTCCTGCGCCTTCATCACCTGATCGCCTTCAGGGGCTGCCTGCACCTCGGCTTCCTTGGCCGGGATGGCGGTGCCGTCCAGTTCTGCCAGCTTGGCTTCGCCTGCGGCAATATAGAGTGCCAGCTCATCATAGAATTGCAGCGTCTTTTCATAGAGAAGATCGAGCGATTTGATGTCTTTCAGCAGGGTGTGCTCATGGCCCAGGAGGTCGTCGGTGATTCTGTCGATCTGCCCCTGCACGGTTTCATAGCGCGCGGTGAATTTCACGAAGGGCGTCGCCTTGCCCAGAAGCCGCTCCCAGAAGGTCGCCTTGCGGCGCACGTCCAGTTCGGAGACCGAAAAGCCGCGGATCGTGGCCACGATATTTCGTAAGGAGTCCCCCGCAGGCCCCACGTCCTTGTTGCGGACGTCAGACAGCATTGCCTGGCTGATGGTCTGCAGTTCAGCCTGTGCGGCAGAGCCGAAATGGATGATCGAGTTGGTGTCGTCCATGTCGATCTGGTCCATCCGCTGCCGGATCGCCTCACTGGTCGGTTCATCGGCCTGTTCCAGGGGCTGAACCTCTGCCACGGGTTCGGGCAGTTCGATGGCGGTGACTTCGGTGACCAAGGCTTCGGCCTGGGCGGCCTTTTGTTGAACGGCTTCAGACATGAATGGCTCCCCTTAATCAGTTCTGGTCCAGATGGACCCCTTCACGCTGCAACCGGTCGCGCAGCACATCAATTTCAATGGTCAGGTCCGTGCGGTCCTCCACCAGCATTTTGCGGGTGCGCGCGGCAAAGTTTTGTTCCAGATCGTCCAGCAGTGCCAGGTAATCGGCGCGGGCCTGGGCGTCCTGGCTGCGGGCATAGATATCGGCGAATTTCACCGTCGCATCGCGGGCGCCCTGCAAATAGACGGTCAGGTACTTGCGGGCGGCGGTCAGGTCGCGCGGGTCTTCCTCCACCGTGCGGAACAGCTCGCGGGCGACGGACTGGAACTGCTCCACCCGCGCCTCGACCTTGCGGTCCCGGGCGCGCAGAGCGGCGTTCGTCATCGCGGCAAGGCTCTGCTCCGCCTCATCCACCGCGCGGGCGACCCGGGACTGCTGGAAATCGTCGACGCCCTCGACGCCCTTGTCCTGCAGCGGGTCGATGCCAAAGGCGGTGACGTGCAGCCCCGCTGCTGCGGTGCCATAGATGGCGGCAATCAGAATGCCGGGTTCGGCCTTCCAGGCCGCCAGCGCCGCGCCGCCGCCGGTCAGAAGTGCTGCCAGGATCTTGCGGGGCAGGGCGGGCTTGCGTGCCACCTTGCGGGCGCCGTAGGCGGCTTCGGCCTTCAGCCCCTCGCGCAGCAGGAAGGCGCCGCCGGTCCAAAGCCCCGCGCCGATCAGCCCCAGCGCAAGTCCGGTGGCGCCGTCGTTCAGGGAAAGCAATGTCAGGATGGCGGGCGGCAGGAACATCAGGTTGGCGCGCATGCCAACCGGGTCCACCTGGGCGTTGCGGAAGGATTGCTGCGCGGGCTTGTCCTGCGGCGAGGGTTTCCCATCCGGGCTGAACTTGCCGCCGTAACGCTGTGCCATGCGGTCAGCCCCCCACGATCCAGCCGGTGCTTAGGCCGAACATCAGGATCAACAGGGCAGCATAGGCAAGTTTCTGCACGCGAAAGGCCCCCCAGACCGCCAGCGAAGACTAACTGATTGGAAATCTAGGGGATAGCGGGCGTTGTTGCTAGGGGGAAGTCTGCGGGAATTGGCTCAGCGGCGGGGATTCTTGCCGATCGGACGCTTGCCGCCGCCGCGCTGGGCGGGGCGGTCGCTGCGCGGTGCTGCGGGCTTGCCGCCCGGTTTGCCGGTTTTCGCCGGTGCCTTGCCAGCCGGTTTGCCGCCTGGCTTACCCATAGGCCGGCCAGCAGGCTTGCCGCCGCGGGACCGGGTGGGGCGGCCGACCGGCTTTTCCTCTTCCGGTTCAAGCCCCAGCTGATCGCGCACCACACGCGGACGCAGTTCTTCCACGTCGCCCGGTTTCAAGTCGCCCAACTGGAACGGCCCGTAGGACACCCGCAGCAGCCGGTTCACGGTATAGCCGATATCCTCCATCGCGCGGCGGATTTCACGGTTCTTGCCCTCGCGCAGGCCCACGGTCAGCCAGGCATTTGCGCCCTGCTGGCGGTCCAGCGACACGGTCATCGGCTGGAACTTCTCCCCCTCAATCACCAGGCCCTTGCGCAACGGGGCAAAATCCTCGTCTTTGGGGCGGCCGTTGATCCGCACCCGGTAGCGGCGCAGCCAGCCGGTGGCGGGCAGCTCCAGCTTGCGCTTGATGCCGCCGTCGTTGGTCAGCAGCAAGAGACCTTCGGAGTTGAGGTCGAGCCGGCCGACCGTCATGACCCGCGGCATATCCTCCGGCAGCTCGTCAAAGATCGTCTTGCGGCCTTTTTCGTCGCTGTTCGACGTCACCAGGCCGGTGGGCTTGTAATACAGCCACATCCGCGGCGCCTCGGCCTCCGGAAGCGGCTGGCCGTCGACACTGATCCGGTCTGCCGCGGTCACGTTCAGGGCCGGGCTGTCGATCTTCTTGCCGTTCACCGAAACGCGGCCCTCCGCAATTATGCGCTCAGCTTCGCGGCGCGAGGCAACGCCGGCGCGCGACAGGACCTTGGCGATGCGGTCGCCTTCGGGGGCTGTGCCTTCAGGGGTGGCGGGCGCCTTGCGAGGCTGCGATTTCGGGGCCGGTTTGCCCTTGGGGGATGCGGGTGTTTTGCTCATGCCCGTGCCATAGAGCATTCCACCGTCTTGCGAAAGCGGGCAATCGCGGGTGGGCAAAGTGTGGTGAGGGCAGAGCCCGGCCGCGGGCGGGAAACGAAGCGCCCGCCCATGGGGGCGGACGGGCGCTGCCCGGCGTTGCTGCCGGGCCGAAACTTTTCTAAGTGTATAGCCTTGCTGCATTCAAGCTGAGCGGAGCGTATGGCATTCAAATCGCATATGGATAAGGCGCTGGCTGAGGCGCGGGCGGCGGCAGAACGCGGCGAGGTTCCCGTGGGTGCCGCGCTGATCGCGCCGGACGGGCAGGTGGCGGCGCTGGCAGGCAACCGCACCCGCGAACTGAACGATCCCACCGCCCACGCCGAGATTCTGACAATCCGCGCGGCCTGTGCCGCCTTGGGCAGCGAGCGGCTCACGGGCTACGACCTCTATGTGACGCTGGAGCCCTGCGCGATGTGCGCCGCGGCCATCGCCGCCGCACGCATCCGCCGGGTGTACTACGGCGCCGCTGATCCCAAGTCCGGCGGCGTGGCGCATGGCGCCTGTGTGTTCTCCCATCCGCAGGCGCATCACGCGCCTGAGGTCTATGACGGGATTGCCGAAGGCGAGGCCAGCGCGCTGCTCAAGGAGTTCTTTGCCGGCAAACGCTGATCATGGAGCATGTGACGTGCCGTCGCTTCGCTGGCCGGTTGTACCTGTAGGTCAAATGTCCTAGTTTGCATTTAGGTCAAACATCCTAGGGGTGGAGATGCCACAGCCAGCAACCAAAGACAGGATCGCTGAGGCCGCGGACCAGCTGTTCTATGAACGCGGGTTCGAGGCGACGTCGTTTGCGGATATCGCCGCGGCGGTCGGCATCTCGCGCGGCAATTTCTATTATCATTTCAAAACCAAGGACGAGATCCTTGAAGCGGTGATCGCGCGCCGCTTGGCTTCGACCCGCACCATGTTGAACACCTGGCAGGCGGAAGGCGCCGGCCCGGAGCAGCGGATCATCTGCTTCATTCGCATCCTGATCGCCAACCAGGCCAAGATCACCCTGTACGGCTGTCCGGTCGGCACGCTGGTTGCGGAGCTTGGCAAGCTGAACCATGCGGCGCAGGATCAGGCAAATGCGGTTTTTACCCTGTTCCGGACGTGGCTCTGCCGCCAGTTCGAGGAGTTGGGCTGCGGCACGGAATCGGATGCCCTGGCCATGCACCTGCTGGCACGCAGTCAGGGGGCTGCAACGCTGGCTCAGGCTTTTGGCGATGTGGAGTTCATCAACCGCGAAGTGGCGCTGATGCAGGACTGGCTACGCGGTCAGCTGCCACAGGATTATCCCCGTTAATACGCATCACAGGAGACAAACATGTATTTCATTTTGCTGACATTTGCAGAGCAGAAGGGCCGCCTGGCCGAGTTTCTGGATGGCCACAAAGCCTGGCTGCAGCAGGGGTTCGAGGACGGGGTTTTTCTTGCTGCCGGCTCCATGACCGATGGCGAGGGTGGCGCGATCCTCGCCGTGGGCGAAAGCGAGGAGGACCTGTTCGCCCGTGTCGCGCAGGATCCTTTTGTGACCGGCGGCGTGGTGGAGCCGGAGATCATCGGCGTGGCGCCGACCATGATGGATCCCCGGCTGGATTTCCTGCGGGGCGGCGAATGAGCCGCATTTTCACAGCCGCCGATGGTCATACCCGCTGTGCCTGGGCTGACTCGGCGCCGGATTTCCTGCGGTACCACGACGAGGAATGGGGCTATCCGGTGGGCGAGGATATCCGCCTGTTCGAGAAGGTCTGCCTGGAAAGCTTCCAGTCCGGTCTCAGCTGGCGGACCATTCTCGACAAGCGCGAGAACTTCCGCGCCGCCTTTGCCGGGTTTGATTTCAACAAAATGGCGGAATTCGGCGTAGCGGATGTGGAACGGCTGCTGCAGGACAAGGGCATCATCCGCCACCGCGGCAAGATCGAAGCGGTGATCAACAATGCTGCGCGCGCCCAGGAGCTGGTGGCGGAGGCGGGCTCGCTGGCAGCGTTTTTCTGGAGTTTCGAGCCGAAGGCGGAAGACCTGCCGGAGCCGCAGACCGTCTCCACCAGTCCTGAATCCGTGGCGCTGTCGAAGGCGCTCAAGAAACGCGGCTGGAAATTTGTCGGCCCCACTACCGCCTTTGCCTTCATGCAGGCGATGGGGCTGATCAACGACCACGCCCGTGGCTGCATCTGCCGGGAAAGGGCGGCTGCAGCGCGCGAGGCGTTCACCGTGCCGCAGACGAAATCGGCGGCTTGAAACGCGTCCGCGCCGGGCCGCAGGCCCGGCGCCACGCCCAACGGGAGCGGAACTGCCTGACAGATCCGGCGACGGGCGGGAGAGAGCCTTTACACCGCGCGGCTCAGACTTCGATTGCCTTCATCACTTCCGGCTCAATGACATCGACGCCGGGCAGCCCTTCGGTCAGGTCCTTGGCGTCCTGCTCCAGGACCGGGAAGCTCTTGTAGTGGCAGGGAATCACCGTTTTGAAATTGAAATAACGCTTCGCCGCATAGGCGGCTTGTTTCATGTCCATGGTGAAATGGCCGCCCGCCGACAGGATGCCAACGTCCGGCTTGTAGTAATCGCCCATCCACTCCATGTCGGCCATGATCGCGGTGTCGCCGGACAGGTAGACCGTCTTGCCCTCCGCCATCAGCATGTAGCCCACTTCCGAACCGCCGGTGCGCAGCCCGTCCTGGGTGTTGAAGGTGGAGCTGTGGGAGGCCGGAACCATCGCAACCTTGACGCCGCCGAGGTCCACCGTGCCGCCCTTGTTGAACCCGGTAGTCTGCACCCCTTCGGTCTCGCCCCAGAGGCCCATCAGGTCGTATTGCCCCACCACCGGCACTTCCAGCCGTTTCGCCAAGGGCAGCACGTCCACCACATGGTCGAAATGCACATGGGTCAGCAGGATATGGGTGGCACCTGCAACCGCGGCCTCGTGGCTTCCTTCGGGCAAGACCGGGTTGCCGCTCAGCCAGGGGTCCACCAGCAGCACCAGGCCGCTTGTTTCGATACGGAATGAGCCGTGGCCCAGCCAAATGATCTTCATCGGTTTTTCCTCCCGTTGGCCTTGCTGTTGTCCTTGGCGGCAGCCTAACAGGCTGCGGGCGAAAAGGAATGCGGACGTGCCGGAAATTATGCCTGCGGGTCTGATTGCCGCCCGGCCGCCCGTTGCAGGCTTGCAGCGCAGGCGGCACGGCGGTAAATGCCTACCCAACACCAGATGAGGGTTTCCATGTCGATTGACCAAAGCACCGCCGCCAAGGTGGCCAAACTGGCCCGGATCAAGGTCGAGGACGACGCTCTGCCGGCGCTGGCAGACGAGTTCAACAACATCCTGGGCTTCATCGAGCAGCTGAACGAGGTGGATGTCGAGGGCGTCGAGCCGATGACCTCCGTCACCCCGCAGCGCCTGAAGCGCCGGGTGGATGAAGTCACCGACGGCAGCCAGCAGGATAAGGTGCTGGCCAATGCGCCGGACGCCCGCGAAGGCTTCTTCGCAGTGCCCAAAGTCGTGGAGTAGTGAGCAGCGTCTTGGAAACCGTCCGGGGGACGGTTTCAGCTGTGAACGGGCGGAGCCCAATGACATTTGCCTAAGAGAGGCGATAAAATGACCGAACTCAATAAATTGACCCTGGCAGAGGCCCGCGACGCGCTGCGCAAGGGCGATACCACCTCCGTTGAACTGACCGAGGCCTGCCTCAAGGCAATCGACGCGGCTGATGCGCTCAATGCCTTCGTGCACAAGACGCCTGAGCTGGCTATGGAACGCGCCAAGGCTGCGGACGAGCGCATCAAGGCGGGCAATGCACCCTCAATGTGCGGCCTGCCAATCGGCATCAAGGATCTGTTCTGCACCAAGGGCGTGCCCTCGCAGGCGGCCTCCAAGATCCTCGAAGGCTTCAAGCCGGAGTATGAATCCACCGTCAGCCAGAAACTGGCCGATGCCGGCTCCGTCATGCTGGGCAAGCTGAACATGGACGAATTCGCCATGGGCTCCTCCAACGAAACCTCCGTCTACGGCAATGCCGTCAGCCCATGGCGCCGCGGCAATGACGACGCCCAGCTGACCCCGGGCGGCTCCTCCGGCGGTTCCGCCTCAGCCGTTGCCGCCGACCTCTGCCTGGCGGCCACCGGCACCGACACCGGCGGCTCGATCCGCCAGCCTGCGGCCTTCACCGGCACCGTCGGCATCAAGCCGACCTACGGCCGCTGCTCGCGCTGGGGCATCGTTGCCTTTGCCTCCTCGCTGGATCAGGCCGGCCCGATGACCAAATCGGTGCGCGACGCTGCCATCATGCTGGAAACCATGTGCGGCCACGACCCCAAGGATTCGACCTCTGCCGAACTGGCGGTGCCGGATTTCGAGGCGATGCTGACCGGCGACATCCGCGGCAAGAAGATCGGTATCCCCAAGGAATACCGTATGGACGGCATGCCCGGCGAGATTGAGAAACTTTGGTCCGATGGTGCCGAGATGCTGAAAGCAGCAGGCGCCGAGATCGTCGACATCTCGCTGCCCCACACCAAATACGCACTTCCGGCCTACTACGTGATTGCCCCGGCTGAGGCCTCCTCGAACCTGGCGCGTTATGATGGCGTCCGCTACGGCCGCCGCGCCACGCTGGAAGCCGGCGACGGCATCACCGAGATGTACGAGAAGACCCGCGCCGAGGGCTTCGGCCACGAAGTGCAGCGCCGCGTCATGGTCGGCACCTACGTGCTGTCGGCCGGCTTCTACGACGCCTACTACAATCGCGCCCGCCGTGTCCGCACCCTGATCAAGAAGGACTTCGAGGACGCTTTTGCTGCCGGTGTCGACGCAATCCTGACCCCGGCCACCCCGTCCGCTGCCTTTGGCCTTGGTGAGATGACAGAGGCAGATCCGGTGCAGATGTACCTGAACGACGTGTTCACCGTCACCGTGAACCTGGCGGGCCTGCCGGGTGTCGCGGTGCCCGCAGGGCTGGACAGCCAGGGCCTGCCGCTGGGGCTGCAACTGATCGGCAAGCCCTGGGAAGAGGGTGATCTGCTGAACACTGCCTATGCGCTGGAGAATGCGGCCGGCTTTGTAGCCAAACCGCAGCAATGGTGGTAAACCTCTGCGCAAGCAATTGAGCAGAGCTGACAGGTACCCCATGCGCGCATTCGCATCTTACGCCGCCGCAGGCAGCCTTCTGGTTATGGCTGCCTGTTCCCCCCAGGTTCCGGACAGCGCCGCGGGCGTTGGCATCGACGGCGACCCGTTTGCGCCGCCGCCGGCCGCAGGCACCACCATCAATGGCGATCCGCTGGTGCCGCCGGCGCGGGTATCCACCGAGTCGGTGCCGTCCCCGTCAGGGGCGGCGCCACGCAGCGCTGCCGCCACCACTTCGGCCGGTACCTTCAGCACCGCTGCGGCGGCGTCCAGCGATGCCGATATCGCCCGCCAGACAGAGGCAGCCCTGGCCGCCTCGCGCAGCAGTTCCAGCACCGGCACTGCACCGCTGGATGCAAGCCCCTCCAACCCGGCGCCGGCGCTGATCGGCAACGCCAGTATTTCGGACGAGAATGACTTTGAGGCGGTTGCCTCCCGCCAGTCGATCGAAAGCGATGCCGCCCGGCTTGAGCGCCAGCGGTCGCAGTACCAGCAGGTGCAGCCCACTGCCGTGCCGCAGCGGGCCGGCGATACCGGGCCGAACATCGTGAAATACGCGCTCAGCACCTCCAACCCCAAGGGGGTGCGCCTCTATACTCGCGCAGGCATCAACCTGAAGGCCCGCAGCGCGCGCAACTGCGCCGAGTTTGCGTCGCCGGATCAGGCCCAGATCGCCTTCCTCGAAAGCGGCGGCCCTCAGCGGGACCGCAAGGTGCTGGATCCGGACGGAGACGGCTTTGCTTGCGGCTGGGATCCGGCGCCGTACCGGCTGGCCGTCCAGAACTGATGACGCCTGATACGGGCAGGGCTGATCAGCCAGGCGCCATTTGGCATCCCAGCCCGAACTTCGGGCCGCGCAGGGACGGTCTGACACCGTCCCTGATTGTTTTGCACTACACCGCTATGGACAGTGCGCGTGCGGCGCTGGAGCGGCTTTGCGATCCGGCAGCAGAGGTCTCCGCACATTACCTGATCGGTGCGAATGGGACCATTTGGCAGATGGTGGCCGAGGACAGCCGGGCCTGGCACGCGGGGGCAGGCGAGTGGGCCGGGCAGGAGGATATCAACTCCCGTTCCATCGGCATTGAGCTCGACAACCTCGGTACCCATCCTTTCAGCGCGCTGCAGATGGCGGGGCTGGAAGATTTGATGCGGGGCATCATGCAACGCTGGAATATCCCGCCTGCGGGCGTGATCGGCCATTCCTGCATGGCGCCGGGGCGCAAATGCGACCCGGGTCCCCGCTTTGACTGGGCGCGCCTGGCCCGGCAGGGCCTGGCTGCGGATGGCGGGGGCGCACCTCTGCCGCAGACGGTGACCTTCGCGCACTTCCGCGCCGCCGCCGCCGCCGCCGGTTTCACGGCGCTTTCCGCTGATGAAACGCTGCTGGCCGCCGTACGCCTCCGGTTCCGCCCCTGGGCGCGCGGCCCGCTCTCTGCTGAAGATTTCCTGCCGCTTGCCTAAGAGACCGGCGGGCTTCTTTCTGGTTTGCAATACCCAGGGGTGAATTGGCCCCGGGGCCAAGAGGGGCAACGCCCCTGCCGCCGAACTATCCGCTTGACGCCGCGCGCCGTTGTTCCTACGCCTCACCCCGCGCAGAAGGCTGGATGGCCGCGGGGAGCGTCCGCTCCGCGAGGAAAGTCCGGACTCCATGAAGCAGCGGTGCCGGGTAATGCCCGGGCGGGGAAACCCGACGGAAAGCGCCACAGAAAACAGACCGCCAGCCTCCGGGCTGGTAAGGGTGAAACGGTGGGGTAAGAGCCC
Organism: Leisingera sp. ANG-M6; assembly: GCF_000813905.1. Lineage (NCBI taxonomy): Bacteria > Pseudomonadati > Pseudomonadota > Alphaproteobacteria > Rhodobacterales > Roseobacteraceae > Leisingera > Leisingera sp. ANG-M6. Next base: position 53,847 of record NZ_JWLG01000009.1, read on the forward strand.
ACCGCGCCCCTGGCAACAGGGGCGGCACGGCAAGCCCCACCGGGAGCAATGCCAAATAGGGTCCCCGCGCGGGCAGGTTCCGGTCTTCCGGAAAACCGCCGCTAGGTTCGCTTCAGCCGAGAGGGACCGGGTTGGCAGCTTGAGCGGCGCAGCAATGCGCCGCCTAGATGAATGGCCATCGATCCCTGCCTTACGGGGCAGGGGGGACAGGATCCGGCTTACAGGCCTTCTGCGCGTTTAATCGGCTCATAGACGATGGCCGGCCCGGGAATGCCCTTCAAATCGAACTCTCCGGCCTCTTGCAAACCCGCACCTATGGCCTGGGCTGTTGTCTCGCACAGCAGGATCTTTCCGCTGTCTGCCTTGTCGCAGAGCCTGGCTGCCAGGTTCGGCGCTGCGCCAATGGCGGCATAGTCCAGCCGCCCTTCGAAACCGATTTGCCCCAGTGTTGCCTCGCCAGTGGCAATCCCGATCCCCAAGCCGATCCGGCTGCTGCCGGTTTGGAACGGTTTCACGGCATCCGGAAAGGCTGCCTGCATCTGCTGCGCTAGTGTCAGCGCCCGCTTGGCCGGATCCTCGCAAGGCAATGGCGCATTGAACAGGACCAGAAGGCCGTCACCCAGAAAACGCTCCAGCGTGCCGCCGGCCTCCTCGATCAGCGGGCCAGAGGCCTGATGGAAGGCGTTGAGCGCGGCGATCACCTGTTCGGGGGCAACCGCACTGGCATAGGCGGTAAAGCCGCGCAGGTCGGCAAACAGAACCGTCACGGTGCGGCGCTGGCTGTTCAGCAGGGTGCTGCCGCCGCCTGCATTGACGATCATCGCCGCCACTGGCTCCGGCAGGAAGCGGCGCAGCCTGTTGGTCCGTTCCAGTTCCGCGACTTGCTGCGCCACTTTGCGCTCCAGCTGGCTGTTCCAGGACTTCAGCTCCTCCTTCTGCGCATTGACCTCCTCGTATAGCGCGCCCAGTTCGCGGCTCATGCTGTTCACATTCCGTGCCAGCCCGCCGAATTCATCCCGGTTTGAAACCCTGGCCCGGGCCGTGAATTTCCCGGAGGCGACCGCACTCAGGGTGCGGCCGATCTGCTCCACCGGCCACAGCACGGAGGAGGAAATTGCATAGCCTGCCAGCAGCGACAAAAGAACGGCTGCCGCGCTGGCCCCGATGACCAGGGCGCGGGCGCGCCCGTAGGCTCTCGCGGTTTCCTGTGCGCGCAGGTTCATCCGCCGTTCGATGTTCTTGGCGATTGTATAAGCATCGCGTTGCAGGCTCAGGGCGATTGGGGTGAACTGTTTATCGACCAGCTCCGCGACCTTGGCCATCTCACCCGACCTGCGCGCCTGCACGAGGTCTGCCGCAACCCCCGGCAGGCGGCTTGCGGTTTTCTGCAGGTTTGCAAGCCGGGGATCCCTTGGCAGCTTCTGCCGTTCCACTTGCCGTGCGTAACGGGCGATGATCACCGTCAGGTCATTAGCTTCGTTCAGGGCCTGGGCAGAGGGCACCCCCATCCTTCCAGGAGACCCGGTTTTGCTGGACAGGGCAAATACCATGGTGTCGCCTGCACTTTGATAGATGCGGTTGTAAGCTGCGATCTGCTGCTGATCGCGGATCAGCAGGCGGGTCCGTTCATTTGCCTGCTGCAACGTCTGCAACCCCAGAATGGCAAGCAGGATCACCAGTCCGGTCCCGGTCAGAAAGGCGGCCAGCAGCTTGTACCGCAGTGAAACCGACAGCCCGGCCACAGCGCGCACCAGAAGATTCGGTTGCGGATCTGTCTGGCGGGGGTCCCCTTGCTCAGGCATCGGCAGGGCTTTCGGTATGTGGCGCGGCGGGTTATGCCAATGAAATGGGGCAAACAGCTGGTAAGGCCATGTTTCACCGTGTTTCAGCGGGGTTGCGCAGCCGAAAACCCCGGTTCTGCCGTCCGGGGCGGCAGATTTGGCCTTCCGGGGCGGCTTCCGGGCGATTTGGCTGTTGACTTGGGGCACAGGGCGGGTAAAAGCCGGGCTTCAGATAGGAATTTACCGAGAGGCCCCTGCCTTTTCGGACGCAGGAGAAGCACCATGGCGAAGCCGACCACCATCAAGATCCGCCTGAACTCGAGCGCGGGCACCGGCCACTTCTATGTGACCAAGAAAAATGCACGCACCATGACCGAGAAAATGGTTGTGCGTAAGTATGACCCGGTTGTGCGCAAGCACGTCGAGTACAAAGAAGGCAAAATCAAGTAAGCCTTCCTTTCGAGATGATTTCCGGAAACGGGTCGCGCTGCGCGGCCCGTTTTCTTTTGGGGCATGTGGTCCGTATGCCTGCTGCCTTCAATTGTCGGAAAAAGCTGCGCGCATTGTCCTGCGCCCCGGCACCTTCTCGCCCCATTTCACGCCTAGCCTGATGCCCTGGGTGAACAAATGAACGGGTGGATGTGCAGTGCGGGTTTTCTTCTTGGCAGCGGTAATGTCAGTGGCCGGGGCACCGGTTTCCAGTTTCTTTGAGACCAAGGCGGCGGTGCCGCTGCCCCCGGCGGTCAGCGTTGAGCCTTTGCCCGCAGCTGGAACTGCCGGGGAGGGCGGGACAGCCCGTCAGGTGGTTGCCGAGCATAGCGTCGGCATCAACGGACGCAGGCTGGCCCTCAGTGTGATGCGCGAGGGCAGCGCCGGTATTGCGGTGCTGAGCGCAGCCGGAACCAGTGCGGTGCCTGTATTGCCTGAGATTGCCGAGGTGCAATTGCTGAACTTGATCCGCAGCGTCTCAGGCTGCCGCGTGTACGGCGGCCTCAGTGAGCTTGCGGGCCGCCAGGGCATTGTTGCCATCTCCGCCGGCCTCGACTGTTCCGGGGGCTGACTTCAGGCGCGCCACTCTGCCACGGTCAGCACAGGTTCCATCCCCATGCCCTGCATCAGCGCGGCGGAGGCGCTGTTGAACGGCGCATAGGTGGCCGCAACCACGGTCGCGCCTTCCGCCAGCGCCCGCGTCCTCATGACCTCCACCAGCGCCTTGCCAACACCCATCCGGCGCCAGGCTTCGGTGACGGAGATATGGTGCAGCATGGCGCGCTTCTCGGCCGCCCGGACCGGCAGGGCGGGGCGGTCCTGCAGTTCATAAATCAGGTAGCCCAGCAGCGCCCCCTGCGGGCTTTCAGCAGCCAGTGCGCAGACGTTGTCCTGCTTCAGCCAGTCCTGCAGCCAGGCGGTCAGATCGCCGCTGCCAGGGGCCGGTACATGCCTCTCCGGCTGATGTTTCGCGTGCAGTGCGTGCAGGTCCTGCAACAGCGGCAGCAAACGGCCTGCCTCGGACGCCGGGATCTCAATGATTTTCATGGGTGTTCCCCTTGTTATTGTTGTTCAAATGAAAAGGGGCGGATCGTTGAGATCCGCCCCTCGCTGTTTGGAATGTGGCCTGCGGTTATTCGCGGTTGCCAAGCAGCTGGAGCAGCATCATGAACATGTTGATGAAGTCCAGATAGAGGCTGAGGGCGCCCATGATCGCTGACTTTGCCAGCCACTCCTGGTCGCCGGCGTGGGCCATCTGCAGGTAGTCGTTCTTGATGCGCTGGGTGTCATATGCAGTCAGGCCCGCAAAGATCAGCACGCCGATCACCGAGATCGCAAATGCCATGGCGGAGGACGCCAGGAAAATGTTAACGATCGAGGCCACGATCAGGCCGATCAGGCCCATGATCAGGAAGGAACCCATGCCGCTGAGGTCCTTCTTGGTGGTGTAACCCACCAGCGACAGGCCCGCAAAGGCGATGGAGGTGATCAGGAACACCTGCACGATGCTTTCGCCGGTGAAGACCAGGAAGATCGAGCTGATCGACAGGCCCATCACGGTGGCAAAGACATAAAACAGCAGCTGCACGCCGGCCGCGGACATACGGTTGGCGGCGGCACCGATGCCGAAGATGAAGGCCAGCGGGGCAAACATGATCACCCACTTCAGCGGCGAGGCATAAAGCGCATAGCCGATGTTGGTCAGGTATTTGTCAGCGCTCAGCTGGGCCACGGCGTTGGCCGGGTCCGAGGTGACTGCCAGCCCGGCAATCGCCCAGGCGGCCAGGAAGGTGATGAACGTGCCTGCCGACATGGTGGCATAGACTTTGTTCATATGGGCGCGGAGGCCCTCATCAATCTGCTGGGCGCGGGCGCCGGCGGCAGAGCGGATGCTGTCGAATTGTGCCATTTGGAATGGTCTCCGTAATCTACTCCCTCGCTGCCGGCACACGAGTGGGACCGCGGGCCGCAGCTTTCCTGCCAAATATCGGGTGAAGCGGAGTTCGGTTCAAGTATTTCGGGCAAAGAAATACATGAAAAACAACCAAACGGGCCGCACTGCGGCGGCCCGTCCGTCAGGCTGGCGTCTGTGAGGGGGCCGCTTCCTCAGAAACTCCAATGATCCGGCGCTCTCCAGAACCCGCCGCGGGCCTCCGCGTCCGCCTGGGCGCGGGTCACGCCGATGTCCTCCAGCGCGCGGTCATCCAGCCGGGACAGCTGGCGGCGCTGGCGCCAGGCAGCCAGATGCAGCCGCAGGCGTGCGGTCAGGGAAAGCTGCGGTTTCACGCGGTGGCAAGAGGTGGTGCAGGCAGAGGTTGCGAGGGTCATGGGCTTGGTCCTTCAGTTGAGATTGTGATGCATCCCTTCTGGGTGATCAATTGTGTTGATGAATATGGGCCTCTGTGGCATATTTTTAAAACGAATGTTTTTGATCCAATGAATCAGGTTCTGTGATGGTAAGAAATCTCGATATCACCACGCTCCGCTCCTTTGTGGCGGTGGCGGAATACGGTGGGGTGACCCGCGCCGCCGGTTTCCTGCATCTGACCCAGTCCGCGGTCTCCATGCAGATGAAGCGGCTGGAGGAGCTCCTTGGGCTGGAACTGCTGGACCGGTCCGGGCGCACCATTGCGCTGACGGCCGAGGGCGAGCAGATGCTGGGTTATGCCCGCAAGATGGTGGCGCTGAACGATGAAGTGATCAGCCGGCTGACCGATCAGGCTTTTGAGGGCGAGGTGCTTTTGGGGGTGCCGCATGATGTGGTGCACCCGGTCATCCCGCAGGTGCTGAAGCGGTTCAGCCTCAGCTACCCGCGGGTCAATGTGAACCTCTGCACTTCCAACACCCGTGATCTGAAGACCGAGTTTTCACGCGGTGCCTTCGATCTGATCCTGACCACCGAAACCGGCGCGGGTGAGGGGGCAGAGACGATCCACAGCATGCCGCTGCGCTGGGCTGGCGCGCCGGACGGATCGGTCTGGCGGCAGCGGCCCCTGCGGCTTGGCTTCTGCCGCAACTGCAGCTTCCGCCCGGTCGCCACGGCGGCGCTGGATGAGGCAGGCATCGAATGGGAAATGGCGCTGGACAGCGATTCCGACCGCACGGTTGAGGCGACAATCAGCGCCGACCTGGCGGTTGGGGTACTGATGGAAGGCACCCAGCCGTCTTATCAGGAACTGATCGGCCCGGGCTGCGGCCTGCCGGAGCTGCCAATGCAGCATATCAATCTTTATGGGGCAGAACGCGTGCATGCGCCCTATGTCGAGGAACTGGCGGAGTTCATCCGGCAGGGGTTCCAGGGACTATGGTCCACGCCGCTGCGCGCCGCCAGCTGAGCCGCAAGCAAGGGAGAGCTCCCGCGCCCGCAGGCTGCCCTGGCTTCGCCAGTGCATCCTTGGCGGCCTTGGGCCAGGCTCAGCGCCGCAGGCGCTGAGCCTGGCCCAACCGCTGCGGTGCATTTTGCAGAAATGCTCTGTCTGCGGGCGGGAGCCCTGACTGCTGCCGCTGGGCCTGTCAGCTGCCGTCCATGGTGATCACCACCTTGCCGGTGGATTTGCGGCTGCGCAGCAGTTCCAGCCCTTCGGCGGCCTGCGCCAGCGGCAGCGTGTGGCTGATATGCGGCTTGATGCGGCCTTCGCCATGCCAGGCGAACAGTGTCTCAAACGACTTGCGCACCGCATCGGGCCGGAACTTCATGTAGCCGCCCAGATAGAAGCCGATCACCGTCAGGTTCTTCACCAGCAGGTGATTGGCCGGGATCTGCGGCACCTCTCCGCCGGCAAAGCCCACCGGCAGCAGCCGCGCACCGGGGTTGGCGGACCGGAAGGCGGCTTTCCACACATCGCCGCCCACCGCATCATAAACCACATCGGCGCCCCCAAGCGCCTTGACCGCATTGCGCAGGTCCTCACCGGCGTCGATCAAATGATCGGCGCCGGCAGCAGCGGCCACATCCAGCTTGTCCCGGCCGCGGGCCTGGGCAATCACCGTTGCCCCCATCAGCTTGCCGATTTCCACCGCCGTCAGCCCGACTCCGCCCGCGGCACCGGTTACCAGCAGGGTCTCGCCGGGTTGCAGGCGGGCACAGTGATCCAGCGCCATATGGCTGGTGCCATAGGCAATCTGCATCGCCGCGGCATGTTCGAAACTCATCGCATCCGGAATCCGGATCAGCCGGGCGGTATCAAAGACACCTGCCTCCGCCAGCCCGCCGGCGCCGCTGAACACTGCGACCCGGTCGCCAATTTCAAAGCCTTCCGTGCCATCACCAAGCGCCGTCACCACCCCGGCCGATTCCAGCCCCAGGGTAAAGGGAGGCGCAGGGGTGTCCTGATAGGTGCCCTTCATCATCAGAAGATCGGCAAAGTTCAGCCCGCAGGCACGCAGCGCAACAGCGGCCTCGCCTGGACCGGGTGCCGGGCATTGCGTTTCCGTCAGGGTTGCTGGTCTGTCAAAAGCGGAGACTTGGAAAGCCTGCATGTGTTCTCCTCACCTTTTGCGGGAATCGGCTTGATTCGCCGGGGCACACTGCCGGTGTGCCGCTGCAGCTTACACCTCGCTATTTCTGGGGAGGTACGCGATCCGCAGCCGCTTGGCAATAAAACGTTTGGAAAAATGCTGCGTGAAATCATGATCTTGGGTTGCAAGTCCCCGTCAAGGGCGACGGCAGCCTTGCAATCAACCGCAAGGGTTGTACACTTTTGCTCAGAGGTTGAAGACTGATCGTGCTGATGGGGATCGTGCTTCCGGCAGGCATACGAAGCTGCCAGAGCACTTTATTGGTAGAGCGGTCCGGAATTTGGCCAAATTGACAGTTAGGAGAAACGCATGGCTCATCCCGTAGACGTGCACGTGGGAAAGCGCATTCGCCACCGCCGGTGGCTGATCGGTATGACACAGCAGCAGCTTGCCGAGCAGGTCGGCATCAAGTTCCAGCAGATCCAGAAATATGAAACCGGTGCCAACCGGGTCAGCGCCTCCCGTCTTTGGGATATTTCCGATGCGCTGGAAGTTCCGGTGAGCTTCTTCTTCGAAGGCTTGCAGGAAGAGGGCAAGGCCCCGGCTGAGAAAGCCTCCGTGCCTGAGGACCTGATGGGGGACAAGGAAGCGCTGGACCTGGTGCGTTCCTATTATTCAATCCCGGAAAACCAGCGCCGCCGCCTGTTTGAACTGGCCCGCGTGCTGAGCGACGTTGCCTGAGACGGGGCAGGGCCCGGATCACAACCCGGGCCTGACAGGAATTTGCAGCGCAAAACCGGTGAGTGGCAGGGTTTGCGCTTGCAATGATAGCGTCTGGGTGGCACCCGTTCGGGTATGACACAGGCATCACTCACGGACCTAGACGTAGCGAACAGGATGGCAGACGCGGCTCGCGCTGCCATCCTGCCGCATTTCAGAGCCCCCTCCTTGAATGCCGAGAACAAGCTCGTCGGCGGATTTGATCCGGTGACCGTAGCCGACCGGGCCGCCGAGCAGGCGATGCGGGCGGTCTTGGCAGATCTGCGTCCCGAGGACGGTATCCTGGGTGAGGAGTTCGGTGCCGCGGCCGGCAGTTCAGGCCGCACCTGGGTGCTGGACCCGATCGACGGCACCCGCGGCTTCATTAGTGGCACGCCGACCTGGGGCGTGCTGATTGCGCTGTCGGATGACAACGGCCCCTTCCTCGGCGTGATCGACCAGCCCTACACCGGCGAGCGTTTCTGTGGCGGGGCGGAGATTGCCTCGATGACCGGTCCGCTGGGTGAAATGCCTTTGCGGACCCGCGGCACAGCGGCGCTGTCGGATGCAATCCTGTTCACCACTTTCCCTGAGGTCGGAACCGCGGAAGAGCGTGCAGGCTTTGAACGCGTGGCGGCGCAAGCCAAGCTGACCCGCTATGGCATGGATTGCTACGCCTATGCGCTGGTGGCGGCAGGGCAGGCGGATCTGGTGATCGAGGCGGGCCTCAACGCTTATGACATTCAGGCGCCGATTGCGGTGATCCAGGCGGCGGGCGGCGTTGTCACCGACTGGCAGGGCAACCCGGCGCACAATGGCGGCCGCGCCCTGGCAGCGGCCAATGCGGAAATCCACGCCGCCGCGCTGGAACTGCTGCGCCAGACGCAGACGGGTTGAAACCGGCGGCCCCGGTCTATAGTCTCCCGGCAGGCCGGTTCTTCGCCCGTTTTCCATCGGCCGATCACACATTCCCATGAAGCGGGCTGTCTATTGGAGTGTGTGGATATGACAGAGATCCTGATTCAAAACGCTGATACCGTCCTGACCATGGACGATTCCCGTCGTGTTCTGCACGGTGCTGATGTGCTGATCCGTGGCGGAGTGATTGCCGCAGTGGGGCAGGGGCTTCAGACCCGCGGAGAGGTGGTCTCCGGCCGCGGCTGCGTGGTCACCCCCGGGCTGGTGAACACCCACCACCACCTGTACCAGAACCTGACCCGCGCGGTGCCGGGCGGACAGGACGCGCTGCTGTTCGGCTGGCTGCAAACGCTGTACCCGATCTGGTCGCGCTTTGGCCCGGACGAAATGTTCATCTCCGCTCAGTTGGGCCTTGCCGAACTGGCGCTGTCTGGCTGCACCCTCAGCTCCGACCACCTGTACCTCTATCCCAATGGCGCCCGGCTGGAGGACACCATCCATGCCGCCCGCGACATCGGTGTGCGGTTCCATCCGACTCGCGGCGCCATGAGCATCGGTGAAAGCGACGGCGGACTGCCTCCGGACAGCCTGGTCGAGGAAGAGCGCGCCATCCTCGACGACATGATCCGGGTGGTGGATGCTTTTAATGATCCGTCCGAAGGCGCCATGTGCCGCGTCGGTCTGGCGCCGTGCTCGCCGTTTTCAGTTAGCCGCGAGCTGATGCGCGACGCCGCGCTGCTGGCCCGTGACAAGGGCGTTATGCTGCACACACATCTGGCCGAAAATGACGAGGACATCGCCTATTCCGAGGAGAAATTCGGCTGCCGCCCCGGCCAGTACGCAGAGGAGCTGGGCTGGACCGGCGATGATGTTTGGCATGCCCATTGCGTGAAACTTGACGTGCAAGAGATTGATCTCTTTGCCAGAACCCGCACCGGCGTGGCCCATTGCCCCTGTTCCAATTGCCGCCTTGGCAGCGGCATAGCGCCGGTGCGCGCGATGCGGGATGCAGGCGTGCCGGTAGGGCTGGGCGTGGACGGCTCCGCCAGCAACGACATGGCCAGCCTCTCAGCGGAGGCGCGCCAGGCCATGCTCTTGCAGCGGGTTGCAAACGGGGCTGACGCGATGAGCGCTTATGAAGCGCTGGAGATCGCCACCCGCGGCGGCGCTGACGTGCTGGGCCGCCCTGATTGCGGCCGCTTGGAGCCGGGCAAGCGCGCCGACATCGCTATTTGGGACACCAGGGGTGTGGCCTCCAGCGGAAGCTGGGACGCGGCGGCGCTGCTGCTGGCCGGCCCAGCTCAGGTCAAGCATCTGTTTGTCGAGGGCAAGCAGATTATCCGCAGCGGCGAGCTGACCACCCTGGACCTGCCGCAGTTGATCGAACGCCACGGCCAGCTGGCGCAACGGCTAATGCAGTGAGAGATCCGGCCTTCATCTGGCTGAAAATATCCCCGCAGCAGGCAGAGGCGCATCAGCGCCTCTCCTAAACCTGCCGGCCGCCGATCCAGACCTCGGCAATCGCCCGGTCATCGCCCATCATTATGGTCGGGAACACCGCTTCCCAAATGTCTTCGGCCCGCGCTGACCGCTGGGCGATGGCCGGAGTGGAGGCGAGGTCCAGCACCACCAAATCCGCTTCCATGCCTGCCGCGATGTTGCCGGTCTTGCCTTCCATCCGCAGCGCTGTGGCCGAGCCTTGCGTCGCCAGCCACAACAGCTGCGCTGCGTGCAGCGGGGTGCCGCGCAACTGGCCAATCTCATAGGCCGCTGCCATCGTGCGCAGCATCGAGAAACTCGACCCGCCGCCGGTGTCGGTGGCAAGGCCGATCCGCTGGCCTTCGGCCATCAGCCCGGCCATGTCAAAAAGGCCGGAGCCGATGAAGGTGTTCGACGTCGGGCAATGGATCAGCGCCGCGCCGTAGTCCCGCAGCCGGTGCCGCTCGCGTTCCTCCAGGTGGATGGCGTGGCCGTAAAGCCCCTTGGCGCCCAAGAGGCCGAACTCCTCATAGGTGTCCAGATAATCGCGGGCCTGCGGGAACAGCGATTTCACCCACTCGATCTCATCGGTCTGCTCGCTCAGATGCGTCTGCATCAGGCATTCCGGGTGCTTGGCCCAGAGCGCGCCCATTGCCTCCAGCTGTTCCGGGGTCGAGGTTGGGGAGAACCGTGGTGTGATGGCGTATTCCAGCCGGTCCACCCCGTGCCAGTGCCCGATCAGCGCGTCACTATCGTCATAGGCCGATTGCGCCGTGTCCCGCAGCCCTTCCGGCGCATTGCGGTCCATGCAGGTCTTGCCCGCAACCACTCGCTGCCCGCGCGCCTGCGCCGCAGCAAAGAATGCATCCACGCTCTCCGGGTGAATGGTGCAGTAGCTGCAGACCGTAGTGGTGCCGTGCGCCGCGGTCAGATTCAAATAGCGGTTTGCGATTTCATCCGCATAGGCGCGGTCGCCGAACCTCATTTCCTCCGGGAAGGTGTAGCTGTTCAGCCAGTCGATCAGCCGCTTGCCCCAGCTGGCGATGATTGCGGTCTGCGGGTAATGCACATGGGCATCGACGAACCCCGCCATGATCAGCTTGCCGGAATGATCCACGGTCTCCGCCTCCGGCAGCAGCGCCTGCATCTCTGCCAGCGTCCCGACCCCTGCAATCCGCCCGTCCTGCACTGCCACCGCGTCCAGCAGCCGGGCCGCGTCCTCTGGGCGCTCGCCTGCAAAGGGAGACGCGGAAAAGGCAAGAACCTGCCCCTTCAGGATGTAACCGTTGCCCATGCGCTGAACCCTTTCCTTGCAAAATGGCTCCGCGCAGGATACCCGCCGGAAGGGCGCGGGTAAATTGCAGCATTGCCATTGTTTTCCGGTGGCGGCCTCTTCTATTTTGCACGCAAAGACCAATAAATTCGGGGGGCATCAGATGAGCAGCGGCGACAACATCACCGGCGACCAGTCTCAGGAAGATGCCTATGACCTCGACCGCAAGATGGTCTCGCAGGTTCTGGAGGCGGTAGAGCAGGGCGATCAGAAGGCTCTGACGGAACTTCTGGAAGACCTTCACGCAGCCGACATCGCCGACCTTCTGGAACAGATCGATTCCGATGACCGGATCAGCCTGATCCGGCTTTATGACCGGGAATTCGACGGCGAGATCCTGTCGGAGCTGGACGAGAGCATCCGCGAAGAGGTGATCTCGATCCTGAACCCGATGGTTCTGGCGGATGCGGTGCGGGAACTGGACAGCGATGACGTTGTCGACCTGCTGGAAGACCTGGAGGTGCCGCAGCAGGAAGCCATCCTGGATGCGCTGGAAGACGCCGACCGGGTCGCCGTCGAACAGTCGATGAGCTTTCCGGAAAACTCCGCCGGCCGCCTGATGCAGCGCGAAGTGGTAATGGCGCCCGAGCACTGGAACGTCGGGCAGGCCATTGATTTCATGCGCAACTCCGACGATTTGCCAGAGCAATTCTACCATGTTGTTTTGGTCGATCCGCGCCTGCATCCGGTTGGCAACGTGACCCTGGGCCGGATCATGGGCGCCAAGCGCCATGTGACGCTGACCGACCTGGTCGAGGACACCTTTCAGGTCATTCCCGCCGATCAGGACGAGGAGGACGTGGCCTATGCCTTCAACCAGTACCACCTGATCTCGGCCCCTGTGGTCGATGACGAAGGGCGGCTGGTTGGCGTCATCACCATCGACGATGCGATGATCGTGCTGGACGAGGAACACGAGGAGGACATCCTGCGCCTCGCCGGTGTGGGCGAGGAAAGCTCGCTTGCCGACCGGGTGATCGAGACCACCAAGCGCCGCTTCCCCTGGCTGGCGGTGAACCTGGTGACAGCGGTGCTGGCCTCGCTGGTGATTGCCCAGTTTGAGGCGGCAATTGCCCAGATCGTGGCGCTGGCGGTGCTGATGCCGATTGTTGCCTCGATGGGCGGCAATGCGGGCACCCAGTCGCTGACGGTTGCCGTGCGCGCCATCGCCACCCGCGACCTCACCGGTTCCAACGTCTGGCGGGTGATCCGGCGGGAGGTGCTGGTGGGGCTGGTCAACGGGGTGATCTTTGCCATCGTCATGGGGCTGGTGGGCCTGGCCTGGTTCGGCTCGCCGATGCTGGGCGTGGTGATTGCCGTCGCTATGGTGGTCAATCTGGTCGTGGCGGGGCTGGCAGGAACGGTGATCCCGGTTCTATTGGAGAAAACCGGAATTGACCCGGCGCTGGCCTCTGGCGCTTTTGTGACCACGGTGACCGACGTGGTGGGCTTTTTCGCCTTCCTGGGCCTTGCGGCCGTTCTATTGCTCTAGGAGACCGCCATGACGGATCTGACTGAAATCAAGGCCGCCGCCCGCAAAGCCGCCTTTGCCCGCCGCAAGGAGGCGCACGCCCGCAATATCCCTGGCGCCGCAGGCCACCTGTCGGAGGTGCTGGCGGGCTACCGCGGCGTGCCGTTGTCGGGCTACATGCCGATCCGGACTGAGATCGACCCCGTACCCGCCATGTCTGAAGCCGCAGCCCATGGGCCAGTTGGCGTGCCGGTGATCCTGGGGCAGGGGCAGCCTTTGAAATTCAGCCGCTGGCAGCCCGAAGGTGCGCTGCGCGAGGGACCTTTCGGTGCCATGGTTCCTGAGGTGGATGACTTCTTTGAGCCGGAAATCCTGGTGGTGCCGCTGGTTGCCTTCGGTTCCAAGGGCGGGCGGCTCGGCTATGGCGGCGGTTTCTACGACCGCACGCTGGAACTGCTGCGCGGCAAGCGGGGCACCTTGGCGATCGGCTTTGCCTTCGATGCGCAGGAGGCCGAAGATCTGCCGCTGGAGCCCACCGACCAGCCGCTCGACATGATCGTAACCGAAAGCCGCATTCTGCAGTTCTAATCCGCTAGCCGGGCGCAGGTTCTGCGGATCGCGGCTTCGAAGAAGGCGAGGCGCGCCGGCGGCGCCTCCTGCTTCTGCCGGACCAGCCACAGGTCATCCTCCAGCGGCGCCTTCAGTGCCGCGGTGCGGAAGGTTCCTTGGCCCTGCTGCGCCAGAACAGCGCTTTGCGGCAGGATGGTGTAACCGGCCCCGGCAGATACCGGGCTCAGGATTTGGCCGATCTGGTTGAGGAAGGCGCGCCTGCGCAACCCGGCGGAGCCGCGATAGTCAGGATAGTTTGCCGCCAGCAGCCGGTCTGCCAGGGCGGCGGCGTCAGGGTGGTCCACCAGCCCCAGTTTCTGAAGCGTTTCAAACTCCGGCCTGTCTGCCGCACCTGACGGCAGGATCAGGTTCAGCCGGTCGCGCCCCAGCCGCTCCGCCATCAGCCGCGGCGCGTCCAGCTTACGGTGCAGGATGCCCAGATCCAGCTCCCCGGACAGCAGCTGTGCTTCGATAGACGCTTGCGGTGCCGCCTGCAGCGACAGCGTCAGTTCCGGCCAGCGCGCCAGATGCACCTCCACCTCGGCGTAGATCAGAACCGCCAGCCCGCCAGGGCAGGCGATGCGCACATGACCGCGGCCGGGATCATCCTGTCCCAGATCCTGGCGCAGCGCGTCTTCTTCAGCCTGACGCCTGCGGCCGAGCGCGGCCAGCGCAACGCCTGCGTCCGTCAGGCTGAAGCTTTTGCCGTGGCGGACCAGCAGCGGCCTGCCCACCTGCTGCTCCAGCTTCTTGACGTGCTGGGTGACCCCGGGCTGGGTCATGTTCAGCCGCGCTGCGGTGCGTGTGAAACTGTCCAGTCTGCTCAGCACAGTGAAGGTTTCCAGCCAGGTGGCATTCAGCATCTTTGGCTCACTTCGTTATGGATTGCATAATGAATGATAATTTTTCCTTCTTCTCCTGCAACCCTATCTCCGGGTGGCAACAAGCGAAACACCACCCAAGGAGACTATGATGCTGACCGCCCCGCGCAGTTTTTCCCACATCGGCCTGTCTGTTCCGGACCTGGACGCCGCAATGAAATTCTATGCAGAAGTCATGGGCTTCTACGTCATTATGAACCCAACCGAAGTGGTGGAGGACGACAGTGACATTGGCCGTATGTGCACGGATGTGTTTGGGGCCGGCTGGTCGCGGCTGCGCATCGCCCACCTGTCCACCGCCGACCGCGTCGGCATCGAATTGTTCGAATTCGATGGAAATTACGCGCCGTCCGACAATCTGGACTACCGCCGTCACGGCCTCTTCCATTTCTGTGTACAGGACCCCGACGTCGAGGGCCTGGCGCAAAAGATCGTCGCGGCCGGGGGCAAGCAGCGGATGCCGGTGCGGGAGTATTATCCGGGCGAAAAGCCCTATCGCATGGTCTATGTCGAAGACCCGTTCGGCAACGTGTTCGAAATTTATTCGCACGGCTACGAACTGACGTATTCGGCGGGCGCCTACAGCTGAGCCGGGCGCCACACCGATGCGAAAACGCACCGCGGGGCCTTGCTCTTTGGCGCCGCGTTGCCTACCAGCCGGGCATGCGTATTCTTTTCCTTGGCGATGTGATGGGCCGCGCCGGGCGCCGTGCCATCACCGAAACCCTGCCGCGGCTGCGTGACGAGTGGCGGCTCGATTTTGTTGTGGTGAACGGCGAAAACGCCTCCAACGGCATGGGGCTGAGCGGCGAGCACGCCAAGCTGCTGCTGGATGCGGGCGTCGACTGCCTGACGCTGGGAGATCATGCCTTCGACCAGAAAGACATGCTGCAGTTCATCGAGAAAGAGCAGCGCATCATCCGGCCTCTGAACTTTGCCAAAGGCGCGCCGGGCCGCGGCTACAGACTCTTCAACGCGCCGGGCGGACGCAAGGTGCTGGTGGTGCAGGCGCTAGGGCAGGTGTTCATGAAACGCGCCTTCGACGACCCCTTCGGCGCAGTAGAGGCGGTGCTGAAGTCGCACCCGCGCGGCGGGCTGGCGCAGGCGGTCATCGTCGACATGCACTGCGAGGCAACCTCGGAGAAGATGGCGATGGGCCACTTCTGCAACGGCCGCGCCTCGCTGGTGGTGGGCACCCATACCCATGTGCCGACAGCGGATGCGCAGATCCTTTCGGAAGGCACTGGCTATCTGACCGATGCAGGTATGTGCGGCGACTACAACTCGGTCATCGGCATGGACAAGGCCGAACCGATGCGCCGCTTCCTGACCGGCATGCCCAAGGCCCGCTTTACCCCGGCAAATGGCGAGGCGACGCTGTCCGGCGTGTTTGTCGAGACCGACGACCGCACCGGGGCCGCCAACAAGATTCGCATGGTTCGCAACGGCGGGCTGCTCGAGCCAGCGGCCCCCTGAACGGGACCCGCCGCCGCTGCAAGCACCAGCAGACGGGAGAATTGACGCTAAAGCCGCGGATTTCCGGGCAAAATGCCCTTTCCGCGCCGCTGGGCATCTGCTTTTCCGGAAATTCTTGCTCAGCCCTCTGGTTTCGGGGAAACTGCGCGATGGCGGCGCGTAAATCCCGCCTTTAACAACATGGGCAAAGTCACGGTTTATGCAGTACTTCCAACTTGGTGACACCGGCAGCGCATTTCTGGCGCTTGCAATTGTCCTGGCGATGTTCGTGGCGTTTCTGCGGGAAACCTATCCAACCGAAGTGGTGGCGCTGACCGGTGTTGCTGCGATGCTGGCCACTGGCGTTTTGCCCTATGGCGAGGCGCTGCCGGTTCTGTCCAACCCGGCGCCCTGGACCATCGCGGCGATGTTCATCATCATGGGTGCTCTGGTGCGCACTGGTGCACTCGACGCCTTCACCCAGATCGCCAAGAAGCAGGCAGAAGTAAACCCGAAACTGGCCGTCGCTCTGCTGATGGCGTTTGTCGTCACCGCCTCCGCCGTTGTGTCCAACACGCCGGTGGTGGTGGTGATGATCCCGGTCTTCATCCAGATCGCCCGCACCCTCAACGTCTCCGCTTCCAAGATGCTGATCCCGCTCAGCTATGCGGCGATCCTGGGCGGCACCCTGACGCTGATCGGCACCTCGACCAACCTGCTGGTGGACGGTGTGGCGCGGGCGCAGGGGCTGAAGCCCTTCACCATTTTTGAGGTCACCCCGCTGGGCCTGATCCTCGTCGCCTACGGCATGGTCTACCTGCGCTTCATCGCGCCGCGCCTGCTTCCTGCGCGCGACAGCATGGCAGAGCTGCTCAGCGACAAATCGAAGATGAAATTCTTCACCGAGGCGGTGATCCCGCCCGAAAGCAACCTCATTGGCCGCGAAGTCACCGGCGTGCAGCTGTTCAAGCGCCCCGGCGTGCGCCTCATCGACGTGATCCGCGGCGACGCCTCTCTGCGCCGCAATCTTCAGGGGGTGGAGCTGCAGGTCGGCGACCGGGTAGTGCTGCGGACCCGGATGACAGAGCTGCTGAGCCTGCAATCAAACAAGGAACTGAAACGGGTCGATCAGGTGTCCGCCATCGAGACCCAGACCGTCGAAGTGCTGATTACCCCGGGCTGCCGGATGGTGGGCCGCAGCCTGGGCGCCCTGCGCCTGCGCCGGCGCTATGGCGTCTATACGCTGGCGGTGCACCGGCGGAACCAGAACATCGGCGTGCAGCTGGACGATCTGGTCGTGCGGATCGGCGATACCCTTCTGCTGGAGGGCGCGCCTGCCGATATCCAGCGCCTGGCGGCTGACATGGACCTGGCCGATGTCTCGCAGCCGACCCAGCGGGCCTACCGCCGCAGCCACGCACCAATCGCTGTTGTTGCGCTCCTGGGCATCGTGCTGCTGGCCGCCTTTGGCGTCGCACCGATCCTGATGCTGTCGCTGCTGATGGTCTCGCTGGTCTTTATCACCCGCTGCATCGACGCGGATGAGGCATTTTCTTTTGTCGACGGGCGTCTGCTAGCACTGATCTTCTCGATGCTGGCCATCGGTGCCGCGCTGGAAAGCTCTGGCGCGGTGGCCCTGATTGTCAACGCCATTGCGCCAGCCTTGTCGATGCTGCCGCCGTTCCTGCTGGTTTGGGCCGTCTATCTCCTGACCTCAGTGCTGACGGAGCTGGTGTCCAACAATGCAGTTGCCGTGGTCGTCACCCCGATTGCAATTGGGCTGGCACAGGCCATGGGCGTCGATCCGCGCCCTCTGGTGGTGGCGGTGATGGTGGCGGCCTCGGCCTCTTTCGCAACCCCGATCGGCTATCAGACCAACACGCTGGTCTACGGCCCGGGCGGATACAAGTTCACCGATTTCCTGCGCGTCGGTATCCCGCTGAACCTGACCGTCGGTATGGTGGCCTCGCTGCTCATCCCGTTCTTCTGGCCGCTCTGAGCCCTTCTAAAACAGAAAAAGGCGGCGAAAAGCCGCCTTCTGTGACCCCGGTTACATGAAACTGTTAAACTATTGCCCATATGGAGAGGAGCAGTGTCTTCATAAGGTCCAAGACCATGAGTTTCAGAAAAGTGTTTTTGTTTGTCGTCCTCGCCGGCTCCACCGCAATTGCGCTGGTGTCACAAGCCCAGACCAGCGGCGCCGCCCGCGCGCATCCGGTTCAGCAAGAGCAACTGCAATAAGCGGCAGCCGGTGCGTGGTCCTCAAAGGGGCCAAAACACCAGAATGGCGGGAATGGACACGGCGATGACCAGCGCCTCCAGCGGCAGTCCCATCCGCCAGTAATCCCCGAAATGGTAGCCGCCAGGCCCCAGCACCAGCGTATTGTTCTTGTGCCCGATCGGGGTCAGGAAGGCGGCAGACGCGGCAACTGCCACAGCCATCAGAAACGGATCGGGCGAAACACCCAGCGTTTCCGCCATCTGGATGCCAACAGGCGCTGCCACAATCGCCGTGGCAGTGTTGTTCAGCACATCCGACAGGGTCATGGTGACCACCATCAGCACCGTCAGCACTGCCCAGGCGGGCAGGCCCGCGGTCAGCCCGGTCAGCGCATTGGCAATCAGCGCCGTGCCGCCGGATGTGTCCAGCGCCGCTCCCAGCGGGATCATCGACCCCAGCAGCACCACCACCGGCCATTCCACATGGTCATAAATCTCTGCCACCGGCAGGATCTTCAGCAGAACATAGCCGATGGCCACCAGCCCCAGCGCCACAGGCAGGTACAACAGCCCGACAGAGGCTGCGAGCACCGCTGCGGCAAACAGCCCGATGGCGGCCCAGGTCTTGTCGTTCGCTGTGACCGACAGGCCGCGCGCCGCCAATGGCAGGCAGCCCAGCCAGTCGGCCACATCGGCGCTGCGCCCCCGCGGGGACAGCAGCAGCAGAATATCGCCGGCCTGAACCTCTGTCTGACGGATATGGCGGGTGATCCGCGTGCCCTGGCGGGAAATCCCCAGCAGCACTGCGCTCTGCCGCCAGGCCAGCCCGACGGACTGCGCCGTTCGCCCCCGGATGCGGGCGGTCTCCGGCACCACCAGTTCCGTCAGCTCCAGCCCTTCACCCGCCGCCGTCAGCTTTTCGGACCGTGCGGCATCGGCAAACTCCAGCTTGAGCGCGCTGCGGAACTCATCCAGCGCCTCAGGCTCCGCCTCGATCACCAGCGTGTCGCCTTCGCGCAGCGTCGCCGCGGCGGAGCGCCCATAGCGCCGCTTGCCGTCCCGGATCAGGCCCAGGATCGCTACATCGGCCTTCTCGGCCTCTTCGTCCAGTTCCCCCAGCCGCTTGCCAATCAGCTCAGATCCGCCGCCCACCGTCAGCTCGGCGATATAGGGCGCCAGCTGCGCTTCGGACGCGCCGGCCGCATTCTCCCGCGCTGGGATCAGCCGCCAGCCGATCAGCGCGACAAAGGCAAGCCCCGCCAGCGCGGCAATGCCGCCGACCGGGGCGAAATCGAACATCTTGAACGGCTCCCCCAGCGTCTCGCCGCGGATCGCGGCAATGATGATGTTGGGGGGCGTGCCGATCAGCGTGACCATGCCGCCCAGGATGGTGGCAAAGGACAGTGGCATCAGGCTCAGTCCCGGCGCACGGCCTGCCTTGCGTGCGGTCTGAATGTCCACCGGCATCAGCAGCGCCAGCGCCGCCACATTGTTCATGAAGGCCGACAGCACGGCGCCAACCCCGCCCATCAGCGCGATGTGTCCGCCCAGGCCCCGCGCACTGTCTACCAGCGTCCGGGTGATCAGGAACACTGCGCCCGACCGCACCAGCCCGGCAGAGACGATCAGCACCAGCGCCACTACCAGCGTCGCAGGGTGCCCGAAGCCGGCAAAGGCGTCTTTGGCTGGCACAACCCCCAGCACCACGCCCGCCATCAGCGCGGCAAAGGCCACCAGATCGTAGCGGAAACGCCCCCACAACAGGAGGGCAAAGACAGCAGCAAATAACGCAAACAAAACGGCTTGATCATATGTCATGGCGCCAGCTTATCCCCGAAACCCCGCGGAACAAGGGCAAAGCGGGGCAGGGGCGCTTGAAAGCCGGCGCATCCCAAGGCTATATGAGCGCCAATTCAGATATACAGCAGCAAGGATGCACCATGGCAGGCCATTCAAAATGGGCTAACATTCAGCACCGCAAGGGCCGTCAGGACGCGGCGCGGTCGAAACTGTTTTCCAAGCTGGCCAAGGAGATCACCGTGGCCGCCAAGATGGGCGACCCCGATCCCGACAAGAATCCGCGCCTGCGCCTGGCCGTCAAGGAAGCCAAGTCGCAATCCGTCCCCAAGGACGTGATCGAACGTGCGATCAAGAAGGCCATCGGCGGTGACGCCGAGAACTATGACGAAATCCGCTACGAGGGCTATGGCCCCAATGGTGTTGCGGTGATCGTCGAGGCGATGACCGACAACAAAAACCGCACCGCCTCCAACGTGCGCTCCACCTTCTCCAAGAACGGCGGCAACCTGGGCGAAACCGGCTCTGTCGGCTTCATGTTCGAACGCAAGGGTGAAGTCACGTACCCGGCCTCCGTTGGCGACGCCGACACCGTGATGATGGCCGCGATCGAAGCCGGTGCAGAAGACGTCGAAAGCGCCGAGGACGGCCACATCATCTATTGCGCCGACAGCGACCTCAACGACGTCTCCAACGCGCTTGAGACCGAACTGGGCGAATCCGAGTCGACCAAGCTGGTCTGGAAGCCGACCACCACCACCGAGCTGGACCTGGAAGGCATGCAGAAGCTGATGAAGCTGGTCGATGCGCTGGAAGACGACGACGACGTTCAGCGCGTCACCACCAATTTTGAGGCCACCGACGAGGTCATGGCGCAGCTCTGAGCCAGCGCCTGGTACGAATTCAAAGGCCCGCCAATCCGGCGGGCCTTTTGCTTTTTCTGATGCAAAGCCCATGCGGGGCCCTCAAAAACTGCCGCGCTTCTTTCTGGGTGCAAGTACCCCGGGGGGAGGTCCAAGGGGCCGAGGGGGCAGCGCCCCCCCCCCCTCACTGCTGGTCTGGCCCAATCAACCCGGCACTGGTCAGCTCTGCCCTGCTGGGCCGCCACAGCTCCGTGCCCGGCACCGCAAAAATCCTGCCTGCAAATTCTGCGCTCACCCCCTGTTCCAGCAGAAAGGCGCGGTCTTTCTCCTGTTCCCTCTGCAAATCAATCTGCGGCAGCCCGCTTTCAAACAGCAGGGTATAGCTGTGAAAGCCAAGCTGCCCCTCCGGCCCAAGGGCGCGCCCGCGGCCCGCAGCAAACACAAGGGTGCAGGCAGAGGCGCACAGCCCGTCCGCACGGGTGTCCCATCCTTGCTGCCGGATCAGCCGGGCAACGCCGCGCGCCTCCGCAATCAGCCCGCCTGGCCCCGCCAGCGACACCTGAGCCACGCCGGGGTTTTCCCCAGCCATTTGCCGCATTCGTTTGGTCAGGCCAAAGGTGATCTCCCCGTCAAACACCAGCGTTGTCCCGTCACCGGAAACCGACAGGCTATAGAGCGCTTCACGCTCCAGCCGCCGCTGTTCGGCATAGGCAGGTTCCTCCACCGCCCGGGCAATCAGCAGCGCATCCCACCACTGGGTCAGCGCCGCAAACCCCGCAAACAGCAGCAGCAGATAACCGCCCCAGACCGGAGCCATTGCGCTGGTGCTTCGGACATGGGCATCGGCGCTGCGTAAAAACGCGCGCGCCTGCCAAAGCAAGAATACCCCGTCCGCCGCGATCAGCGCAAAGGCCAGCGGCACCGGCAGCCGGATCACATGGTTGAGCACCAGCCACACCAGCAGCACCACCCCCCGCGGCAGAACCACTTGCAGCAACAGGCTGCGGGGCAGGGAGGCCGGGCTGCCTGTCATCCGGCAGGCGGTTTCATTCAAACACCTGGCAGATTTGCTCCAGAGGTTTTTTCATCTTGGCAACCGACGGCACCATCGCATCGTCTGCCGGGTGGCCCACGGCGATGATCATCGTCGGTTTCTCTGACGCAGGGCGGCCCAAGGCGCCGTTCAGGAATTTCATCGGGTTCGGAGTATGGGTTAGCGTGCACAGACCCGCGGTATGCAGGGCCGTCAGCAGCACGCCGGTGGCGATGTTCACGCTTTCCGGCACGTAGTAGTTCTTGTACCGGGTGCCGTCCGCGAACTCGCCCCAGCGCTGGGCAAAGACCACGATCAGCCAGGGCGCGGTGGTCAGATGCGGTTTGTCTGCATTGGTGCCGATCGGCTCCAGTGCCTTGATCCATTCATCACCCGCGCCGCCTGCATAGAACCGGCGCTCTTCCTCTTCGGCCTCTTCGCGGATCTGCGCTTTCAGTGCGGGGGTTGAGATTGCGGCAAAGAACCAGGGCTGGTGATTGGCGCCCGAGGGCGCGGTGCCAGCAGCGCGGATGCAATCCTCAATAACCGCGCGCGGCACCGGCTGATCCGTAAAGTCCCGCACCGTATGCCGGCGCTGCATATGCGCAAGGAACGCGGCTGCCTTTTCCTGCATCTCCGCCTCGGAATACTCCGCCCGGTCGGGCAGGGGCAGCGGTTCATAGCTGAGCGTGTCTTTGGAGAACATGGGCGGTCTT
Organism: Leisingera sp. ANG-M6; assembly: GCF_000813905.1. Lineage (NCBI taxonomy): Bacteria > Pseudomonadati > Pseudomonadota > Alphaproteobacteria > Rhodobacterales > Roseobacteraceae > Leisingera > Leisingera sp. ANG-M6. The sequence goes on from NZ_JWLG01000009.1 coordinate 76,109, forward strand.
TCCGGATTAGTTTTGCATCAAATACCGTTTCGCCGATTTCTGCACGGCGCGGGTCACCTCGGCAAGGGCCGGGGCCATCACCCGCGCCACTTGCCAGGTCAGGGGAACCGGCAGCGTGGTGTCCGGGATCAGCGGCACCAGGCGTTCGGACCGGATGTCTTGCTCAACCATTGCCAGCGGGTTCATGCCCCAGCCCAGGCCCGCAGCCGCCGCATCAATGAAGGCCTGGGTCGAGGGCAGGTAATGCGCGGGCGGCGCCAGCCCGGAGGCCACATTGCGTTCCAGCCACAGCCGCTGCAGGTTGTCCTTGGCGTTGAAGATCAGGCAGGGCGCCTTTGCGGCAGCCTCCGGCGTCACCCCGCCGGGAAACCAGCGTTCCATAAAACCCGGGCTTGTGGTTGCCACATACTCCGGCGCGCCCAGCGGGTAGGCGTCAAACCCGGTTACCGGCTTGGAACTGGCAGTGACCGCCGCGGAAACTTCGCCGCGTCTCAGCCACTCCGCGCTGTGGTCCTGATCATCGACCAGCAGGTCGAACAGCACGCCGTCCACCTCCGCCATCGCATCGATGAACCAGCTCGCCAGACTGTCGGCATTGACCGCAATCCGCAGCCGTACCGGGCCGTGATCCGCCTCCAGTGCCAGTTCCCGCGCCAGCTGCGCCTCCAGCAGGCCGATGTCCTCGGCGTGTTTGGCAATCCGAAGGCCCGCTGCCGTACCGGTGCAGGGCGACCCGCGCAGCACCAAAGCCGCGCCAATGCGGTCCTCCAGCGCCTTGATCCGCTGTGAAACGGCTGAGGGCGTCACGTTCAACGCATGTGCCGCCGCCTCGAATGTGCCGAGACGCAGCACAGCGCTCAGTGCCGCCAGCTGGCTGGGATCCATCTGCATTAGCAACTCTAATCTGACTTAAATCTCTTTAACTGGATTAATGGGTGGGCGAGCAGTAGTCAAATCCCAGCACAACGATGGAGACACACATGCCCCCCAGCCTGATTGCCGGATTTGCCCTAGGCCTCAGCCTGATCATGGCGATTGGCGCCCAAAACGCCTTTGTCCTGCGCCAGGGGCTGCGGCGCCAGCATGTGTTCTGGATCTGCCTCACCTGCGCGGGGTCCGACGCTCTGCTGATCACCGCGGGTGTTCTTGGCTTCGGCACCCTGGCAGTGGCCGTGCCCTGGTTCGAGCAGGCGATGCGCTGGGGCGGTGCGGCCTTCTTGATCTGGTACGGCGCCCGTGCCTTGCGCGCCGCCTTGCGGGGCGGCGAAACGCTGGAGGCAGCGCAGGAGGGTGCTGGCGCAGCCTTGTTGCCGGTGCTGGCCACCGTGCTGGCACTCACCTGGCTGAATCCGCATGTCTACCTGGACACGGTGGTTCTGCTCGGCTCAATCTCCGCCCAATATCCCGATCCGCTGATCTTTGCCGCTGGGGCCGCCATCGCCAGCTTCACCTTCTTCTTCACGCTGGGTTACGGCGCCAGCTTGCTGGCCCCGGTCTTTGCCCGCCCGCGGGCCTGGCAGGTGCTGGATGCCATTGTCGGCCTCACCATGTGGGCAATTGCAGCCAAGCTCCTTTTGATGTGACGAACAGCACTTGTGCGCAGGCGGGCCTAACGCCTGCGCAGAAATGTCCTACCTTTCCCCCATGACAGCAGACAGGAGGGAAGGATGAGCTGGAATCCGGCACTGGAACCGCAATGCCCCGACGCGGGCAGCCTTGATGCGATTGAGACGGTGATCATTCCGCGCGCCCGCGACATCGGCGGCTTTGAGGTCCGCCGCGCGCTGCCCGCGCCGCGCCGCCAGATGGTCGGGCCGTTCATCTTCTTCGATCAGGCCGGGCCGGCCGAATTCCTGACCGGCCAGGGCATCGACGTACGCCCGCACCCCCATATCGGCCTCGGGACCGTCACCTACCTCTATCAGGGCGAGTTCGAGCACCGGGACTCGCTGGGCACCCACCAGATGATCTATCCGGGCGAGGTGAACTGGATGGTGGCAGGCCAGGGCGTCACCCACTCCGAGCGCACCTCTGCCGCCACCCGTCAGGGAAAAAGCAGCCTGTTTGGCATCCAAACCTGGATTGCGCTGCCCGAAAGCCACGAGGATGTGCCTGCTGCTTTTGAACACCACGGCAAGGAGGCGCTGCCGGTGCTGGAGGGCGAGGGCAAGTCCGTGCGCCTGATCCTTGGCAATGCCTGGGGCGAGAAAGCCCCGGCAACCCTCTATTCCGAAACCTTTTATGCCGATGTGGTGCTGCACCCGGGCGCCAAGCTGCCGCTGCCCACCGACCACGAGGACCGCGGGCTTTATGTCACGCAAGGCTCGGTGGAAATTGCGGGTGACACCTTTGAGGCGGGCCGCATGATGGTGTTCCGCCCCGGCGATGAGATCACCGTGACCGCCGGTGCTGAGGGCGCCCGGCTGATGGCGCTGGGCGGTGCGACGCTGAACGGTCCGCGCTATATCTGGTGGAATTTCGTCGCCTCCTCCCGCGACCGGATCGAAGCGGCCAAAGTGTCCTGGGCCGCTGGCGACTGGCAGCATGGCCGCTTTAAGCTGCCGCCCGGAGACGATCAGGAGTTCATTCCGCTGCCCGAGAACCGGAAATAATTCACATGTGAAGTCTTGCGCCGCCGCCCGAACGGGTGTTCTGTCAGCCCATGAGCCAATCCGCCGCCCCTGTTCAGCACACACAGAACCCTCTCAGGGGCGTGTTCTGGATGGTTGTGACCGGTCTCTGCTTTGTGGCGGTGACAGCGCTGGTCAAATCGCTTGGCACCCGCATCCCGCCCGCCGAAAGCGCCTTCTTGCGGTATCTTCTGGGGCTGGTGTTTCTGATCCCGATGGCTGGCGCGCTGCGCAGGGCGCATCTGACACCGCGGCTCTGGGCGTTGTTTGCCGGCCGCGGCGTGGTGCATACGGCGGGGGTGATCCTGTGGTTCTACGCTATGACCCAGATCCCGCTGGCAGAGGTCACGGCAATGAACTACCTGTCGCCGGTCTATGTCACCCTTGGTGCGGCGCTGTTCCTGGGCGAGAAGCTGGCCTTCCGCCGCATCACCGCCATCGCCGTCGCCTTGATCGGCGCGATGATCATCCTGCGCCCCGGCTTCCGAGAGGTTTCCCCTGGCCATATCGCCATGCTGTTCACCGCGGTCTCCTTCGGTGCCTCCTACCTGATTGCCAAGTTCACCGTTGGCAGCAACAGTCCGGCGGTGGTGGTGGGGATGCTTTCGGTGTTCGTCACCCTTGGCCTTGCCCCCTTTGCTCTCGCGGTCTGGGTGACGCCGACACTGGCAGAGGTTGCAATCCTGTTTGGTGTCGCTTGCTTTGCCACCGCGGGCCACTACACCATGACGATGGCCTTTGCCGCGGCGCCAGTGGCGGTTACCCAGCCGGTCACCTTCCTGCAGCTGGTCTGGGCCACCCTGCTGGGCGCGCTGGCCTTCGGTGAGCCCGCTGATGTCTGGGTGCTCTCCGGCGGCGGCTTGATCCTGGGCGCGGTCAGCTTCATCTCCTGGCGTGAAGCCAGGATAAAAAAGAAGAGCCTTTCATCCTCCGGTAATGTTGCTGGCGTTTGATCGTCTTATGGATGTTACATGGCTGGGATAACATCCTGCATTTATGAACATTCGCCGGGGTCCGTGGACGATGAAATGCCTATGGCTGCCAGCCTTGCTGCTGGCAGCACTCCTTGATCTGACGGCCGCTCAGGCCGGGACCCGTTTCTGCAACGATACGGATGCCCTGCATCACCTGGCAGTGGTTTTGCGCGACGGCGGCAGCTGGGTGGCCCAGGGCTGGCAGCACCTGCAGCCGGGCGATTGCGCGGATCCGGTGCCGCGGGGGTATCCGGGCAAGTTTCTCTACTACCGCGCCGAAAGCCCCGGCCACCGCTTCCATGATGACAGCGTGCAGTTCTGTACCGCACCCGGCCAGTTCCGCATCCCGCGCGGGGGCGATTGCACCGGACAGGGGCAGGCATGGCGGCGGTTTGCCAAGGCGTCCCTGAACCAGCCCGTGCTCCTCAGCACCCGTTCACACAGCGGCGAAGGTGCCGCGGACAGCCTGCAGGATCAGCATCACATAGCAGAAGACGGGCTGCACTATACGGCTGAGGTGGTCTTTCAGGGCTGCAGGCTGAACACCGCGGAGGAAACCGTCACCTGCAAATTTGTCGGCCACGGCATGGAAATCGGGTCCGAAGGCCGCCTGCAGGTCGAAGACCCGGTCTTTACTTACTTGCTTGGGCTGCTGCGCGGAGCCCCCCTGGAAATCGACGGGGAGATGATCTCCAGCTTCGGCTCTTTCGGTGAGCTGGACCTGCACAGTGTGACACCGCGGGTGCCGGACCGCTACGATGGGCTGCTGCAGAAGATGCAAGGCGTGTGGCTGTCAGAGCGCAGCCCGCTGGACAGGTTTTCCATTTCAGGCGCGATGCGCCGGGTAAGCTACGGCGGACGCCGGATGACGCCGGAATTCCTCTCAGTGCAAGACAGCTGCCAGGGGGGCAAGGGGGCGGATTTCCTGCTGGCCTGGGACAGCCTGCGCGGCAGCAGCCTGTGCTACCGGATCGACGCGCTGACACAAGACCGGATGACGCTGACCTATATGCCGCGCGGCATCCGGCTGGACTACCGGCGGGTGCGCTAGGGCCGGCGATCACGAGGCCCGGTGCCCGGGTCAGGGGATCACCAGGTCCACCACCCGGTGCGCGGCGGCGCGGGCCTCATCCGGGTCCAGCGCCTCTTCCGATTGCGCTGCCTGCAGCCAGACCCCATCCATGTAGCACTGCAGCGCTTGACGGGCGGTCTCCACCCGGTCCGCAGGCAGCAGCGCCCGCAACTCGGCCAGGAAATGGCTCCGCACCCGGGCACGGTTGATTCGGTGCAACCGGCTCAGGCGCGGCGAATAGGGGGCATTTGCCCAGAACTGCATCCAGATGCTGCACTGGGGAACGGTGAACAGACCGTCGGCAAAGTTCGCATCCATCACTGCATAGAGCCGCTCGCGCGGGGTGCGCGCAGTTGCATACCCCTCGCTCATCGCACGGCGCAGCTTGCCCAGAAGATGCAGCATGGTGGCTTCCATCAGCCCTTCCTTGGAGCCGAAATAGTAGTTGATCGAGGCCGCCGATGCTCCGGCCTCGCGCGCGATTTCCGCCATCGTTACAACACCGTAGCCGCGCTTGTGCACGGCAACGATGGTGGCTTCGATCAGCTCTTCGTTGCGGATGTCCCGAATGCGTTTCCTGCTCATGATTAAGTTGTGCGGTAATTGGGCCAGCGTTTCAACTGTTGTTCGCGCGAATTCGAAACTTGAATGGTCATTTAAAAAACTGTTTGGCGCTTCAGCCGGCTGTGATATGTACCCGTTCCATGTCTGAGGGCGGAAACCGCCCGGAAATGGGAGGGACATATGACTTCAATCATCTCGTTCGGGATTCTGCTGGCCTTTGCGCTGGTGGCGTTCTGCGTGATCAAGTGGTGGAACGTCCGCAACGTCGGCGTGACCCCCGTTCACCTTTTCACCTTCATCGCCATCCTGTTCACCTCCGGTCTGGACGTGGGCCTGATCATGTTCCCGCTGGCCTGGGACTTCCCGCTTTACGCGGACACCGCGGCGGAACCGGCCTATGGCTTCACCAACCCGCTGGCGCTGGAGTTCGGCTTCTGGGGCTTCCTGATCTGGGGCTTTTACTTCCTGACGACCTTCTATTTCTGCGTGATCGAACCGCGGGTGAAGTTCTTTGAGATCCCGCTGGTGAAATGGATCAACAACATCGTGATCATCGGCACCTGCGCCTTCACCGGCGCGCTGTTCCTGATCTACCTGCCGTATTACGCCACCTTCATGGGCGACGGCGAAACCGTGATCCCGGCCTTCTATGTCATCACCTTCCTGGTGATCCTGTTTGCCGCCTTCTCCTCCACCGACATCAAATACGTGCGTATTCTGTCGGTCGGCTCCACCGCGCTGTTCTTGGCGCTGATCCTGGGCATGTGGGCCTATGCGGGCATGGGCCTGGGCGCCTTTGCCGACACCGCTTCGAACATCGGCGGCTACTTTGCCAACATCCACAAGTTTGTGCTGCCGCTGACCGACTATCATGAGTTCTACCTGTTCTGGTGGTTCGCATGGTCCATCATGATCGGCCAGTTCACTTCCCGCTTTGTCGGCGGCCTGCGCACCTGGCAGGTTCTGGCAGCGCTGCTGATCTTCCCGTCGATCCCGCTGGGGATCTGGTTCTCGGTGCTCTACTACTACCACCTGAACAGCATCGAAACGACGCTGCTGATCAACGTCTCCATGGTCGCCGTTGGCATCATCTTCGTGGTCAACTCGTTTGACTCGCTGATCCGCCTCTACACCGACAACCTGAACCTGTCGGCCAAGCGTTTCGGCACCATTCCTTATGTTGTCGGCAACGCTGTTGTGCTCTTCGGCCTGACCCTGGCCTTCCAGAGCCAGTGGCTGCAGATCCAGTGGATCGGCACCGTGGTCATCGGCATCTATGTGGCCTGCCTGGCTTACATCGTGCTGTTCAAGCGCAGCGAAGTGATGAGCATCGACGCCTCGCCTGAGGAAAACACGCTCGACTTCGAGAAGATCAAGACAGCCCACTAAGGGCGGTCTCCCGGCTGGCCCCCAAGTTTCCCCGAATGAGGGGACCAGCCTTTAACTGCCTGGCAGCGCTTTCGGGCCTGCCAGGCGCCTTTGCAAAGCATCGCCAAAACTTGGGAGGTCCGCGATGAGTGCCCCGAATATCCTGATCCTGATGGTTGACCAGTTGAATGGGACGCTTTTCCCGGACGGCCCCGCCGAATGGCTGCATGCGCCGAACCTGAAGAAACTGGCGGAACGCTCCACCCGCTTCAAAAACGCCTATACCGCGTCGCCGCTCTGCGCGCCGGGCCGCGCCTCCTTCATGTCCGGCCAGCTGCCCTCGCGCACTGGCGTCTATGACAACGCGGCGGAATTCCGCAGCGACATCCCGACCTACGCCCACCACCTGCGCCGCGCCGGGTATTACACCTGCCTCTCTGGCAAGATGCACTTTGTTGGCCCCGACCAGCTGCACGGGTTCGAGGACCGCCTGACCACCGACATCTACCCGGCCGACTTCGGCTGGACCCCGGACTACCGCAAACCGGGCGAGCGGATCGACTGGTGGTACCACAACATGGGCTCCGTCACCGGGGCAGGGGTGGCAGAGACCTCCAACCAGATGGAATACGACGACGAGGTCGCCTACAACGCCACCGCCAAGCTCTATGAGCTGTCGCGCGGGCTGGACGACCGCCCCTGGTGCGTGACCGTCTCCTTCACCCACCCGCACGACCCCTATGTGGCACGCCGCAAGTACTGGGATCTTTACGAGGACTGCGAGCACCTGCTGCCCGAAGTCCCCGCCATGGACTATGAGGACCACGACCCCCACGCCAAGCGGATCTTTGACGCCAACGACTGGCGCAGATTCGACATCACCGAGGAGAACATCAAACGCTCCCGCCGCGCGTACTTCGCCAATATCTCCTACCTGGACGACAAGATCGGCGAGATCCTGAACGTGCTGGAAACCACAAGGCAGGAGGCGATCATTCTGTTCGTCTCCGACCACGGCGACATGCTGGGCGAACGCGGCCTGTGGTTCAAGATGAGCTTCTACGAGGGCTCCTCCCGCGTGCCGCTGATGATCTCGGCGCCGGACCTGCCCGCGGGCCTCATTGAAACCCCGGTCTCAACACTGGACGTGACCCCGACGCTGGGCGCGCTGGCCGGTGTCGATATGGCGGAAATCGAACCCTGGACCGACGGCCAGAACCTGGTGCCGCTGGCCAATGGAACGGAACGCACTGAACCGGTCGCCGTGGAATACGCCGCGGAAGCGTCATATGCGCCGCTGGTGTCGCTCCGTTATGGCAAGTGGAAATACAACCGCTGCAGCCTCGACCCTGATCAGCTGTTTGATCTGGAATCCGACCCGCACGAGCTCAACAACCTTGCGGACGATCCGGCCCATGCTGGCACTCTGGAAACCCTGCGTGCCAAGTCGGAGGCGCGCTGGAACCTGGAAGCCTTCGACGCAGAGGTACGCGCCAGCCAGGCCCGCCGCTGGGTCGTCTACGAGGCCTTGCGCCAGGGCGGCTACTACCCCTGGGATTACCAGCCGCTGCAAAAGGCCTCCGAGCGCTACATGCGCAATCACATGAACCTCGACAACCTCGAGGAAAGCAAACGCTTTCCCCGCGGCGAATAACCATAGCAACCACTCAGCATCTCCCCTGCTGAAGACCCCCGCTGGAGACACACAAGATGACACATCCCGCACAGCCCAAGGCCAGCCACTTCATCAACGGCGAATACGTCGAAGACACCGCAGGCACCCCGATCCCGGTGATCTACGCCGCGACCGGCGAACAGATCGCCACCGTCTACGCCGCCACCCCGGCCATCGTGGAGCAGGCGCTGTCCACCGCCAAGGAAGCGCAAAAGGCATGGGCCAAGATGACCGGCACCGAACGCGGCCGCATCCTGCGCCGCGCCGCCGACATCATGCGCGAGCGCAACCACGAACTGTCGGTTCTGGAAACCTACGACACCGGCAAGCCGCTGCAGGAAACCCTGGTGGCCGACGCCACCTCCGGTGCCGACGCGCTGGAATACTTCGGCGGCCTGGCAGGCTCCCTGACCGGCGAGCACATCCCGATGGGCGAGGACTGGGTCTACACCGTGCGCGAAGCGCTGGGCTTGTGTGTGGGCATCGGCGCCTGGAACTACCCGACCCAGATCGCCTGCTGGAAAGGCGCACCGGCGCTGGCCTGCGGCAACTCTATGGTGTTCAAACCGTCCGAGACCACGCCGCTCTGCGCCCTGAAAGTGGCCGAGATCCTGCACGAAGCGGGCGCCCCCGCTGGTATCTACAACGTCATCCAGGGCATGGGCGAGGTCGGCGGCGCGCTGGTCACCGACCCGCGCGTGGACAAGGTCTCGCTGACCGGCTCGGTGCCGACCGGCAAGAAAGTCTATGCCGCCGCCGCCGAAGGCATGAAGCACGTCACCATGGAGCTGGGCGGCAAGTCGCCGCTGATCATCTTTGATGACGCCGACATCGACAACGCCGTCGGCGGCGCCATCAATGGCAACTTCTACTCCTCCGGCCAGGTCTGCTCCAACGGCACCCGCGTGTTCGTGCAGAAGGGCATCAAAGAGAAATTCCTGGCCCGCCTCGCGGAGCGCACCGGCAACGCCATCCTGGGCGACCCGATGGATGAGGCCACCAGCTTCGGCCCGATGGTCACTGAAAACCAGATGAACATCGTGCTGGGCTACATCGAAAAGGGCAAAGAAGAGGGCGCCCGCGTTGTCTGCGGCGGCGCGCGTGCGGACATGCCCGGCTATTACATCCAGCCCACCGTCTTTGCCGACGTCACCGACGACATGACCATCGCCCGCGAGGAAATCTTCGGCCCGGTGATGTCGGTCCTCGACTTCGAGACTGAGGAAGAAGTTGTGGCCCGCGCCAATGACACCGAGTTCGGCCTGTCCGCCGGCGTCTTCACCAACGACTTCAGCCGCGCCCACCGGGTGATCGGCCAGCTGGAGGCGGGCAGCTGCTTCATCAACTCCTACAACGACGCGCCGGTCGAGGCACCGTTCGGCGGCGTGAAGGCATCGGGTGTGGGCCGCGAAAACTCGAAAGAGGCGATCAAGCACTTCAGCCAGGTGAAGTCGGTCTACGTCCGCATGGGCGACGTCGAAGCGGCGTTCTGATCGGCGCTGCCTGAAAGCAACGGCCGGGCAGGGCGCCCCGCGCGCCCGCCCAATCTGAAGAAAACGGCAGCAGACCAGAACGTCCGGCTGCCGGATGGAGAATGGAAATGAACGCGGATTATGTGATTGTCGGGGCCGGCTCTGCCGGCTGTGCCATGGCCTACCGGCTCAGCGAGGCCGGCAAGAAGGTTCTGGTGATCGAACACGGCGGCACCGATGCCGGGCCGTTTATCCAGATGCCGGGCGCGCTCAGCTACCCGATGAACATGCCGCTGTATGACTGGGGCTATAAATCCCAGCCCGAACCGCATTTGGGCGGCCGCGAACTGGTCTGCCCGCGCGGCAAGGTGATTGGCGGCTCCTCCTCGATCAACGGCATGGTGTACGTGCGCGGCCACGCGGGCGACTACAACCACTGGGCCGAAAGCGGAGCGGCGGGCTGGTCCTATGCTGACGTGCTCCCGTACTTCAAACGCATGGAAACCTGGAACGACCGCGGCCACGGCGGCGACCCGGACTGGCGCGGCAAGGACGGCCCGCTGCATGTGACCCGCGGCCCCCGCGACAACCCGCTGCATGACGCCTTTGTCAAGGCGGGCGAGCAGGCGGGCTATCCGGTCACCTCCGACTACAACGGCGAGCAGCAGGAGGGCTTCGGCCCGATGGAAATGACGGTCTACAAAGGCCGCCGCTGGTCCGCCGCCAACGCCTACCTGAAGCCCGCGCTCAAGCGTGAAAACTGCGACCTTATCCGTGCCTTCGCCCGCAAGGTGGTGATCGAGGACGGCCGCGCCGTGGGTGTCGAGATCGAACGCGGCGGCAAGGTTGAGGTGATCCGAGCCAACGCCGAGGTGATCCTGGCCGCGTCCTCGCTGAACTCCCCCAAGATGCTGATGCTGTCCGGCATCGGCCCGGCCAAGCACCTGGCCGAACACGGCATCGACGTGGTTGCCGACCGCCCCGGCGTCGGCCAGAACCTGCAGGACCACCTGGAATTCTACTTCCAGTTCGCCTGCAAGCAACCGATCACCCTGTTCAAATACTGGAACCTGCTGGGCAAGGGCCTGGTCGGGGCCCAGTGGATGTTCACCAAGACCGGCCTGGGGGCCTCGAACCAGTTCGAAAGCGCCGCCTTCATCCGCTCCGACAAGGGCGTGGATTACCCGGACATCCAGTACCACTTCCTGCCGATCGCGGTCCGCTACGACGGCCAGGCGGCGGCAGAGGGGCACGGCTTCCAGGCCCACGTCGGCCCGATGCGCTCCCCCTCGCGCGGCGAGGTCACGCTGGCGTCGAGCGATCCCAAGGACGCGCCGAACATCCTGTTCAACTACATGTCGACCGAGCAGGACTGGATCGACTTCCGCAAATGCGTGCGCCTGACGCGGGAAATCTTTGCCCAGGACGCGATGAAACCGTTCCTCAAGCACGAGATCCAGCCGGGTGCCGACCTGCAGACCGACGACGAGATCGACGGCTTCCTGCGCGAGCACGTGGAAAGCGCCTACCACCCCTGCGGTACCTGCAAGATGGGCGCGGCGGATGATCCGATGTCGGTGGTCGACCCGGAATGCCGTGTCATCGGTGTCGATGGCCTGCGCGTTGCCGACAGCTCGATCTTCCCGCGGATCACCAACGGCAACCTCAACGGCCCCTCGATCATGACCGGTGAGAAGGCCTCTGACCACATCCTGGGCCGCCGCCTGCCGTCCTCGAACGCAGAGCCGTGGTTCAACCCGAACTGGCGCGAAGCGCAACGCTGATCCTGTTGCACTGCCAGCAAGCCGCCCGCCACCTCCCCTTTGTGCGGGCGGCTTTTTATTACCGGAATTTTCCCGAAAATCCGCGTGCCGCAGGCATCTTTTGATCCGCGTCAAAGTGAAGGGGCAGGGGAGGAAATAATCTGCAAGCGACCCTAGGAAGAAGGAGCGAGCAGGTGTCCAATACTCCCCATGAACTGGCCGAAGAATTCCCGGAAAAAGCGGCCCTGATGAGCCAGCTGAAACAGTCGGATGCGCATTTCGCCAAATTGTCCGATGAATACCACGAAGTGAACCGCGCCGTGCACCGGGCGGAAACCAACGTGGAGCCGGTCAGCGACCAGGCCGAAACCGATCTGCGCAAACAGCGCGCCGCGCTGAAGGACGAGATCTGGGGGATCTTGTCGAAGGCGCAAGCCGTCTGAATATTTACTGAAGGAAGGGGCGTCTGCAGCGCCCCTTTTTGCATCCCGGACCTGCCCGTCGGCCTTGTGCTATGCTTCCCCCGAAATAATGCGGAGGTGCGACTGATGGCTGATTTCTATTCCGCAGAGCAGCGCCAGCTGCAGGATGCCTTCGGCACGCGCGGGCTGGCGGACGCTCTGCACGGCAACGTCCTGCGGCGGGCGCTGGCCCCGATGGACCGGAAATTCATCGCCGCAAGCGATTTCTTTTTCCTCTCCACCGTGGATCACCGCGGCTATCCGACGGTGTCCTACAAGGGCGGCTTCCCGGGGTTCGTGCAAATGCCCGACGATCGCACCCTCTGCTTTCCGGTCTATGACGGCAACGGCATGTTCCTGTCGGCGGGCAATATCGCCGGCACCAGCAAGGTTGGTCTGCTGTTCATCGACTTCACTCAGCCCCGCCGCCTGCGGCTGCAGGGCACCGCCAGCCTTGTGACAGACGAGGCGCAGCTGGCAGACGTCCCGGAGGCCCTGATGCTGGTCCAGGTGGAGCTTGAGGCCATCTTCACCAACTGCCCCCGCTATATCCACGGCTACCAGCGCACCGGCAGCTCTGAATATGTGCCCGCTGACGGTGCCAACATGCCGGTGCCGGAGTGGAAGCGGGTGGATTACCTTCAGGAACAGCTGCCGCCCAAGGACCGCGAGGCCGCGCGGAAGGCAGGAGAGGTGATCACCGAGGCAGAGTACCGCAAGCACTTCTGGAAAGGGCTGGAGTAAGGCGTCGGCCCGTGCCGTTATTGCCAGAAGATTCGCAGCGGCTGGATTGATCCCTTACCGGAAACAGTGCCGCGCTGCCCGTGTTAGTGTTGAGTGTTTCTCTCCCGGTAAAGGTCAATTTAGATGAATTTAAGGCAAATTCGTCAAAATTGTGACCGGCTGCACTATCTTCAGACTGCAGCCGGAATGGGTCCGCGGGCCTGAGGCTGCAGTGTAGTGTGCAAGGGAGTAACCCAATGGGACAGGTCTATCAGCCGGGGGGCTGGCAGGAGATCGAGGGCGTGCCGGAAGAGGCGTCCGATGCGGAGATTCTCGCCAGGGTTCGCAATCTGGTCCAGGCGGAAACCGCGGTCCGTACGCAGCCGCAGGAGCCTGCGCCAAACCGCGTGAGCCAGTGGCAGCCAGCAGAAGCCGTTCAGCCCAAGCAACCGCCGCAAGCATCCGCCAGGGCAGAACGCGCACTGATGGCCCGCCTGCTGGACCGCCTGCGCGGCTGACCACACCGCGCTGCAAGCTGCCGTGCACCCAAGGATTTTCAAAATCCTTGGCAATTTTCTTCGAAGAAAATTGCCGCCGCACGCACCCTCTCAACTTACCTCATAAGGCAGAACACCGCGCTGGTCGGTGTTGATGGTCAGCCGCCGCTCCAGCGGTGGAACGGACCGCTGATGGCAGTCCTTCCTCTCGCAGATCCGGCAGGAGATGCCGATCGGCTCATAGGCGCTGTCCTGGCTCACATCCAGCCCGTCGGCATAGACCAGCGCATCTGCATGGCGCACCTCGCACCCCAGCGCGATTGCATAGCGGCGCACCGGCGCGCCGAACGAGCCGCCCGGCTTGGATACATCCCGCGCCAGCGAGATATAGCGCACCCCATCCGGCGTCTCCGCCAGCTGACGCAGGAACCGGCCCGGGGTTTCAAACGCCCGGTGCACGTTCCACAGGGGGCAAGCGCCGCCAAAGCGGGCAAATTGCAGCCGCGTGGCCGAGTGCCGCTTGGTGATGGTGCCCGCCTGATCCACCCGCACAAAGAAGAACGGCACGCCCTTGGCGCCGGGCCGCTGCATGGTCGAGAGCCGGTGCGCAATCTGCTCAATCGAAGCACCAAAGCGGATCGCCAGCAGCTCCAGGTCATGCCGGCAGGCCTGTGCAGCTTCCAGAAAGCGGCCATAGGGCATCAGCGCCGCGCCGGCGAAATAGTTGGCGAGGCCTATCTTGGCGATGGCGCGGGCCTCCTCGCTTTGAAACTTTGCAAAATCGAGGGTCGCCTCCAGCAGGGTGTTCTGCCGCAGGAGCGCCACCTGCAGCAGCATCTGGAACAGCTGCGTCTGCGGCGCGGAGCGGTTCGACAGATGCAGTACCTGCGCTTCGGCGTCGTAATGGCGCAAGCCCTCCATCTCGGTTTGGCGCACCTTGATGCCGCCGCGTTCCAGCTCGGCAATGGCCGCCGCGCGGATGTCGCTGGTGGCGGCAAACCGCTCCGCCGCGTGGTCCACCGCGTCGATGTAGTTGTCGCAATAGTGGAAGAAATCGCGCACCTCCTCCCAGGGGGACGCCTGAATGCGGGCGTCCTCCCGCCCCAGCGCCTCATCCAATGAGGCAAGCCGTTCATGGGTCTGCCGGTAAGCCCGGTGCAGCGCCAGAAAGGCCCGTGTCAGGGCAGGGGCGTTTGAGGCGGTCAGCCGCAGGTCCGCCAGCGGTGGCGCGTCATCGGCAAACACCGGATCCGCCATCGCCTCGCGCATGTCGCTGACCAGCCGCTCGCTGTCCCCAGCTGACAATTCGGTCACATCCATGCCGAATTCCTGCGCCAGTGCCAGCACCACCGTGGTCGACACCGGGCGGTTGTTGTTCTCCATCTGGTTCAGATAGGGCAGGGAGACGCCCAGTTTGGCGGCGAAATCCTTCTGCGTCAGCTCCAGCCGCTGCCGCATCTCGCGCAGCTTGGCGCCTGCGTAAAGTTTCTGGGTGGCCATGAGAGGAGCCTTTGCAAATTCAATTCTTGCGAATGGTATAATTGCAAACTCACCCCTGCAAGCCCGTGGCGGCTCTTATGCGCCGATCTGCCGCTCCCGCAGAACCACCAGCAGGATCGCAACCAGCCCGCACATGGCGGTGCCGAACATGATCGCCAGCAGCGGCACGGCGCTTGACCCCGGCACCAGAAGCATCCCTGCAAAGGCGCTGAGCGCCGCGCCCGCACCGATCATGATGGCGCCGCTGAGGCCCGAGGCGGTGCCCGCCAGATGCGGCCGCACAGAGATTGCACCGGCGGTGGCATTGGGGATCGACATGCCGTTGCCCAGCCCGACAAAGCACATGAGGCCAAAAAAGGTCCAAACAGTATCTGTGCCTGCCATTGCAATCAGTAGCGACAGCAGCACCCCGCCGCTGTTAACCACGCAGCCCCACAGCACCATCCGGTTCATCCCCAACCGGATTGAAAACCTCCCGGAAAGGTAGTTACCGGCGAAATACCCCACAGCAGGTGCAGCTGAATAGACCCCCAGTTCAGCCGTGCTGAGGCCGTAGATTTCGATCCCAACAAATGAAGCGCCGCCAAGGTAGGCAAAGAAAGCCCCCGACGCGAGACCGGACGACAGGGAATACCCCCAGAACCGCGGTGAGAGCAGCAACTCCGGATATTCGCGGAACTGCGCCGTTAGTGTCTTGCCGCTCTTGCTGGCAGTTTCGCCGAAATCGCTGAAGGTGATAGCCCACGTTGCGGCGCCCACCAAAAAGAGCAGCCAGAAATTGGCTTTCCAGCCCATCCATTGATCCAGAAAACCGCCGATCGCCGGGCCGATCATCGGCACCACCGCCATGCCCATGGTGACATAGCCGATCATGCTGGCGGCCTCGTTGGTGTCATACATGTCGCGCACCGCGGCGCGGCTCAGCACCATGGTGGCCGCCACCACTGTCTGCGCCACCCGGAACAACAGGAACAGCTCCGCCGTCGGCGCATAGATGCAGCCCAGTGTGGCCAGCAGGAACAGAACGATGCTGATCAGAATGACCGGACGCCGCCCCATCTGGTCGGAAATCGGCCCGACAAAGATCTGCACCACCGCATTGCCTGCCAGATACAGCGCCACCGACAGCTGCATTACCCGGTAATCCACCGCATAATACTCTGCCATTCCCGCCAGCGACGGCAGATGCAGGTTCATGCCAAGCGCCGACAGGCCTGCCAGCAGGATCAGGGTGAAAATGCGCGGGGGCGTCCGCTGGCCAGAGGCCCTGGTATCATATGTGGACATACCATCTGCCTTATAGCGGCCCGCGGCCCTTGTCTATCGCGCATTCCGGGAGACCTTTATGTGCACTGCGGGGCTGCGGTTGCGGCTGGTTGAGTTTGCTGATTTTCAACTTTGCGGCTCGCGTATGCAAACGGTTTGCAAATTTGCGATAATGTCCTTTGGCTTCGCCGCAGCGCAATATATGGTCGCGCTGAAACTGACAGGGGACATGAGCCATGAAAGACATTCTTTCCGAGCTGGAAGACCGCCGCCAGGACGCGCGGCTGGGCGGCGGCCAGCGCCGCATCGACGCACAGCACGGGCGCGGCAAGCTGACGGCCCGCGAACGGATCGAGCTGCTGCTGGACGAGGACAGCTTCGAAGAGTTCGACATGTTCATCGCCCACCGCTGCACCGATTTCGGCATGGAAAACAACAAGCCGGCCGGTGACGGCGTGGTCACGGGCTGGGGCACCATCAACGGCCGCCAGGTCTATGTGTTCTCCCAGGACTTCACCGTGCTGGGCGGCTCTGTCTCTGCCACCCACGCGCAGAAGATCTGCAAGATCATGGATATGGCGGTGCAGAACGGCGCGCCGGTCATTGGCATCAACGACTCAGGCGGTGCCCGCATCCAGGAAGGCGTCGACGCACTGGCCGGCTACGCCGAAATTTTCCAGCGCAACATCATGGCCTCCGGCGTGATCCCGCAGATCTCCGTCATCATGGGCCCCTGCGCCGGCGGTGCGGTCTACAGCCCCGCGATGACCGACTTCATCTTCATGGTCAAGGACACCTCCTACATGTTCGTGACCGGCCCCGACGTGGTGAAAACCGTGACCAACGAGGTGGTCACGGCTGAGGAACTGGGCGGCGCATCGACTCACACCAGGAAGTCCTCGGTCGCCGACGGCGCCTTTGAAAACGACGTCGAGGCGCTGGCCGAGGTCCGCCGCCTGGTCGACTTCCTGCCGCTGAACAACCGCGAAAAGCCCCCCGTCCGCCCATTCTTCGACCAGCCCGGCCGGATTGAGGAAAGCCTGGACACCCTGATCCCGGAAAACCCCAACAGCCCCTACGACATGAAGGAGCTGATCACCAAGGTCGCGGATGAGGGCGACTTCTACGAGATCCAGGAGGATTTCGCCAAGAACATCATCACCGGCTTCATCCGCCTTGAGGGCCAGACCGTGGGCGTCGTCGCCAACCAGCCGATGGTGCTGGCGGGCTGCCTCGACATCGACTCCTCCCGCAAGGCCGCCCGTTTCGTGCGCTTCTGCGACTGTTTCGAGATCCCGATCCTGACCTTTGTCGACGTGCCGGGCTTCCTGCCGGGCACCAGCCAGGAATACGGCGGCGTCATCAAGCACGGCGCCAAGCTGCTGTTTGCCTATGGCGAAGCCACCGTGCCGAAGGTCACCGTGATCACCCGCAAGGCCTATGGCGGCGCCTATGACGTGATGGCCTCCAAGCATCTGCGCGGCGACTTCAACTATGCCTGGCCGACGGCTGAGATCGCGGTGATGGGCGCCAAGGGCGCAACCGAGATCATCCACCGCGCCGACCTTGGCGATGCGGACAAGATCGCGGCCCACACGGCAGACTACGAAGACCGCTTTGCCAACCCCTTCGTGGCGGCGGAACGCG
This sequence comes from Leisingera sp. ANG-M6, assembly GCF_000813905.1. Lineage (NCBI taxonomy): Bacteria > Pseudomonadati > Pseudomonadota > Alphaproteobacteria > Rhodobacterales > Roseobacteraceae > Leisingera > Leisingera sp. ANG-M6. The sequence continues at coordinate 93,721 of NZ_JWLG01000009.1, forward strand.
GCTTCATCGACGAAGTGATCATGCCCCAGTCCACCCGCAAACGGGTCAGCCGCGCCTTTGCCTCGCTGCGGGGCAAGCAGCTGAAAAACCCGTGGAAAAAGCACGACAACATTCCGCTGTAAGGACACGGCGGGAGTTTTTCAGCAAGGCCTCTCGCTGAGCCTGTTTGCTCTGCGAGAGGTCCGCGAAATCAAGGAGTCAGAATTGTTCGCAATTAAAAAAACACTTTTTGCCTCAGTTGTGGCTGCTGCCTCCATTTTGGGGTGGGTGTCTGAGGCGGATGCAGGGAAAGACGTCAAGATTTCCAAAAAAGACGTCTACCTAATGATGCTGTATAGCCGTCGTCAGGATGCCCCTTTTACCGGAGCCATATTTTGTCCGGTCAAGGAAGGTTCGGTTCAGGACTGCCGTAAGAAAACTGGAGGTTACCTTTTCGGAAATTATCGTTGGGACCTGAAATCCACCTGGTTTCCATTGAACCGGGAAGAGGGACTTCCCTACGCCCTGTTTGACAATGTGAAGCACAAGGCTGGCGGGCAATATGTTCTCACGTCCGGAACTTTTGGAATTGATGCACTGGACCACAATCCAGTTGTCCCTGAAGGCGTCACTTACGCATTAAATTCTGAACCCGGAACAGTTTTTGTGATCCCGGAAAAAGGGCAGTCTCAAAAACAAGCGATACAGACCGCAAGGACGCTCCTAAGGAGCAAATACGGGGACGCTGTAAACCAGCTCCAAATCAAGCTCATCAGTGCGGTCAAATACACCTGCACGGGATTGGGGAGTAGCAGAACGTGTACTCCTGGAAAGGCCGTAAATCCTTCTTCCATCGTTAAAGATTGGGATAGATGACCCGCACCCCCTGGCATATCACCCGCACGGACGGCGCCCTGACGCTGTCGCGCCGCGTGCCTGCGCGGTTCGACGTGGCGGCGGAAACGGTGCTGCCTGCCGCTGATCCCCTGCGGCTGGCGCACCAGATCCGCCAAGACATGTGGCGTAAGCTGCAGTCCCTGCGCGGTTTCTCCCCGGTGGTGAAAATCACCGTAGCAGGGCAGGGGCTGCGGGTGCGAGCAGGCGGCCAGGTGGCGGGCCGGGTGCCTGCCAATACTGCCGCGCAAATCACTGAAGTTCTGGAGAATCCGGCCCGCCGTGCCCGCTGGGTCCGGCATGCCAGACGGGGGCAGGGCACCTCGCTGCCCGATTCCCGTGCAGATGCGAAGGATTCGCATAGATTCGCGGCAAAAATTGACATGGAGGCCGAATCAGCGTCATGATCCGCCCCAGCCGATATCAGACAGCGCGCGCCACTTGCGCAGCGCCTGCAGCTCCGGCCGGAGGAGCCCGGGCAACCGGGGGCCGGGGCTGCGGATATCTGGCGGCAATCCCCTTTGCCTTCTGTGCCCTGACCGCCGCGGCGGCAGATGCCGTCTCCGTGCCCTCGGGCCAGCCTGTGACGCTGGCAGAAGTGCTCCTGGACGAGGCCCCTGGCCAGTCCGGCGAAACCTGGGCGCGGTTCCGCTTCCTCGCACCGCAGATCGCCCGTGAAAGCGGAACAGTCAGCTATGAGGCCGCCGCCCCCGACATGGACCACCTTTGCGGCAGCATCGCGCTGCCCTATCTGGCCGAACATGGCCTGACCGCGGCGCGGGTGGTGATTTCGCTCTCCGACCGGATGGTGCCCTTTGGCGCCCAGGACCCGGACGCGACCCAGTTCTTCGAGGCCTACCGCCCCGACGGCGCCGCCTGCATGTGGGAGGCTTTCTGATGGTTCCACAATATCTTGCGGGTCTTGGGCAGGATCGGCGGAATCTTGCGGCATTGCAGCCACAGCCCCGTCAATTGCCGCGATTTGCATGTGACTTGGCCGCAAACCCGGTTATCCTCGCCGCGGGCAGTCATAAGGCTGCCTTCGCATTGAGGTTGAGGCACGCGGACGGCACAGCCGCCGCAGGTTTCACACATTTTATCAGGAGACAGAAATGTCCAAGAGCATCAAGCTTTTCGCCCTGGCAGGCCTGCTGGCCGCCGTCACCGCCTGCGCCCAGCAGGAAGAAGAATTCGTCGTTGTTGAGCCGGTCACCGAAGAACCGGTTTTCACCGGCAAGTACAACTAAACACTACAGGGGTCCGGCCCTGCGGCCGGCCCCCGCCGCCCCGTGGGGTGCCGGACCGGAGGCACCCAAATGCTGAAACACCGCGGGTTCCCGGGCCGTATGCCCGGCACAGATTTCCAATTCACCATCCGCCGCCCCAACCCCAAAGGGGTCACGCCGCTGACCCGGCGCGAGCGCTTCCGCGACCGCAAGAACGTCGACAAACGCGTCGACCTGATGTTCATGCAGTCCCTGTGGGAGCATTTCGGCGACCAGCCGTTTGAGCGCGGCAACCTCGATGCAGGCCGTCTCAGCTGGCTGTTCGGCCGCGAGGTGATCCCGGCCGAAGATCCCTTTGATCCCGCAAGCTATGAGGCTCTGCTGGTTATCAATGAGGCGGTTGCGCGCGCGTCCTTCCCGGAGGCATTCGACTGATGGCGCGCACTCGGACGCATATCTCGGGCTTGGCGGCGCGGTCCCTTGCGCGCAGCCTGTCCCGGCGTCCGGGGCGCCGCAATTTCGGCGTGAATTTGCACACGGCCCTTCCAGTTCAGCAGGAATCTGCCAAATTCGGGGGTGTTGAATTTCAGGGGCTTACAGCTGCTGCCGCCCGGTGCATCGTGGGTCAAGCAGCGCAGCCACGCTGCTGTGCCGAGCATCTGTTCCGGCCCCTTCGCCTGAACGGGCAGGTACGCGCCCCCATCCGCGGCCTGCCCGTCTTTTATCCCCTTCAGGCATTGGCGGAAGCTTGCCGCATCTCCCCCCCGGTGCGGCAAGCCTCCGCCCATCAGACACCCCGGATCCGAGCAGCGTTGCGCCCGGCTTGCCAGCCTGCAAATTCCGCAGGGACACTGACGTCCCCGGAAGAAGGAACATGGACATGCGGGCAAAATCTCTCATCGCGGCGCTGTCGCTCTGCGGCCTTGTGGCGGCCTGTGGCGACACCACCGGCGAACGGATCATCTACGGCGGCGGCGCCGGCGCGCTTGGCGCTGCAGTGCTGGATGCCAACCTGGTCACCGGCGCAGCCGTCGGCGTGGCCGCAAACCTCGTTTACTGCGAGCAAAACCCCCGCAAATGCTGAGGGTGCTGCCGCAGCACTGAACAGCCGCCCCTCGCGGGCTGCTTTTGACATCGCGCAAACGCCGCGTCCGGGCTCTCCCCGGGCGCGGCGTTTTGCATTCCGGAATACCAAGGAACAAGGGACTGCCTATGTTTGATAAGATCCTGATCGCCAACCGGGGCGAGATCGCCTGCCGTGTGATCAAAACCGCGCGCAAGATGGGTATCAAGACCGTTGCCATCTACTCTGACGCCGACAAGCAGGCCCTGCATGTGCAAATGGCCGACGAGGCCGTCCACATCGGCCCGCCGCCGGCCAACCAGTCCTATATCGTCATCGACAAGGTGATGGAGGCAATCCGCGCAACCGGCGCGCAGGCGGTGCATCCGGGCTATGGCTTCCTCTCCGAGAACTCCAAGTTCGCCGAGGCGCTCGAGGCCGAAGGCGTTGCCTTTGTCGGCCCCCCGAAAGGCGCGATCGAGGCGATGGGCGACAAGATCACCTCCAAGAAAATCGCCCAGGAGGCCGGCGTGTCCACCGTGCCCGGCTACATGGGCCTGATTGCCGATGCCGACGAGGCGGTGAAGATCTCGAATGAGATCGGCTACCCGGTGATGATCAAGGCCTCCGCCGGCGGCGGCGGCAAGGGCATGCGGATCGCCTGGAACGACGAGGAAGCCCGCGAAGGCTTCCAGTCCTCCAAGAACGAGGCCGCGAACTCCTTCGGCGATGACCGGATCTTCATCGAAAAATTCGTCACCCAGCCGCGCCACATCGAAATCCAGGTGCTCTGCGACAAGCACGGCAACGGCATCTACCTGGGGGAGCGCGAATGCTCGATCCAGCGCCGCAACCAGAAAGTGGTGGAAGAAGCCCCGTCGCCCTTCCTTGATGAGGAAACCCGCAAGGCGATGGGCGAGCAGGCCGTGGCACTGGCCAAAGCCGTTGGTTACTCCTCTGCCGGCACCGTGGAATTCATCGTCGACGGCGACAAGAACTTCTACTTCCTGGAAATGAACACCCGCCTGCAGGTGGAACATCCGGTGACTGAGCTGATCACCGGCGTCGACCTGGTGGAGCAGATGATCCGCGTCGCCGACGGGGCCGAACTGCCGATGCGCCAGGAGGATGTGAAACTCACCGGCTGGGCGATTGAAAACCGTCTTTATGCCGAGGATCCCTACCGCGGCTTCCTGCCCTCCATCGGCCGCTTGACCCGCTACCGCCCGCCGGCGGAAACCGCGGCTGGCCCGATGCTGGTCAACGGCAAATGGCAGGGTGATGCGCCTGCTGGCGAGACCGCCGTGCGCAACGACACCGGCGTCTATGAGGGCGGCGAGATCTCGATGTACTACGACCCGATGATCGCCAAGCTCTGCACCTGGGCGCCGACCCGCGAGGAGGCCATCGGCGCGATGCGCACCGCGCTCGACAGCTTCGAGGTGGAGGGCATCGGCCACAACCTGCCGTTCCTCAGCGCGGTGATGGACCACCCGATCTTCATCGACGGCTCCATGACCACCGCTTTCATCGAGGAACAGTATCCCGATGGCTTTGAGGGCGTGGAGCTGCACAGCGACGACCTGCGCAAGATCGCTGCCGCCTGCGCCGCCATGCACCGGGTTGCCGAAATCCGCCGCACCCGCGTGTCGGGCCGGATGGACAACCACGAGCGCAAGGTCGGCACCGACTGGGTCGTCAGCCTGCAGGGCCAGTCCTTCAACGTGGTGATCGACGCCGACCGCGACGGTGCCACCGTCAATTTTGAGGGCGGCGGCAGCTACCGTGTGACCTCTGACTGGACCCCGGGCGACCAGCTGGCCACCCTGCAGGTGAACGGCGAAACCCTGGTTCTGAAAACCGGCAAGGTAACCCAAGGCTTCCGCGTCCGTTCCCGCGGCGCTGACCTGGCCGTCAAGGTGCGCACGCCCCGTCAGGCCGAATTGGCAGAACTGATGCCGGAAAAGGTCGCGCCCGATACCTCCAAGATGCTGCTCTGCCCGATGCCCGGCCTTATCGTGAAGGTCGACGTCGAAGTGGGGCAGGAGGTCCAGGAGGGCCAGGCGCTCTGCACTGTCGAAGCCATGAAGATGGAAAACATCCTGCGCGCCGAGCGTAAGGGGGTGGTGTCCAAGATCAACGCATCCGCTGGCGACAGCCTGGCGGTTGATGATGTGATCATGGAATTCGAATAATGCACCTTGGGGCAGGCACATATGCACGCGGGCAGGCGGGTTTTCCCGCCCCCGCAGGTGTGCCTGCCCCGCAAAATACGGTGCCATGCACCAAATCTTCAGTTTTTTCTGCGACACTGCGGGCGTTTGACCACTCCAAGGTGCCGCATGACCCGTCTCCTGACCTGTCTTTTGACCGTTCTGGCCGTCCTGTCCGCCTGCGCGCTGGACAAGGAGGAGGCGCTGCGCGCCCAGCTGTCGACCTGGGTGGAGCTGGGGGAGACGTTCTTTTTCCAAAGCTCGATGAGCTGCACCGCAGCGGTGTTTCACACTGCGGAAAACCCGCGCATCACCTCGCTGGTGGACCGCGCCCGCTCCCTCAACACCGGCATGAAGATGCTGGAGGCCGGCAAGCCGGTGATGTTTGCGGTCTCGGGCAAATCCCCCAACGCGGTGACCGAGGACATCATGTCCCGCGACCTGCCGCAGGGGCTGGGGGTGCTGAACTCCGGGCTGGCCGGGGTCAGCTGCATGACCGATCTGGTCAAATCCGTCTACTATCAGGCGATCCGCAATCCGGGCTCCAGCCTGGTCTTCGTGCCGGAAACCGGCGCGATGGTGGTCCTGGACAAACAGGCGATGGCGCTGATCTACGTCCGCGGCAACGGCTGACCGGAACCGCCCGGCGGGCTCACCCGCCGCGCCGCTCTTCCACTTCGCGCAGGCGTTCCGGGAACTTGTCGATGGTGCGGGACAGCTCGCGCACCGTCCAGGGATGCGGCTTCCTCAGCTTGACGCCGCCGTCCTTGCCCACCAGCACCAGCATGAACCCGCGCGGCCGCAGCTTCTTGCGCAGGGCCGACTTGGCAGCCGGATCGGTATCGGTCAGCACCACCACATCGCGCGTCTTCAGCGCCTCGATGCCCTCCATCAGCCGCTCCATCTGCTCATGGAACCGCGGGTCCTCGGGGCTGTCGGCAAACACCACCACCGGGCGGTGCGTCCACTGGAATTCCTCCAGCTCCACATCATACCCGGGCTGTATCAATTCAGGCGCACTGCCATCCGCCGCCGCAGCCGCCAGCGGCAGGAACCCTGCCAAAACAACGCTAAGGATTGCTCTCATAATCTCTCCTGTTGTGTTGAATATATGTGTGCCGGCGGCAAATGCGACTGTGAAATCCGCAGCTTGGCGAAAAAACATAAACGTTAACGGGATAATGAGGGGTTGCCGGCCATGATCGTGCCATTCCCCTTGACCGGGCTGCGGCCTGCGGCCCTCCATCAGAGGCCCCGTAACGCTATGAAAGTGATCCTGCACACCGGCGCGCACCGCTGCGCAACCACCTCGTTCCAGGAATACATGCGCCACAATGCGCAAGCCCTCGAAAAACAGGGTATCGGTTTCTGGGGGCCGTACCGCACCCGCAACGGGCTGTTCCACGGCATCCAGCCGGGGCCCGCGCCGGTGTCCGGCCGCAACCTGGTGCAGCGCGCCCAGGGCCGTCTGAAAATCCAGATGGCAGACAGCAGCGGCAAGGGCACCCGCCAGCTGCTGGTGAGCGAGGAAAACATGATCGGCTCGGTGCGCCAGAACCTGCGGCTCGGCGATCTCTACGGCGGTGTGGGCGAACGTATGGCACGCTTCTCCCAGGCATTCGGCGGCGCAGTCACCGATGTGGCGCTCTCGATCCGCAGCCTCGACAGCTACTGGACTTCGGCGCTGGCCTACGCAGTGGCCCGCGGCCACAAGCTGCCCTCCGCGGCCACGCTGGAGCGGCTGGCGCAGTCGCCGCGCAGCTGGCGCGACGTGATCACAGACATTGCTGCCGCGATGCCGGATGTAAACCTGCATGTGCTGCCGTTTGAAACCTTCGGCACCCGGCCTGAGGCCGCACTGCAAGCGCTCACCGGCATCGACGCGCCGCGCACCCACGCGCGGGTGCGCCTCAATGCCTCGCTCTGCCTGCAGGACCTGCGCGCCAGCCTGCCGTCCCGGGTGGCGGCCGGCCTGCCTGATGGCGCAGGCCGCTGGCGCCCCTTCGACGACGCGCAGGCCGCATATCTGCGCGAGGCTTACGCCGACGACATCATGTGGCTGGCGGGCGGGGCGGACGGCCTCGCATCACTGGCACAGGACCCGGAAAAACAGGCGGCGGGCACGAACCCGCCCCGTATCGCACTGACAAGAGGAAGACCTGATGACAAACAAAGACGAATGGCGGGCTCTGGCTGAGAAAGAGCTGCGCGGACGGGCGGTCGACGACCTCAACTGGCAGACGCTGGAAGGCATCGAGGTCAAGCCGCTCTATACCGAAGACGATACCAGGGATCTGCCCCACATGGGCACGCTTCCCGGTTTCGGCCCCTTCACCCGCGGGGTGAAGGCCACCATGTATGCAGGCCGCCCCTGGACCATCCGCCAGTACGCGGGCTTCTCCACCGCCGAAGAATCCAACGCCTTCTACCGCCGCAACCTGGCCGCGGGCCAGCAGGGCGTCTCGGTCGCCTTCGACCTCGCCACCCACCGAGGCTATGACAGCGACCACCCCCGCGTGGTCGGCGATGTCGGCAAGGCCGGCGTGGCCATCGATTCAGTCGAGGACATGAAAATCCTGTTCGACGGCATCCCGCTCGACAAGGTCTCGGTCTCGATGACCATGAACGGCGCGGTGATCCCGGTGCTGGCGTCCTTCATCGTCGCGGGTGAGGAGCAGGGCCACGACAGATCCCTGCTGGCGGGCACCATCCAGAACGACATCCTCAAGGAGTTCATGGTCCGTAACACCTATATCTATCCGCCGAAACCCTCGATGCGGATCATCTCGGACATCATCGAATACACCTCCAACGAGATGCCCAAGTTCAACTCCATCTCGATCTCCGGCTACCACATGCAGGAGGCCGGCGCGAACCTGGTGCAGGAGCTGGCCTATACCATCGCCGACGGCCGCGAATACGTGCGCGCCGCACTGGATGCCGGCATGGACGTGGACAAATTCGCAGGCCGCCTGTCGTTCTTCTTTGCGATCGGCATGAACTTCTTCATGGAAATCGCCAAGCTGCGCGCCGCCCGCACCCTGTGGCACAGGGTGATGACCGAGTTCGGCGCCAAGTCCGAACGCTCCAAGATGCTGCGCACCCACTGCCAGACCTCGGGCGTGTCGCTGCAGGAGCAGGACCCCTACAACAACGTGATCCGCACCGCCTATGAGGCGATGTCGGCGGTTCTCGGCGGCACCCAGTCGCTGCACACCAACGCGCTGGACGAAGCCATCGCGCTGCCCACCGATTTCTCCGCCCGCATCGCCCGCAACACCCAGCTGGTGCTGCAGGAGGAAACCGGCGTCACAAATGTGGTCGATCCGCTGGCCGGCTCCTACTACATCGAGAGCCTCACGGCGGAACTGGTGGAGAAGGCCTGGGCGCTGATGGAAGAGGTCGAGGAGATGGGCGGCATGACCAAGGCCGTCGAGAGCGGCATGCCCAAGCTGCGCATCGAAGAGTCGGCGGCCCGCCGCCAGGCGATGATCGACCGCGGTGACGAGGTTGTGGTTGGCGTCAACAAGTACCGCAAGGACAAGGAAGACCCGATCGACATTCTGGATGTCGACAACCACGCGGTGCGCGACGCCCAGATCGCCCGCCTGCAAAAGATGCGCGACACCCGTGACGAGGCCGCCTGCCAGGCTGCCCTCGATGAACTGACCCGCCGCGCCGCATCAGGCGAGGGCAACCTGCTGGAAGCCGCAGTCGAAGCCGCCCGCGCGCGGGCCTCAGTCGGAGAGATCTCCATGGCAATGGAAAAGGAATTCGGCCGCCACCGCGCGGAAGTCAAAACCCTGGCCGGCGTCTATGGCGCCGCTTACGAGGGCGACGAGGGCTTTGCCGCGATTCAGAAGTCGATCGAGGAGTTCGCCGAGGAAGAAGGCCGCCGTCCGCGCCTTCTGGTGGTGAAGATGGGCCAGGACGGCCACGACCGCGGCGCCAAGGTGATCGCCACCGCCTTTGCCGATATCGGCTTTGACGTCGACGTGGGCCCGCTGTTCCAGACCCCGGAGGAAGCCGCCCAGGACGCCATCGACAACGACGTCCACGTGATCGGCATCTCCTCCCAGGCGGCAGGCCACAAGACGCTGGCACCGCAGCTGGTCGAGGCGCTGAAAGCCGAAGGCGCAGGCGACATCATCGTGATCTGCGGCGGCGTCATTCCGCAGCAGGATTACGAGTTCCTGTACTCCAAAGGCGTCAAGGCGATCTTCGGCCCCGGCACCAACATCCCCGAGGCCGCCCAGGACATCCTGCGCCTGATCCGCGAGGCCCGCGCGTAAGCAAACACTGCATCTGCGGGGCAGGGGAGGTCCGCCCGCACCCGCAGGTGCCCGCCCTTCGGGCCGCCCCCTTGGCGGCTTTGGGTCCGGCAGCCCGCCCCGATGGGGCGGGCTGTCTGCATCGCGCACAGGCGCGATGCCGCGCCCAACCGGCGCGGATGGGCCTTTGGCTCAGTCAAGCGCCGGGCGGGAGTGCCCGTTGCTTTAGAAACATGGTGCCGCTTGCCGCAGCTTTCCGCCGGGTCTGATACGCCATGCCTTGGCAAACCGTAGCGGCGGTGATTGAGTGGCGCCATGCAGCGCTCCAAACGTCCTCAGATCCTCACCGGCATGGCCATCGGCGCCCTTTGGGGCCTGCTGGTTGTTGGATTGCCGCGATGGCTGGGCCTGCCCTATATCCCGGCCCCCATCGCATTGCCCGGCGCCTTCCTCGCGCCGGGGCTGGTGCTGGTGCTGATCATCGGCCGCCTGGCGCAGCGGCGGTTCTTCGATGACGCCATCATCGACGGAGAGCCCTTCGCCCCCGGCTCCCCGGCCGAGATCGACCAGCGCGTGCTGACCAACAGCATCGAGCAGCTGGTGCTGGCACTGGCCATCTGGCCCTTTGCCGCTGTCACCCTGGGCGGGGCGGTGGCCATCGCCCTTGGCCTGTCCTTTGCATTGATGCGTGTGCTGTTCTGGGCGGGCTACCACCTGTCGCCGCCAATGCGGGGGCTGGGCTTTGCCGGGACGTTCTACCCGACGGTGATTGCCGGGATCTGGGCGCTGGCGGTCTGGATGTGAAGGGCGGGCCGGAACAGTCCGCAGGGCGTTAGCCGGTACCAGCCTGCCCAAGCATCGCCGCCACAATGGCCTCCGGGCAGTCTTCTTGAAGCAGGTGCCCGGCGCGAGGAACCGCCTGGCACGGCGTGCCGGCGATCAAACCGGCCAGTTCATGCCCCTTGGCAATCGGGATCCATTGATCCTCCTCCCCCCACAGCACCTTGACCGGGCAGTCCAGCAACCGGTACTGCGGCTCGATCTCGTCAGTAAACGCCTGATCCATCTGCGCAATCTGCCGGTAAAAGGCCGCCTGACCGGTCTCTCCCGTCCAGGGCGACGCATAGATGTCCAGCGCCTCTTCGCTGAGCGTCTGATGGGCCGCTGTTTGCAGATAGGCGCGCAGAAGGGCCTGATGCATATAGTCCGGCATCCCGGCAAAGGCAGCCTCGTGTTTCTTCACATGCTGCACAAGGGGAGAGCCCCAGGGCTGCAGCGCCACCGCGTCGAAAATCGTCAGCGAGGCATAGCGCAGCCCGTTCAGGAAATACCCCCGCAGCGCAGTTGCTCCGCCGAAATCATGGGCCAGCACATGCGGCCGCTCCAGCCCCCACTCCTTGAACAGCGCCGCGAGTATCCGGTTTTGCACGCCTAGCGATACATCCTGTCCCCCCCGCATTTCAGATTGCCCGTAACCGGCCATGTCAAAGAAATAGACCGTCCAGCAGTGTTTCAGATGCGGCACGATCCTGCGCCAGACCTGCGAGGAAAACGGGGTGCCATGCAGGGCAACAAGCGCCGGCCCGGTGCCTTCCTTGCCCCAGCGGATGGTGTTCCCCTCAATTTCGCTCGTTTGATTCAATTGCAGCATGGCGATTCTCACATTGTAAATTAGCTAAATGACGATATGAATGGATGCATGGACAGGTCAACACAAATCAAGGCGCTGGCAAGCAGCACCAGAATGGAGGTTCTGCGCCTGCTTGCGGAGCCGGGCAAGCACTTCGGCAGCCAATGGTCCGCTGACCCGGTGGAGTTCGGGGTTTGCATGACGCTGATTGCTGAGGCCTTGGAAGTGTCGCAGCCCACGGCAAGCCGGCATTTGGATATTCTGCGGCAGGCGGGGTTCATCACCGTTCGCAAACACCAGAAATGGTCATACTGCCAGCGGGATGAGGCTGTGATCCGCGACTATCTTCAATGGCTGGGGCAGGAACTGGCAGTGGCCGGATAGCATACCAAACCGCGGCATTCCCCCAGGTCCCGCCTTGCACCCCGCCGCAACCCGGCTAGTCTCACGCGCAAAAGGGGAGGGCAGACATGATACTCGATCACCTGGCAGTGGCCGGCGCAACGCTGGAAGAGGCCGTTGCCCATACCGAAGAGGCGCTCGGCATCGCCCTCGGCCCCGGTGGCTCTCATGCCCGCTATGGCACCCATAACCGGCTGACCGGGCTGGAGGACGGGCTCTATCTGGAGGCCATCGCCATCGACCCGGATACCCAGCCGCTGGAGCAGCCGCGCTGGTTCAACCTGGACCGCTTCGCAGGCCCCGCGCGGCTCAATAACTGGATCCTGCGCAGCGAAGACCTGGAAGCGGAGAAACCCCTGCTGCCGCCCCATGCGCAGCGGCATGTACAGATGCAGCGCGGGGACTTGCGCTGGCTGATGACGGTGCCCGCGGACGGGCTGCTGCCCTATGACAACCTGTTCCCGGCGGTCCTGCAATGGCAGGCGGAACCGCCTGCAGCAAAATTGCCGCAATCGAACTGCCGCCTGACCCGCCTGATCCTCAGCCACCCGGAGGCCTCTGATTTACAGACCGCGCTTGACCGCATCCTCAACGACCCGCGCCTGAAGGTCGAACAGGGCGCGCCGGCAATGATGGCGGAATTTGACACGCCGCATGGGCCGAGGGTGCTGCGATGATCATCCGCTCCGCAACCGCAGCTGATGCCGAAGCCGTCTGCGCCATCGCCAACTGGGTGATCCGCGACACGCTGGCGACGTTCAACTCCATTGAAAAGACCCCGGAACAGGTGCGCCAGCAGATCACGGCGAGCAACGGCGCCTATCTGGTGGCGGAACAGGACGGGGAAATCCTCGGCCACGCGCATTTCTTCCCATTCCGGCCTGGTCCAGGCTACCGCTTCACGGCTGAGCACACCATCCACCTGCTGCCCGCGGCGCAAGGCAGGGGTGCCGGTCGCCGCCTCATGCAAGCGCTGGAGAATAAGGCCAAGGAAGCGCAGATCCACGTCCTGATCGCCAGCGTCAGCAGCGCCAACCCTGCTGCCATCGCCTTTCACGCCGCATTGGGCTACGTGGAAACCGCCCGGATGCCGGAGCTTGGCTGCAAGAACAACCTCTGGCTCGACACTGTTTTCATGCAGAAAATCCTGACACCGGGTATTCCCGCCCCTGACAGTGCCGCCAATCCCGGATAGGCTCGCCCCATGTCACTCTGGACCCGCATATCCGACGCGCTGGCTGCGCTTGCCGCAGGTGAAAGCCTCACCGACGTCTTTGACAAGCTGCGCGCGCCGCCTGAACGCACGGTCGCCTTTGCCATTGCCGTCATCGCGCTTGGCGCCAAGATGGCCAAGGCCGACGGCCAAGTCACCCGCGATGAGGTCACCGCCTTCCGCGAGGTGTTCCAGATCGCACGGGATGACGAGGCCGGCGCGGCCCGTGTCTTCAACATGGCGCGCACCGATGTGGCCGGTTACCAGGAATACGCCCGCCGCATCCAGCGGATGTTCGGAAACGACCCCACCACGCTGTGTGATCTGATGGAGGGGCTGTTTCACATCGCCATGGCGGATGGTTTCTACCACCCCGGCGAAAACGAGTTCCTGGAGGAGGTGAGCCGCATCTTCGGCCAAAGCCCGCAGCAGTTCCAGGCCCTGCGCGCGCGCTTTGTGCCGGATGCCCCCAAGGACCCCTACACTGTGCTGGGCGTCTCCCCCGACATGACCCGCGAAGAGATCCGCAAGCACTGGCGCCAGCTGGTGCGCGACACCCACCCGGATGCGATGATCGCCCGCGGCGTGCCGGAGGAGGCGGTGCGGCTGGCGGAAAAGCGGATGATCGACATCAACCGCGCCTGGGATGAAATCAGCGGATGCGGCGGCAATGCGGCTGGCCACGTATAACATCGAATGGTTCGCCTATCTGTTCGATAAGGACGACAAGCTGATGCTGGACGCCAAGCCCTCTGGCGTGCATGGCGTCGACCGCTACACCCAAGGCCGCGCCATCGCCCATGTGCTGCAGCGCATCGACGCCGATGCCATCATGGTGGTCGAGGCGCCCAACACCGGCCGCAGCCAGCGCACCACCCGCGCCCTGGAAAACTTCGCCGCTGAGGCCGGTCTCCGGGCGCGCGAGGCGGTCAGCGGCTTTCCGAATGACACCCATCAGGAAATCGCGCTGCTTTATGATCCGGATGTGCTGGACGCGGTGCATGATGCGCGCTCCAGCCCCGCCGCACCGCGGTTTGACGGGGTGTTCGAGATCGACCTCGACGTGGATGAGCGGCTGGACCAGGTGGCGTTCTCCAAACCGCCGCTGGAACTGGCGGTGACTACCAAGGGCAGAACTGTCTTGCGGCTGATCGGCGCCCACCTGAAATCCAAGGCGCCGCATGGGGCCAGAACGCCGGAGGCTATCACTGCCGCCGCCATCGCCAACCGCCGCAAGCAGCTGGCGCAGGCGATCTGGCTGCACCGCCGGGTCGAGGAGCACGCCGCCGCAGGTGAGCATGTGATGGTTCTGGGAGACCTCAACGACGGCCCTGGTCTCGACCAGTACGAACAGCTGTTCGGCCAGTCCTCGGTGGAGATCGTGATGGGCGATCTGCTGCACGACCCTCACGCGCAATGCCTGCTGCAGCCGCGCCCGGACATCCCGCCCAGCACCTCGCGGTTCTACAATGCCGAGACCAAGCGCTTCACCCGGGCGCTCTTGGACTATGTGATGATCTCGCAAAGCCTGATGGGCCTGCGCCCCCAATGGCGCATCTGGCACCCGTTTGAGGACGGCGAATGCTACGGCGACGCAGAGATGCGACAGGCGCTGCTGGATGCCTCGGACCATTTCCCGGTGACGCTGGATATCGAGCTGGGGTGAGGCGGCACAGAGTATGCCCGCAGGTCATGGCCTTGACAGTTTGCAGACCGCTGCTTAAATGGCCCTTGCACGAGGGGCGTGATGCCTCTTGCAATGGAGATTTTATGAAAGAGCCCCGGGCCTAACGCCCGTTCCTGGCGAAACTCACAGGAACACCCGCAAAGATAGGCACACTCACGCGCTGACGCTGAGTGATCCTGTTTCTGTGCTTTCATAAAATCGAGACATCCCCATGAATATCTCAAAGCACGAGCAACGTGTTTTGCATGAACTCGCCCTGGGCGGCGAGATTAAATACGCACGCGGCGACAACGGCAAAGTGCACTCCGTCCAGTGTTATACACGCGACGGCTTTGTCTTCTCAGCCTGCACGATGGACGTGTTCAAGCGCCTCAAGGACAAGCGCTTCATCAAGTCGAAGAACGGCCACCCCTATCGCATCACGCATTTAGGGAACCAATCCGTGCGCGCCCAAATGAACCAGCGATAGGACAGAAGAAGATGACAGATAACACGTTCTCTATCCGCCCCTATCATGCCGATGACACGGATGCGGTGATTGCCGTCTGGCAAAGGGCCAACGCGCTCGCGCATCCGTTCCTCAGCCCGGACTTCGTGGCAGAGGTGCAGCAGGCCATGCGCAGCATCTATCTGCCAAACGCGGAAACCTGGGTGCTGGAGGAAGCAGGCACCGTCATCGGTTTCATTGCCCTCATTGGCAATGAAATCGGCGGCCTGTTTCTGGAGCCGTCCAGACACGGCCGGGGATACGGCAGGGCGCTGGTTGATCATGCGGTGGCTCTGAAAGGGCCGCTGAAGGTCGAGGTCTTTCGCGACAACACCATCGGGCGGCCGTTCTACGAACGCTACGGCTTCGAATTTGCCGGGGACGCGCTTCACGAACCCTCCGGACAGGTGAGCCGGAAGATGGCGATGCCCGGTGCCTGACCACCCTTCAACAGGCCGTCCCCCGCGCGGGGCGGCCACACCATTCATCCAAAGGAGACCAGAAATGGACAACATGGAAAAAGAAAACATCATCGACGTTCACCGCCGTGCTTTCGGCCCGGACGAAGGGCCGGAGATCGCAAAGCTTGCCGAAAGCTTCCTTGATCACCCGGACACCATCTCAATCAGTGTCAGCCGCGATGGCAGGATCGCGGGCAACGTGCTGTTCACGCCCTTCGTTTTTGAGGACCACCCGGACGCAAAATGCTGCCTGCTCGCGCCCTGCGGCGTGTTGCCGGAGTTTCAGGGCCATGGCGTCGGCAAGGAGCTGATGGAAAACAGCATCGCGCACCTAAAGTCCGCGGGCTTTGACGCAGTGTTCGTGCTGGGCGTCCCCGCATTCTATCCCCGCTACGGCTTTGTCCCGACGGACAAGCAGACACCGTACCCGGATCTGCTGACCATGCCGGAATCCTGGATGGCGCTGGAGCTGACCGCCGGAACAGTCGCAAAGCTGAGCGGCAGGACAAAAGCGATCCCTGAGTTCATGCAGCCGGCGATGTGGGACACCTCCGCGTACGGCTAAGCGCAGAAGCCCTGCATCCGAACGCTGCGGGGCCTCATCCGCCGCCAATCGGCGGAGTGCCCCAACTGCGTTCCACAGAAGGCCGGTGCCAAATGCGCGCCGGCCTTACTTCTCCAGCTTGAAGCGGCTTGGGTCGGGGTTGATCTTGTTGACCAGCTTCTTCGCCCGTTTTTCCAGATCCGCGTCCAGCTTCTTGGTTGCTTCATCGGTCTTGGCCTTAATGGCCTTCTTGTCGGGTTTCTTGTCCTTGGCTTCGGCCTTGGCGTCCTTTTCGGCCTGCTCCTTGGCCTTCTTGCGTTCTTCATCGACCTTGGCCTTGGCCGCCTTGAACTTCTTGTCGAACAGGGATTTGTAGTTCGACTCGATTTCAGAGTTCCGCTTCAGCTTCTTGCCCTTGGCCAGGCCCTCTGTCAGGGCGACGTAGTTCGCGTAATTCTCCACGCAGGCCTTGACCTCTGTATCGCTGCGCCCGGGCCGGGTTTTCTTGACGACGTCGCCCTTGCCGACGCCCCCCTTCACTGCCTTGCGGGGCAATTCCACATGCCAGGGATCATCCGGCGCCAGGTTCGGCTTGGTTCCGGCCCAGTTTGCCAGTTTGGCGCTTTTGACCGCATCGGCCCATTCCTTGGCAAAGTCCGAATAGGACATGATCCCCCAGACCTCCTTCTTCTCGTCGAGATGATCGGCGTGGGAATATTTCGCGGGGAAAAATTTGAGCAGGTTGGTCTTCTTGTGCGGGACGGTTTTCGACTTCCCGGCCCGTGTCGCAGTGACCGGAACATGGATCGCAGCGCGCCGCATATGGGCGGAGGAGCAGGTGCTGGACCAGCCCTTGATCGCGTAATAGGCCTGTTCATTGGCGGTTCTGAGCCCGCTGCTTTCGACATTGTCGCTGATCGCCGCGCTGAAGCTGGGAATGCGCTTTTCCAGCTCGGCTTTCTTCTTGGCCAGTTCCTTGGCGTCCGGCTTGCCGCCTTTGGCCTCCTTCTTGGCCTTCTTTTCCAGCTCGGCCTTGGCCTGTTTCACCGCTTCCTTCCGGGCTTTGGTGAAGGCTGCGTTCAGTTTCGGAACCAGTTTGCCGGCCCGTTCACGCACGGTTTTGGCCAGCTCATCGGTCAGCTTCTTGGTATCGTCTTTCTTGTCCGCGGCCTTGTCTTCGGTTTTTGGAGCTCCCATCGTTACTTGCCTCCTGATCTGACGATCCCCGGCAGAGGTTTGCGTCAAACAGGGTAGTTGCCACCCCGGCCGGCAGGCAACAGTTAAGTTGCCGCCAATCCTGCAGTCTTCCCCTGTTACACCCCGCATCAGGCCCCTATATTAACCCCATGAAACACCTCATCCTGCCTGCCGCCCTCCTTGCCCTGATGTCCGCGCCGCTTTCCGCCCAGGAAGCGGAAGAGGAGGGGACCGGCCCCTCGCTGATGGAGCGCGGGGCGGAGCTGTTCTGGGAAGGGCTGCGCCAGGAAATGGCGCCGGCGCTTGAGGACCTGCAGGGCATGATGGAGGAGATCGGCCCCTCGATGGGTGCCTTCCTGGCAGAGATGGGGCCTGCGCTGGCGGAGATCGCCAAGGAGGTGGAGGACTGGAGCGCCTATGAGCTGCCGGAAATCCTGCCCAACGGCGACATCATCATCCGCAAAAAGCCCAAGGACAACGCGCCCGCCAAGGAAGACAAGGGTGAAGACGAGGGCGTCACCGAAATCTGACGCCCGCGCTCATTATTCTTGCGCCTGTTCCGGCTCGGGTTCCGGTGCGGGTTTGACAAAGCGCAGGTCAATCTCCGCATCCAGCGCCTTGGCCAGCGACTTCAGCCGCGACTCCGCCACCTCGCCGTACAGCGGCCGTGCGGTGTCCGGCAGATCCACATGCAGCACCCGCTTGCGCGGCTGCCAGCGCAAAGACCCGATGTCGCCGTTGCCGGTCACCATCAGCATGGCGC
Source organism: Leisingera sp. ANG-M6 (assembly GCF_000813905.1). Classification (NCBI taxonomy): domain Bacteria; kingdom Pseudomonadati; phylum Pseudomonadota; class Alphaproteobacteria; order Rhodobacterales; family Roseobacteraceae; genus Leisingera; species Leisingera sp. ANG-M6. Next base: position 111,751 of record NZ_JWLG01000009.1, read on the forward strand.
CGAACCGCATCGCCTTGCCCAGCACCTCCGCCTCGTGCTGGCCCTTTTCGTCCAACAGATCATAGAGATACTCGAAAGAGCTGCCGTGCCGCTTGTTGCTGTAGCGATGCAAGAGCGCCAGGCCCAGGAACACCCGTTCGGAATGTTTGAGCCCGCCCAGGTTGGCGCGGGTGGCGTTGTCGAAACAGACCTCGGCGCGGTAGTCGGGATGCGCCCGCCAGCTGACGTCATGCAGCAGGCAGGCCGCCTTGACCAGCCGCCGCTTGCTGTGCCTCGCGCCGCTGAAGATCGGGCTTACGAAATCATAAAGCGTCTTGCCGAAGCCAGGGACGCGCGCGTCCTTCATCTCGGCAAAGCGCGACGCCTCGACCAGCGGGTCGCGGGCGCGCAGCCGCTGCGGCATCTGTTCGTACAGCAGGCCCTCGCGGATGCCATAACTGGAGACTGCAATATCCTTGGGTTTGAAGGTCTTCACGAGCCGGGTCAGCACGTCGATCGCATAGGGCACCAGCGACATCCGGCTGGAGGAAACCCCGCAGGCGCCGCGCAGCTTGTCCAGATCGCTGGTCTCGATAAAGCGGGCGGTTTCGCGCACATCCTTGGCGGACATCCGGTATTCATGCAGCACCTTCAAGGGGTAGCCGCGCCGGTGCATGTCGATGCGGGCAATCGCCCGCCAGCTGCCGCCGACCAGGAACAGACGGTCGCGCTGCGGGCCCATTTCGCCCTTCAGCCGTTCGATCACTTCCTTGATGTGTTCCTTGCGGCCCCTGCGCCCGCCCTTGACGTCGCGCAGTTTCAAGGGCCCCAGCGAGGACGTCACCCGGCGGCCGACGGAGTTCTCCTGGATCTCAGCCAGCTCCATTGACGACCCGCCGATGTCGCAGACCAGCCCATAGGCGCCGGGCCAGCCCAGAAGCACGCCCTGTGCCGACAGACGCGCCTCTTCGCGGCCGTCAATGATGTGGATTTTCAGCCCGGTCTCGCGCAGCACCTCGTCGCAGAACTCCGGCCCGTCTTCCGCTTCGCGCACCGCCGCTGTGGCAATGGCTGACAGCGGCGGCAGCCCCATGCCCTGGGCCAGATGCTGGAACCGGCGCAGCGCTGACAGGGCGCGGGCGCGGCCCTCGGGGTTCAGCCGGCCGCTTTCGGACAGGCCGGCCCCCAGCGCGCACATGATCTTCTCGTTGTAGAAATAGGCCGGGCTGCGGGCGGCGCCGTCAAACACCACCAGCCGGACCGAGTTGGAGCCGACATCGACCACTCCCACCCGGGACAGCGCCCGGGCCTTGGGGTCATCAAAGATCGGACGCCCGAAGGGGCCCCAATCAGTTGCGGCGGCGGTGGCAGCGGCGGCGGGGTCCTGGGACAGGTTCATGAGGGCTCCGTCTTGCGATCCGCGGTCAGGATGGGGCATGGGCGGGCAGCGGTCAACCGCTTGCGGATGCGTCATTTTCTGCGGCCTCTTCGCGCACTTCAGACAGCGCCCGCACCGCCAGGGGCCGGGTCAGGCTGCGTTTTTCCGCCAGCGACAGCTGGTCCAGCCGCCGCACGATCTGCGCCGCGGCGGCAAAGGAGCGGTCCATATGCGCCACCAGATAGGGAATCACATCCGGTTTCGGGGTGATCTGGCGGTCGTTGAACAGCTTGGCCAGCACCACTGCCAGCAGCTGGTCGTCGGGCGGCTGCAGTTCGGCATGGGTGGCGGCCTGCACCCGGCTTTGCAGGTCGGGCAGCGTCAGCCCCCAGAGGTTCGGCGCGCCGCGCCCGGTCAACACCAGCGAATGGCCCTGCGCCAGCACCAGATTATGCAGATGGAACAGGGCGTTCTGCTGCTCTGGATCATCCGCGATCTGCGGCACGTCCTCGACCACCACCGGGCCTTGCGCCAGCTCCGGCACCATCTGTTCGCTCAGGCCTGCGGCGGGGAGGATGCGGGCGCCGGTCTGGCTGGCCCAGACATGCGCCAGATGGGTCTTGCCCGCGCCCTTGGGGCCGGTCAGCACCAGCTTGCCGCTGGGCCAGGCGAACTGCGGGTCCAGCAGGGCGACGGCCATCGCGTTGGAAGGCGCGACAAAGAAATCCTCCCGCCCCAGCGCCGGTTTCGCCGGGAGATCAAAGCTCAGCTGCTGTGCCATCGGTTTACTCCGCGCCCGCGTCCCGCTTGACAGCAGTGGGATGGCTCTGGCCCTGATACAGGCGGCTGTCCAGGTACTGTTCGGTCAGGAAGCGGGCGATCACCCCCAGCGCCGCGGCGACAGGCACGGCAACCAGCATGCCGACAAAGCCGAACAGCGCCCCAAAGACCGACAATGCCAGCAGCAGCCACACCGGATGCAGGCCGACAGAGCCGCCCACCAGCTTGGGGGTCAGGAAGTTGCCCTCTGCCACCTGGCCGATGGCAAAGACCGCGGCAACCAGCCCGATCGACACCCAGTCGCCCCAGAACTGGAACAGCGCCAGGCCAATGGCCAGCGCGCCGCCAATGAGGGCGCCGAGATAGGGGATAAAGGTGACCAGCCCGGCGATGAAGCCGACCGCGAGGCCAAAGTTCAGCCCCACCAGCATCAGCGCCACCGCGTAATAGGTGCCAAGGATCAGGCAGACGGTGCCCATGCCGCGGATGAAGGACGCCAGCACCGCGTCGATCTCGCCGGCGATGCGGCGGATCACCGGCTGGTGGTCACGCGGCAGCAGCTCATCAATGCGGGCGACCATCCGGTCCCAGTCCAAGAGCAGATAGACCGCCACTACCGGCACGATCACCAGCAGGATCACGATGTTGAGGAAGGACGCCGCCCCGCCCAGCACCGATTGCAGCACCTCCACCGCGCGTGATTGCAGCGTCTGCGCAAAGGAGGTCACCGCTTGGTGAATGCGGCTGTTCTCCTCGAAGATCGAGGGGAAATGCTCAATCGCAAAGGTGCGTGCGTCGCGCACCAGCTGCGGCAGCACCTGGGCCAGGTCGATCATCTGCGCAATCAGCGTCGGCACCACGACCACCAGCAGCAGCAGGAAGATCAGCAGCGTGCCCACCGTGATCGTGGCGGTGGCGCCAGTGCGGCTCATGCCCCAGGCCTCCAGCCGGTCGGCAACCGGGTCAATCATATAGGCGATGGCGGCGCCGAGGATGAAGGGCATCAGCACATTGCCAAGCGCCCACATCACCACCGCAAAGACGATGGCGGCAATGCCCCAGTATTTCAGCTGCTGTTTTGCCGGTAAGGCCATGGTCCGCGTGCCGCCTCTGGTCCGTTTGCATCAGGTTCCTGGCGCCAGTCTTTCCTGATGGGGCAGGGGCTTGCAAGGGGGCAGGGCGATTCCCCTGTGGGCAAGGCGGGGATAAGGCGGAAAAGGCCGGGGGCAAGTTAAGGAAATGTTGCGCCCGGCCGCAGGCTGGGCAGCGCCCGCCCTCTCAGTGTGGGCGGGCGCTCCGCCCCCTGTGGGGCGGGGCGTTCCTTCAGCTGTGGATCGTGCCCAGCTCAGGCGTGTCTTCGCCCGCGTTCTCATCCGGCCAGTTGGTGCGCCAGATCTCCGCCGACCAATGGCCGCAATGCACCGAAGGCCGGTCGAAGCCTTCAACCGGCGGCAGCAGCGGCTGCACCACCACGTCATGGCGCGGCACCGCGAAATAGGGGAAGGAGTAGCGCTCCCGCCCGGATTTGTTCACCACCCGGTGCGGGGTGGAGACCAGCCGCCCGCCGGACCACAGCTCCAGCATGTCGCCGATGTTCACCACAAAGCCGCCGGGCGGGCAGTCGGGGGTGATCCAGCCGCCGTCCCTTGTCTGTACCTCCAGACCGCCCACCGGGTCCGGCGCAATGATGGTCAGCGCGTCGGTGTCCTTATGCGGGTGGATGCCGAACCCTTCCTCCTCCGGCGCCTGCGGCGGGTAGTGCAGCAGGGACATGTTGGTCAGCGGCGCATCAAACGGGTCCTGAAACGCCGCCGGGTCCAGCCCCAGCCCCTCTGCCAGTGCGCCCAGCAGCAGGTGAAAGACACCGTCCAGCTGGGACCAGTAGCCCAGGATCACCTCGCGCGCTTCCGGCACCTCAAGCGGCCAGCGGTTGGGGCCGTAAAGCACGCAGGCCTCACGGATGGGATCATCCGCCGCCACCTCATGGTGCAGCTTGTAGCCCTCGTATTTGTCCGCCGTCCCCGAGCCGTCATTCGGTGTGAAGAACCCCAAGGGGATGTAGCCGCGGTAATTCTCCCGCGTAATTGCCTGATCCCACTTGGATTTCTCCTCCACGGCAAAGATTGCCTGCACCGCATCGCGCACCCTCTCCACTGTCTCCTGCGCCACGCCGGTGCCGGTGATCGACAGAAAGCCGATGTCCTCAGCCGCGGCCAGAATGGCGGCAACGGTCTGCTGGTGCTGCGGATGGCCATCCACCCGCAGCGGCGTGATGTCGATGGTGGGGATGGCTTGCGTCAATGGATCCGCACCCCCTGGCGCTTCAGCTCTGCCTGCACCGCGGAGATATCCACCGCGTCAAATTCGCAGCCCGATTTGACCGACAGCGCGGCGGCAATGCCCGCGCCCTGACCGGCGACAGCGCAGCAGGCCATGTTGCGGGTGGCGGCATGGGCGATCTTGTCGCCGCCGATGGCGCGGCCGGTCACCAGAAGGCCCTGAACCCCCTTGGGCAGCATCGAGCGGTAGGGGATCTGCATGTATCGCCCGGTGGTGGGCAGGATCAGCACCCCGTAGCCGTCGATGAATTCCGGGTAGATGCCGATAGTGTCCTCAAAGCGGCCCTGGTTGCGGGTCTCATCCTCGGTGATGTTGTGAAATGCGTCGATCTTGCGGGTGTCGCGGATGCCGATGGTCATGCCGAAGTTCCGCAGACGCGCGCCCTCGCAGCCGGGCGTATAGGTGCGCAGGGCGTCGATGGCGTGCATCGCCTGCTTGCGGCCCTCGATCTCGCCCTTTGTCATGCTGTCAGGGTCGGTGCCGTCGATGCCCGCCAGATGCACCAGGTTCATATAGGTCATCTCGCCTGAGTCATGCACCGCGCCCCAGGTGCCGCCGATGGTGTTCAGATGCGCCGGGATCACTCCGTCGCGGATGGCCTGTGAAAACGGTTTGGCCAGGAAGGGGGAGAACATCTCATCCTCTTTCCCTGAGGTCTCCACTTGCCATTCGCCGGTCGACCAATTGGCATAGGTCTGCGGATCGGCCTTTACACCTTCCATGAACTTCTGTTTGTCGACGCCGGCGATGTTGAACATCACGCTGGCCGCCTGCATCTGCTCCACCGGGGTCTTGAGGGTCGGCGCGCCCATCATGTGGGCAATGTCGGCGTCGCCGGTGGCGTCGATCACCCGTTTTGCCAGCACAGCCTCGCGGCCTGCCTTGCTTTCGACGATCACGCCGGTGATCCGGCGGCCCTCGCGGATCGGGGCCACAAAGACCCGGTGCAGCATCGGGTGGATGCCGGCCTCTTCGACCAGCTTGTCCGCCACCAGCTTGAAGCCCTCGCTGTCCAGCTCATAAGACAGCGACTGGCTTTCCGGCACCGCCGCGCCCATTGCCTTGGCGCGTTCCTCGAATTCCCAGCCGATGCCGCCGGCCTCCACCGTTTCCTCGTGCCGGTACCAGGCAAAGCCCTCGACCCCCACGGTGGTGATATTGCCGCCGAAGCAGCCGAAGCGGTCCATCAGCGTGACCTCAGCGCCTGCGCGCGCTGCGGCCAGCGCTGCCGCCAGCCCGCCGGGGCCGGAGCCCACGACCAGCACCTCTGTTTCATGGATCACCGGTATCTCGCGGGCCGGTTCGGTAATTGTTTTGGCCACGTCTCTCTCCCTAAGTCGTGCCGCCGTGTTTGGCGTTTCCGCTAACACTTTCGAATCTTGAACGGCGATTCAAGTTCCTTTGCGCCAGAATGCGGCAAAAGCGACATCATGCTGAGAGCAGGGCGCATACCGGCCCCAGGGAGGGTTTGCGGCGCAAATTAGGAGATTTCCGAATTTAATGCGACACTTGCAGGAGAGTTAACGAGTACAAGGGGAGGCGTCATGCCTGAAACAAAGAAAATGCTCGATCCCGACCCGAGGGTCTGGGACTTCGAGACAGAGTATGAGCTGGGACAGGACAACATCCGGCCGTTCGGCCTGGACATCCATAATCCTGTCTTCCTGATTTCCAGTATCCTGATCGCGGCATTTGTGCTGATTGCGCTTGCCAACCAGGAGGCGGCAGCGGCCTTCTTCGGCTGGCTGCGGCCCTGGCTGACCAGCACCTTTGACTGGTTCCTGGTCCTGTCGGTGGACGCCATCACCCTGTTCTGCCTGGCGCTGATCGTCCTGCCGGTCGGCTCTGTCCGCATTGGCGGCAAGGATGCCAAGCCGGATTATTCCTATGCCGGGTGGATTGCGATGATGTTCGCGGCCGGCATTGGTATCGGCCTCTTGTTCTTCGGCGTGCTTGAGCCGGTCTACTACAACTTCTCAGAAGGCGGCGCGGCGCGGCCGCTGGGGATCGACATCAACGAGCCGGGCAATGAGTACATCGGCATTGTCGGCACCATACACCACTGGGGGCTGGAGGGCTGGGCGGTTTATGCCGCTGTCGGCCTGTCGCTGGCGATCTTCTGCTACAACCTCGATCTGCCGCTGACCCTGCGCTCGGCGTTTTACCCGATCCTGGGCGAGCGGGTCTGGGGCTGGTGGGGCCACGCCATTGATACGCTGGCGGTCTTTGCCACGCTGTTCGGGCTGACCACCTCCTTAGGCCTTGGCGCGCAGCAGGTTGCGGCCGGCCTTTATGAGGTGTTCGGGATCGAACCCAGCCCGACGGTTGTCGTGCTCTTGATCATCGGCATCACCGCGATTGCGCTGGGCTCGGTGCTGATGGGCATGGATGCCGGTGTCAAACGGCTGTCGGAAATCAACATGGTGATGGCGGTGGCGCTGTTCATCTTTGTGATCCTTGTGACCGGCATCGGCACCGCAATTGCCCGTTATTTCAGTGTGATGGTGGACTATGTTCAGCTGCTTCCGGCGCTCTCCAACCCGTTCGGGCGCGAGGATACCAGCTACTTCCACGGCTGGACGACCTTCTATTGGGCCTGGTGGATTGCCTGGTCGCCTTTTGTCGGCATGTTCATCGCCCGCATTTCCAAGGGCCGCACGGTGCGCGAGTTTGTGCTCTGCGCGCTGATCGCCCCCACTGCCGTTTGCGCGCTGTGGATGTCGACCTTTGGCGGCGGCGCCATCGACATGCTGAACGCCGGCGGCGCCGAGGGCGTCAAGGCGACAGTGATCGACAGCTACAAGCCCGAGGGCGCGCTGTTCGGCTTCCTGAAGGAGCTGCCTTTGTACTCGATCGTCGCACCCATCTCTCTGGTGCTGATCGTGATCTTCTTTGTGACCTCATCGGACTCGGGCTCACTGGTGATCGACACCATCACCGCAGGCGGCAAGATGGACGCCCCGGTGATCCAGCGGGTGTTCTGGTGCACGCTGGAGGGTCTGGTGGCCATTGCACTGCTGCTCGGCGGCGGTTTGTCAGCGCTGCAGGGCGCAGCGGTCTCGACCGGCATCCCGTTCACGCTGGTGGTGCTGATGATGTGCTACTGCCTGTGGCTGGCCCTGCGGGCCGAGCGGGCGAAGATGTAGGCTAAGCCAAAGCCTAGGTGAAACTTCTGCGGGCGTTCCGGCGCCCGTGGTTTCTTTTGGGACGTGAGGCGTCAGCCGCACGGCCTGCGCCTGACCTTCCCCCCGGTCTGGCGCATTCGCGCCCGCCCAAGGTCAGGCCCGGGCCATTTGCAGTATTAGCTACTTGGTTTTGGTCTGGCGTTCTCGAGGATGAACCGGGCTGATCTTGCAACGTGTTTCGGTCTCTCATAGCCTGCCGGCCATGTACAAACTCCTTTCACATGAGCCTGATTTTAAGGCCGAAATCTCCATTCTGACCGCAGAACAGGGCGGGAGCTCTGTCCCTGCCTTCAACAAACTTCGATGGGACTTCAGATATGGGGAAGATAGCCCAACTGATGAAATCTACATGATCCATCCGATTTTTTTGGATGAAGATGGAGTTCCGTTCCCTGATACCGAACCCCTCTCAGGAATAAAGGACGCGCTCATGACTATCGTTGTCAGGGAGATGGTTAGCTACCACCGTCAGCGCATTTCAGTTGGGACAAATTTCTACTGCGTCGCGGGCCGCAAAGTTTATGCGACCGGTGTAGTAACAGAACTATTGGGTATTCAAGACTGAGCCCTGCCGGAATGCCGCAAGTTCTTTATTGCGGGCATTCTCTCCACCCTTGCCCGCACCCCCATCACCCACTAAACCGGGCGGGAACTCGAACCCATATCACCGATGGAGCCAAGATGCGCCTGTCCCGCTATTTTCTGCCGGTTCTGAAAGAGAACCCCTCGGAAGCCCAGATCGTCAGCCACCGGCTGATGCTGCGCGCCGGGATGATCAAGCAATCCGCCGCCGGGATCTATTCCTGGCTGCCCTTGGGCTTCAAGGTGCTGAAGAAGATCGAAAGCATCGTGCATGACGAGCAGATCCGCGCGGGCCACATCCCGATGCAGATGCCGACCATGCAGTCCGCCGACCTGTGGCGCGAGTCGGGCCGCTATGAGGCCTATGGCCAGGAAATGCTGCGGGTGAAGGACCGGCATGACCGCGACATGCTGTTCACCCCCACCGCCGAAGAGCTGATCACCGACATCTTCCGCGCCCATGTCAGCAGCTACAAGGATCTGCCGCTGACCATGTACCAGATCCAGTGGAAATTCCGCGACGAGATCCGCCCGCGCTTCGGCGTGATGCGCGGCCGCGAATTCTACATGAAGGACGGCTACAACTTCGACCTGACCAAGGAAGACGCGCTGCACGCCTACAACCGCCACCTGGTCAGCTACCTGCGCACCTATGAGCGGATGGGGCTTCAGGCGATCCCGATGCGTGCTGACTCTGGCCCCATCGGCGGTGATGACACCCATGAATTCCTGGTGCTGGCCGACACCGGCGAGTCCGAGGTGTTCTATGACAGCGCCGTCACCGATCTGACCTTCGGCGACCGCGAGATCGACTATGACAGCGTCGAGCAGTGCCAGAGCGTGCTGGAGGAGTTCACCTCCAAATACGCCCGCACCGACGAGACCCATGACGAGGCGCTGTTCAACCAGATCCCCGAGGAGCGCCGCCGGGTCGCCCGCGGTATCGAGGTCGGCCAGATTTTCTATTTCGGCACCAAGTATTCCGATGCGATGGGTGCCACCGTGCAGGGCCCCGACGGCAAGAACGTGCCGGTCCACATGGGCTCCCACGGTATTGGCGTTTCCCGCCTGCTGGGCGCGATCATCGAGGCCAGCCACGACGACAAGGGCATTATCTGGCCCGAGGGCGTGACCCCGTTCCACTGCGGTATCGTCAACCTCAAGCAGGGCGACGACGAGGCGGACGCCGCCTGCAACCAGCTTTATGCGGCGCTGACGGCTGCCGGTTTGGACCCGCTCTATGATGACCGTAATGAGCGCGCGGGCGGCAAGTTCGCCACCATGGACCTGATCGGTCTGCCCTGGCGCATCACCGTCGGCCCGCGCGGGCTGAAGAATGGCGTGGTGGAACTGACCTCGCGGCGCACCGGTGAAAGCGAGGAGCTGTCCCCGGAAGAGGCGGTCAAGAAAGTGGTCGAGGTCTACAAGGCGCACCCCACAGGGCGCGGCTTCTGAGCCAGGCCGCAAGTTTGAAGCGAACAGCCCCGCCGGCACCTGCTGGCGGGGTTTTCCTTTGCCGTGCAGGGCGCTGACAGAGCGCGCCCCGGCTGCTAGCCTTGCCCTGAACAGCAGCGGGGGCGGGGCAAGCATGGCCAATTTCAGCGGTATCGCAGCAGACAGCGGGCTGACCCATGTGCTGTCCTCCTTTCCGCAGAACTCCGAACAGCTGCTGCGCCTGCTGGACCGCATCATGTGCAGCGGCGGAGCGCTGACACGGGGCGAGCGCGAGGCGATTGCCGCGCATGTCTCCGGCCTGAACGGCGTGGCCTATTGCGTCCATTTCCACAGCTTGTTTTCTGAGGTGTTCTGCGGCCCGGTTGCGGCGACGCAGGAACGGATCCGGCCGCTGCTGGACTATGCCGGTGCTTTGCACACAGGAGAGGCGGAGCGCATCACGCAGGCCTTTGCCGCGGCCACCGGCGCGGGCTGGAGCGAGGCGGCGCTTTATGAGGTGGTGGAGGTCTGCGGCATGTTCAGCTTCATCAACACCATTGTCAGGGCAGCCGGACTGGCGGCACCGGACCAGGTGCCGGACCCGAGGCCCGCGGCAGCGGAGCTGGAAGGCTCCTATGCTGCAATGGCAGAGGCGGTGCGCGGCAACTAGCCCCGGCGCGCGGGGGGCTGTCATTTCCCTTGCCCGAACCCGCCGTCCGCCGCAGGGTGCCGGAAACGGGAGGATACGGCATGAAACAGATCCTGGCTTTTGGCGACAGCCTGACCTGGGGCAGCGACCCGCACACCGGCGGGCGGCACCCCTATGACGACCGCTGGCCGGTGGCGCTGGGCGAAGGGCTGACGAAAGCCGCCGTCTTTGCCGAAGGCTTGCGCGGGCGCACCACGGTTCACGCGCGCAACTCGGCCTGTGCGGAGATGCGCGGCGATGCGGTGCTGCCGATGCTGCTGCACAGCCACGCGCCGCTGGATCTGGTGGTGATCATGCTGGGCACCAACGAGATCTACGAGACCCGTCCCAACCATCTGATCCGCGACGGGCTGGAGCGGCTGGTGGAGATCATTCGCCACCACCCCTGGCGGATGCCGGAACCGGTAGCGCCGCAGGTGCTGCTGGTCTCGCCGCCTCCGGTGACGCTGTGCGAAACCTCGGACGTGACCCCGGCGATGGTCGAACAGTCAGAGATGCTGGCAGACGTGATCGAGGCGCTGGCAGACCGGCTTGGCTGCGGCTTTTTTGATGCAGGCCAGGTGGCGCGGGCCTCTGCCGCCGATGGCTACCATCTGGAGGCGGCGGACTCGCGCGCCCTTGGCCAGGCGCTGCGGCTGCCGGTGGCGGCGATGCTGGCGCTCTGACGCAAGTTCCGATCAGCCTTGTTTCAGCGGGTATTCGTGGCCTGAGAACCGGTGGAACAGGGCGGCAATCGCCACCAGCGCCACGGCCCCGGTCAGCACCGGGAACAGCAGGAAGGAGACACCGGGATCGGTGGCAAAGACCACCAGCGGGTCGGCGCCTGCGGGCGGATGGGTCAGGCGCAGTGCTGCCATCAGGGCAATAGAAAGGCCAACGGCCAGCGCCAGCGCCCACCAGGTGTCGGGCAGCAGCGCGTTCAGCGCCAATGCCACGGCGGTGGCCAGCACATGGCCGCCGACCACATGCGCGGGCTGCGACAGGGGGCTGGCAGGAACCGAGAACAACAGCACGCAGCTGGCACCGAAGGGGGCGATCAGCAGCAGCAGGTTGGCGTGGGTGGTCATCAGCGACAGCGCCGCAATGGCCAGAAACGCGCCGAGCCCGGCCATGATCACCGTGCGCAGCGAAGGATGCGGCAGCGCGCGTTTGAAGTATCTGTCCATCGTTCTCACCCATTAAAACCGGAACCCGCCTGATAAAGCCCTAGCACCGGGCAAATGCAAGGCAATGGGCATATGCGGCAGGTCACGATGCGGTGACGCCGTGCGGAACGGGTGCGCAAGAGTTTTGAAGGAAAACTCTTGGCAAATCTTTTCCTCAAAAGATTTGCGCCTTCGATCCGCTTGCCTGAACGCGGCGTTTGGCGTTTGATTGAAAGAAAACAGGCAGCGGAAAAAGAGAGCAGCAATGCTGGCGAGGTTCATCACCCTGGCAAGCGGCACCTTCGGGGCGGCGGCCAGTTCCCAATTCCCTGAGTTTTCGCAGCAGTACCTGCAGCGGCTGGGCGGTGCGGTGGATGAGCTGCGGCGGGTCGCGGCCGGGTTCGATGCCGATGCGGCAGCGCTTGGCCTGACCCGGCAGGAGGCATTGGTACAGCTGGCTGAAGGCGGCGCGATGGGGGCGCAGCGGGCCGAAACCATGGCGGGTGTTCTGTCCCGGTTCCAGCAGCTGCAGACGGATCTGGCCGCGCTGCAGGATCTGACGCCGCTGCAGCGGGTGCTGAGCGCCGCACGGTTCTCCGATCCGGAGGTTGCGTCGGCCGCCTGGGCCAGCTTCCAGCCTGCCATTCCGGTCAGCGCGGACGGGATGATGTTTGCCGGCGGCGGCGTGCTGGCAGGTATTTTGGCGGCCGGACTGCTGTTATCGGTTCTCCGCCTGCCGTTCCGGGCACTTGGCCTGGCTGCTTGACCCTGTCCCGCCGCCCTCCTAGGGTCGCGCAAAATTTCCGGGCAGGACCCCTTACATGGCCACCACACCACCGCCGTTTTCGCGTTTCGAATGGATCATCGCCTGGCGCTACCTTCGCGCCCGCAAGGCCGAGGGCGGAGTCAGCGTGATGACCTGGATCAGCCTCATCGGCATCACCCTTGCAGTGTTTGCGCTGATTGCCACGCTGGCGGTGCGCTCCGGCTTCCGTTCAGAGTTTGTCGGCACCATCCTGGGCGCCAATGCCCATGTCACCGTCTATTCCTATGGCGAGGTGAATGAGGCCGGGGTGCTGGACCGCTCTCTCAAGGATTATGAGGCGCTGGCCGAGACCGTCGCGGCGGTGCCCGGCGTCACCCGCGCCGCACCGCTGGTTAAGGGGCAGGTGATGGCCAACCTGCGCGACCGCAATGCAGGCGTCGAGGTATTCGGCATCTCTGCCGCGGACATCCAGGGCATCCCCGGCGTCGCCCAAAGCGAAGAGGCCATCGGCGACCTCGCGCGGTTTGAGGAGGGGATCGCCATCGGCTCCGGCGTGGCGCGGGAGCTGGGGGTCACTGTGGGGGACAAGATCAAGCTGATCTCCCCCAATGGCGTCAAGACCGCCTTTGGCACCAGCCCGCGGGTGAATGCCTATGAGGTGGTCTATGTCTTTACCGCCGGGCGCTGGGACATCGACCGCACCCGGGTCTATCTGCCCTTTGGTGAGGCGCAGGGGTTCTTCAACCGCGAGGGCGTCGCGGATGAGATTGAGGTCATGGTGGAAGACCCTGAAAACGTGGATCAAATCGCCCTGCCGATCCTGACCGCGGCGGGCGGCGTTGCTGGCGTCTGGACCTGGCGCGATGCCTCCGGCGGCTTCCTGCGGGCGCTGGAGGTCGAGGACAACGTGATGTTCATCATCCTGTCGATCCTGGTGCTGATCGCGGCAATGAACATCGTCTCGGGCCTGATCATGCTGGTCAAGAACAAGGGCCGCGATATCGGCATCCTGCGCACCATCGGCCTCAGCGAAGGCTCCGTCATGCGGGTGTTCTTCATCTGCGGTGCCTTCACCGGCGTCCTCGGCACCCTTTGCGGCGTGGTGCTGGGCTGCCTGTTTGCGCTTTATATCGACCCGATCTTCTCCTTCGTGAACTACATCATGGGCGGCGGCGTCTGGGACCCGTCGATCCGCGGCATCTATGCGCTGCCCGCTGAGCTGCGGCTGGCGGATGTGCTCTCGGCCACCGCGCTGTCCTTGGGGCTGTCGTTCTTTGTGACCATTTTCCCGGCCCGCCGCGCGGCGCGCCTCAACCCGGTGGAGGCGCTGCGCTATGAGTGAGATCACGCTGGAGCTGAAGGGGATCACCAAATCCTATCTGAGTGGCACGCCGGGGCAGGTGGACGTGCTGCGCGGCGCCGACCTGACCCTGCAGGCGGGTGAAGTTGTGGCGCTGGTGGCGCCCTCAGGCGCGGGCAAGTCGACGCTCTTGCACATTGCGGGGCTTCTGGACACGCCGGATGCGGGCGAGGTGCGGGTGGCCGGTGAGGATGTGACCCGCAAGGGCGACCGCCGCCGCACCCGCGTGCGCCGTCAAGAAGTCGGCTTTGTCTACCAGTTCCACCACCTGCTGCCGGAGTTCTCGGCGCTGGAAAACATCGTGCTGCCGCAGCTGGCCAATGGTGCCTCGCAAAAGGCAGCAGTGGCGCGGGCGGCGGATCTGCTGGGCACCGTGGGTCTGGCAGGCCGCGCCGATCACCGCCCGGCGGCGCTGTCGGGGGGCGAGCAGCAGCGGGTCGCCTTTTGCCGGGCGCTGGCCAACGCGCCGCGGGTGCTGCTGGCGGATGAGCCGACCGGAAACCTCGACCCCGGCACCTCTGACCAGGTGTTTGCGGCGCTGATGGAGCTGGTGCGCGGCACCGGCCTGTCGGCGCTGATCGCCACCCACAACCTGGAACTGGCAGCGCGGATGGACCGGCAGGTGAAGCTGCAGGACGGGCTGCTGGTGCCGGTTTAGGCGGGGCAGTTGTCGTGAAAGGAGTGTGTTTTGGCCCGGATAGAAATTGAGGTGGAGCAGGCAGCCCTGGATTTTCTAAATGGTTTGCCCGCGGACCGTTTCTCAAAAGGCGGGTATACGAAGCCTGGCCTACTTGGGAAATTTCATGCCAAACTGTCCAAGGGCCGCGCCAAAGCAAAGGGTGAGTTCAGCCCTGAGGAGCTGGATTTCCTACTGGATGCACTCAGCGATGAGCTCGTTGCGGAGGGCATTGGCAGCGATGGCGAACTCAATGGGTTAGGGTACGTTATCGAAGGGATCATCGACCAATTATTGCATTGCAAGAATTGAACCAAGATATCTGATTTACTTCAGCCCGGAACAAGGCGCGCAGCGCCGCCGGGCGAGCGCCTGCCTCTCGGCGATTGCTTGCAATCGCCTGCCGGCAGCGCATTGCAGTGCAATGCGCGAGAGGCCGCCCCACCGGGCTGGCGCCTTTGCAGGTGCAGTGAACCTAAGATAGCTTGTACGGACGTTGCTGGGATAAACAGCCCCTCACAAGCGTTGCTGCGCCACCCCGCGGGCAGGCGCTCGCCCGGCTGATTGACCCGATCCCCCGCGTTAGGCCACTCTGTCCCAGTACGGTTCCAGTGACGGCGGGTTCAGATGCAGAAGACGGTCTCACTCCTGAAAGACCTCGTGGTGCTGTTGCGCGATGCTACGGTGATTGCGCTGTTTGCGGTCTTTCTGCTGTTTCCGCAGAAGCTGAACGGCATTCTGGTCAGCGCCGGGTTCGAGGAAGGCAGCTTTGCCGGCTTCAAGTGGAAGTCTAAGCTGGTCGAATACGACGCCACCGTGGCGGAACTGCAGACCGCGCTGGCGGAGGCGCAGAAGGTGAATGCCCGGCTGACCCAGGCGCTGCAGGCGGCAGAGGCAGGGCCTGCGGAGGACGGTACAGCGGAGCTGCAGCGCGCCGCGGAACTGGTGCAGCAGGACGCAGCCTCGGCGCTGGAGGCAGCCAGCAAGACGGTGGCCGGCAATCAGCAGCTGGTCGAACAGGCCCGCGCCCAGCTGCAGGAGGAGATGATCCGCTATTGCTATCAGGAAGACAGCGGCAAGACCGGGCCGCAAGCCTATCTGGCGGCCTGCCACACCACGCCGGAGCGCTGCGAGCGGGCCAAGGAGAACCCGGCCACAAGATCCTCAGCTTGCGTGGCGCTGGACATGAACACCGCACCCTGGCAGCCCAGTCCGGGTGGATTCTGGGGGTCGCTGTTCCAGTACGGCGCCGCACCTTTGCCGGCACCGTTCCCGCAGGTGGAATAGGCGGGCAGGCGGAACCTTGCCACCCGGACAGCTGCGGCTTTTGCCCCGGGGCGGCTGTTTGCTAACAACTGTTCAAATTTGACCGGGCGGGCTAGGCTGTCCGGGGATGCGCAGAAAGGGCTGAGACGTGGTGAATTCGGTAATCGAGAAAGACGTGACGGTTGAAGGCAATGTCACCTCCAGCAAAGGCAGCGTCGAGGTCCGCGGCCGGGTTGTCGGCGACGTGTCGGCGCAGGCGGTGACAGTGCTGGAAGGCGGCACCGTGGATGGCGCGCTGAGCGCGAAATCGGTCACGGTCGAAGGCGCCTACAGCGGCAAGATTCAATGCGAGGACCTGCGGCTGGCGGCCAGTTCACGGGTGCAGGCGGATGTCTCGGCGCAGACCATGTCGACTGAGAACGGCGCCCAGCTGCAGGGCAATATCAAGGTCAGCGGCAAAACGGATTAAGCCTCGCAGAGAAAACTCCAGGTCAGCATGCGGCGCTCGCGCAGGGCGCGCAGCTGGTTCTGCACCATCTCCCTGAACCCGTCGCCGAACAGCAGCCGGGTGGTGATCGGCACTGGCGGCGGCGGTCCGGTGCTGGCGGTGCGCTCCTCCAGCCAGCGCAGGCTTTCGGCGGTGGATTCAATGCTGTCCAGCAGCTTGAAACCGGCGCCGCGCAGCAGGGTCTCCATCTCCTGCGGGGTGGCCAGATGGCTGATTGATGGTTCGGCTGCCCAAGGCGCCGGGAAGATCATTTCGCCGCCCTCACCCTGAAGAATGTCATAGACGGCAAACACCCCGCCGGGCTGCAGCACGCGGCGGGCTTCGGCATACATCCGGTGTTTGGCGGGGATGTTCATTGCCACATGCACGGTGATTGCGGCGTCAAAGCTGTTGTCCGCATAGGGCAGCTCTGTGGCATCACCTTGCTGGAAGTCTGTTTTGCCCGCGAGGCCCAGCCAGGCGGAAATCTCTGCCGCCGCGGCGCACAGCTCCGGCGTCAGGTCGAGGCCGGTGACATGGCAACCCGCGGTCTCCGCAAGGGTGCGGGAGACACCGCCAAGGCCTGAGCCGATGTCGAGCACCTTGGATTGCGCAGTCAGCCGCATCTGCGCGGCCAGCTCCAGCGTTGCGGCGCGGCCGCGGAAGTGGAATTCATCCAGCGCCTCGAAATCGGCGGGGGTGAGCTCCGCGGGCTCCAGCCCCTTGGCGCGCAGGTCATTGGCGATCTGCTCTGCCAGATTGCTGCTGCCGCCGTAGTGTGTTTCCACCTTGCCGGTCATGATCCCGCCTTTCGCTGGTGCAAAGAAGTATAGCACAATGGGAGCCGGGCGGCGGATCTGTCTCTGGTGTTGCGCGGGGTTCCCGGCTATTGGCGGTGTATGACTGATACCCTGCCGCCGTGCCCCGAATGCGCCTCTGCCTACACCTATCAGGTGGATGCTCTGCTGATCTGCCCCGAATGCGCCCATGAATGGATTGCGGGGGAGGCCGCGGGCGACGCCAAGGAGGTGCGCGACAGTGTCGGCAACGTCTTGCAGGACGGCGACACGGTGACGGTGATCAAGGACCTGAAGCTGAAGGGCACGTCCTCGGTTATCAAGGTCGGCACCAAGGTGCGCGGCATCCGGCTGGTGGACGGCGATCACGACATCGATTGCAAGGTGCCCGGCGTCGGGCCGATCGGGTTGAAGTCGCAGTTTGTGAAGAAAGTTTCCGGTTAAGCCATCTGGGTGATCCAGACTCCCAGCGCCATCACCGAAATGCCGGCCGCGCGGGTCAGGGTCAGCGGGCTGACCTGGGCGCCGAACAAGCCGAAATGGTCGATGGCGGCGGCAGAGATCAGCTGGCCGATCAGCACGAAGAACACCGCGTTGCCGACGCCGAAATGCGGCGCGACATAGGTGATCGACAGGACATAGAAGGCGACCAGAACGCCGGCCAGCAGCAGGTGCTTGGGGGCCGATGGAATGCGCGCCAGCGCCTGCGGGCCGGCGATCAGCGCGTAGAGGCTGGTGGCAATCAGCGCGATCAGGAACAGCACCACGGCGGCAGAGGCGGGGGAGCCGATCAGCTTGCCGAGTGCCGCGTTCAGAGCCGCCAGCACCGGAATGCCAAGGCCTGCGGCCAGCATGATGAGGGCGTATTGGGTCATGGCGCGGCTCCTGCAGTTTGCTTGGCGGATTTGTGGCCGGAAACTCTCTGCGAAGACAACCCCTACGTTGCGGCGCAGCATCGGAATCCGGCGCGATTTCCGGCCCTGAAAAATCGATCTATCACCGCGGTTCAGCAGGTCAGTCGCAGATGCCGTTCAGTTCGGCGTCCTTCCAAGGCAGGTAGACCGCGCTTTCGCGGCTTTGCGGCAGCGGGCTGACCGGCATTGCGGCGGCCAGCATGTCGTGCAGCCGCTTGGTGCGGGCGGCCTGCGGGGCGAGGGCGCGGCAGCAGACGTATTCCTCGACGATGGCGCCCTGCTGTTCGAACCCGTAGGTGCCGAAGTCCGGGTCGCCCTCCAGGTCGAACAGATAGGGGTCGCGGTCCTGGCCGTGCTCTGCCGCGGCGCGCAAGGGGGAATAGCCGGTCTGGCGGCGATTCTGCCATTGCCACACATGGGTGACCTCATGTGCCAGCAGCATCGCCTCCACCAGGTGCAGCCGCTCCGGGTATTCCGGCAGGTAGTTATCCACGTACCAGTCGCGGGTAAAGAAGATGCGGTTGAACAGCGCCACGGCGGCGGGTTTGGAGGTGACGATCTCTTCCTTCACCGGCGGCAGGATGCGCTCGCGGCAGGTGACGCGCGGGCGCGGCATGCGGCGGAAGGTGACGGCACCGAGCGGTGCGCCCTCGACGATGCGGACCTTGTTTGCGTTGAGGCTGGTGCCGTGCAGGGTGTCCAGATAGGCGCGTTCGGTTTCCGTCAGCGGGCGGCCGCAGGCAGAGAGAAACAGCAGGGCGAGGAGCAGGCAGCGGATCATATGCGGCTTTGCCTCAGCAGCTCATCGCCAGCACGCGGCTGATTTCGGTGAGGGAGCGGCCGGATTGATCCATCCATTCATTGAACGCGGCCTGCACCGCTTTCAGAGCGGTCTTGGAGGTTGCGGGTTTGTCGATCACGCCTTCTGCCATCAGGCGCGCGGTGACGTCCTGGCTGAGGATGAAACTGTCGCGGCCGGCAAAGCGCATGGCGTATTGGCCGGTGTTGCCGCCGAGGCGGGCGCCGCGTTTCTTGAGCATCTCCAGCAGCCCGATGTAGTCGGATGAGGGCCAGCCGCCCAGCACCTTGCCCGCGCCGCCCTCGTCGCGCAGCTCCATCAGGAAGGCGGCGTTGGCGCGCACTGTCGCCAGTTTGGCGCCGTTCCGGACCACGCGGGTGTCGCTGAGGATCCGGTCGAATTCATCCTCCGGCATAAAGGCGCAGGGGCCGGGGTCGAAGCCGTGGAAGACCTCCTCGAAACCCTGCCATTTCGCCTCGATCACTTTCCAGTTGAAGCCCGCCTGGAAGATGCATTTGGTCATGGTGGCGAGCCAGCGGTCTTCCGGCAGCTCCGTGACCTTGGGGTCGGGTCTGGTGAGTTTTTCCTCCAGCGCCGCGGGGCCGCCGTGGCGGTCTGCGGAAATGGCGTAGATCTCGTCAAAGCTGCGCATGGGCGGGTCCTGTTGGAGTCTGGTCAGGTTAGCGGCGCGCGCGCAGCTCGACAATGGATTTGCCGAGGCGGAAGGGGGCGGCGAAGCTGACGAGGCAGAGTGCGATGATCTGCAGCACCAGGATATGGGCGTTTGCCTGCAGGTATTCCCATTCCTCTTTCAGTTTCGACACATGGTCGATGAGATCGTCATAGGCGCGGGCGATGATCAGGAAATCGCCGGCAATGGCAGGCACCTTGCGGCGCATGGTGTCGACGGCGGCCTGTGTTGGGGTGTCAAGCGCGGTAAAGACCAGGAAAGCCTCCGGGTCGAAGGCGCTGGCCTTGGCCTCCATGTCCTTCATCTCGTCCATCTCAGCGCGGCCTCCGCCGAACAGGAAGCTGAGGCCCTGCAGCGGCGCGACCTCATCCGTCACCGCGATGAACAGCGGCAGCTCGGCGTTGCCCGCTGTAGACGCGGAGAGGAATTCGACCTTTTCACACAGGACCGCGATGTCGGCGTCATAGGCGGGGTCGCAAAAGCGCAGGCGGAAGCGGGCGGCGTCGCGGTCGAAGGCCGCGGTGGCGGCATAGGCGATGTCGATCTGGCGTTCGAGCCGGGAGGAGTCAGCGGCGTAGATGCCGGAGATCACCGCAACCAGCGCGCCAAAGCCGCCGAGAACGACCCAGACCAGGTCCGCCAGTTTCCAGGCGCGGTGGCCTGCCGGCTTGCGGAACAGGAAGGCAGTGCCGATGAGGCCCGCAAAGAAGAACAGCAGGAGCAGCGGCAGCTGGTTGTCCGCGATGAAGGCCATGGCTGTCCCCGTTCTGTGATTGGCTGGCCTAACCATAAGAAGGGAAAGCGGTTTCAGGCAACAGCCCTCACGAAGCTGTCACCGGATGCGCGGGTTTGGCCGGGCGGGAGGGGGTCCCTGTCCGGTGGCTGTCTGTCTGTCTGGCCGTCTGCTTGTCTGGGGCCGTTGGGCCGTTTTGCTTGTGTGGCCGTTTCATGCTGGCCGGGTAAGAGGTGGCGGCGCCGCCAAGAGGCCCGGAGGGGCCGGAGGCGGAGGGCCGGGCAGGGGATCGCAAGCCCCCATGTCCGCTCGAAAGCTTCCGTTGTGCGGAGAACCCCTGCACCCGGTGAAGAGGTGGTCTTGGGGGTTCCCGTATCTCCTGGTGGTGCGGGGTGTCAGTCCGCACCGTTTGTCGCGACGGATTGGAGTATGGCAGAGCGGGGTTAAGGGGGCGCAAGCGGGGCGTGCGGTGGATTGGGGGTTGGCGCAACACTTGCAACCCGTGCGGTAGCGAGGGAGAAAGAAGGTCATTTATTGGAGAACATCGACGATGACCGACTTGAACAATGCTTACGCTGACGCGCAACAAGCCATGGCTCTCTTGAAATCCGCGGTTCGCACTGTTTTGGAAATGGCACCTGAGGGTGGCTTAAAGAATGCAGAGATTGGCCGCGCCCTCGGCATTTATGGTGGTCATGTTGAGCATGTAGGCCACATTTCCAGAACCTTGCTGGAAATGCTGAAAGAAGAAGGCGTAGCCGTGCAGGATTCGGAGACGAAGATGTGGAAGTTGTGCGGTCAACGCATTGAAGCGTGAATACTTCGCAATGACCCTTGGGACGTGGCGCGCAGCGGCACGGCCTGCGCCTGATTGGGCTCCGCCCGTTTCGACCTGAAACTGTCCCCCGGACAGTTTCCTAGACGGTCTCAACTCCCCCCGGGAGGTCGAACCGGACCGCGCAGCGGCAAACGCTCCGGGGGAGCGTTTGAGGTTCGGACGGGCGGAGCCCTGCGCAACCAACAGTGCAAATCAAGGAGCGGCGCTGGCAGGATGTCTCTTGGGACGTGGCGCGCAGCGGCACGGCCCGCGCCTGACCTTCCCCCCGGGAAGGCGCTTCACGCCTCCCCAAGGTCAGTCGTGGGCCTTGTGGTGTAAGTTGTGTTGAAAACTCTTACTTTGCCTTTTGAAAAGAAATGTACTCTTCGAAAGCCTCAAAAATCAGGTCCATCTGATTGTTGAGCCATTTAAGTTGTTCGTGCTCTTCCTCTACAAGCTTTGAACGTTCATCTCCGACAGGCAGATCTTTGTATTGAGCCGCCTTAAGCCGCATCTTAAGTGCGGCTGATCGAATTTCGATCAGGTAGTCGTGCAACTTCTTTCCGAAGAGAAAGCGGGCTCGTTGGCAAGCATCTGTGTAATCCCAAAGCGCCTGATCATCGAAAGTGGCTTCCCGCAAAATACCAGAGAGAAATTTCTGAGTGTCTTTGAAGACTTGCCACCTTCGATCGAAAAGTTTTTCGCGAAGTGTAGAACGATTGACGTTCCACTGCTGGAACGCCACGTACGCCACAAAGGAAGCAATTACTACTGGCCCAAGGGCCCTGAAATACTCAAGCCAATGAGGACCTTCACTCAAACATCCAGCTCCTCCACGAACTTCGCGTTCTCCTGGATATACTGGAAGCGGAGCTCGGGTTTCTTGCCCATCAGGCGCTCGACCAGGTCGCCGGTCTCGCCGGGTTCGTCCTCGTCGATGGTGACGCGGATCAGCTTGCGGGTGGCCGGGTCCATCGTGGTCTCCTTCAGGTCCTTGGCGTCCATTTCGCCAAGACCCTTGAAGCGGGAGACGTCGATCTTGCCCTTGCCGCCCAGGCCCTTCTCCAGCCATTTGTCGCGCTCAGCCTCATCGAGGCAGTAGACGCGGCGCGCGCCTTGGGTCAGGCGGAACAGCGGCGGGCAGGCGAGGTAGAGGTGGCCGCCGTCAATGAGCGGGCGCATCTGGGTGAAGAAGAAGGTCATCAGCAGCGAGGCGATATGGGCGCCGTCGACGTCCGCGTCGGTCATGATGATGATCTTGTCATAGCGCAGATCGTCGAGGTTGAACTTGGTGCCAAGGCCGACACCCAGCGCCTCGCAGAGGTCGTTGATTTCGGCGTTGGAGCCGAGCTTGTTGGAGGCGGCGCCCAGGACGTTGAGGATTTTACCTTTGAGCGGCAGCAGTGCCTGGTTCACGCGGTTGCGGGCACCCTTGCCGGAGCCGCCCGCCGAGTCGCCCTCGACGATGAACAGCTCGGTGCCGGAGCGGTCTTTCGACGTGCAGTCGGTGAGCTTGCCGGGCAGGCGCAGCTTCTTGGTGGCGGATTTGCGCTGGGTCTCTTTCTCCTGCTTGCGGCGCAGGCGTTCCTCGGCGCGCAGGATCAGGAAGTCGAGGATGGCGCCGGCGGATTTGGTGTCGGCGGCGAGCCAGTTGTCGAAATGGTCGCGGACCGAGTTTTCCACCATTTTGCTGGCGGCCTCGGTCGACAGGCGGTCCTTGGTCTGGCCGACAAAGGCCGGGTCGGCAATGAAGCAGGAGACCAGCGCGCAGCCGCCCGCCATCAGGTCGTCGCGGGTGATCTGGGCGGCCTTCTTGTTGCTGACCAGTTCGCCGTAGGCCTTGATGCCCTTGAGGATCGCGGCCCAGAAGCCGGTGACATGGGTGCCGCCCTCCGGCGTCGGGACGGTGTTACAGTAGGACTGGGTGAAGCCGTCGCGCGAAGGCGTCCAGTTGATCGCCCATTCGACGTAGCCCGGCTCGCCGAACTTCTCGCGGAACTCGACCTTGCCGGCAAAGGGCTGGTCTGCGTAGACGGAGGATTTGCCGAGGACTTCGGTCAGGTAGTCCTTGAGACCGCCGGGGAAGTGGAAGGTGGCCTCGGTGGGGGTTTCGCCGTCGTCGATCTCAGACTTCCAGCGGATTTCGACGCCGGAGAACAGATAGGCCTTGGAGCGCACCAGGGTGAACAGGCGCTTGGGCTTGAAGCGGTGGTGGCCGAAGATTTCCTCATCGGCGTGGAAGGTCACGAAGGTGCCGCGCTTGTTGGGGGCGGCGCCGATTTTCTCAACCGGGCCCAGGGGCAGGCCGCGGGAGAAGCGCTGCTCGAACAGTTCCTTGTTCTTGGCCACTTGCACGACCATGGAATCTGAGAGCGCGTTCACCACCGAGGAGCCGACGCCGTGCAACCCGCCGGAGGTCTGATAGGCCTTGCCTGAAAATTTGCCGCCTGCGTGCAGGGTGCAGAGGATCACCTCCAGCGCGGATTTGTCAGGGAACTTGGGGTGCGGGTCGATCGGGATGCCGCGGCCGTTGTCGGAGATGGTGACGGCGTAGTCGGAATGGAGCGTCACCTCGATCCGGTTGGCGTGGCCGGCGACGGCCTCGTCCATCGAGTTGTCGAGGATTTCCGCCACCATATGGTGCAGCGCGCGTTCATCGGTGCCGCCGATATACATGCCGGGGCGCTGGCGGACCGGCTCAAGCCCTTCCAGAACCTCGATGGA
Source organism: Leisingera sp. ANG-M6 (assembly GCF_000813905.1). Taxonomy (NCBI): domain Bacteria; kingdom Pseudomonadati; phylum Pseudomonadota; class Alphaproteobacteria; order Rhodobacterales; family Roseobacteraceae; genus Leisingera; species Leisingera sp. ANG-M6. Next base: position 135,313 of record NZ_JWLG01000009.1, read on the forward strand.
GGACGCGTCATAGGTTTCCGATGCAGGCGTGCTGAGGAGGTCGTCGGCCATGTGCGGGAGCTGCTCTTCCTTGGTGTTGATTGGCAGCCATTATGGCAGGTGTTGGGGCCGGGTGGAAGAGGGACGCAAGGGGCTGTGGATAAGGCGGCCCTGCCGTGGCAGGGCGGGAAGTTATCAATCCATCGAAGATAAGTTCCGGTTATCCGGGTGCGGCGATATTTTCCGTGCGGCGCAAGGACCTGCGGGCTACACCTCCTCCAGCGGCAGGCAGGAGGAGGGCGCGCGGTGGCTGAGAAGGGGATCAAGACGCAGGACTGGGCGGCGTTCCGGGCCGAGGCGCAGCGGATGCTGGAGGCGGCGCTGGACCAGATGCAAGAGGCGGCGGAGCGCCCGTGGCAGCCAGTGCCGGAGGACATTGATGCGCGCTATGCGGTGACGGCGGAGGCGCGCGGGCCGCAGGAGACCGTGGACCGGATCATCGGGGACGTGCTGCCCTATCACGGCGGCAATATTCATCCGCGGTTCTGGGGCTGGGTGCAGGGATCGGGGCTGGCCTCCGACCTGATCAGCTCCCTCGCGGTGGCGGCGGTCAATGCCAATATGGGCGGGCGCGATCACGGCGCGAACTATATGGAGCGCGCGGTGGTGGACTGGACGCGGGCCAGGATGGGGATGCCGGAGAGCGCCAGCGGCATTCTGGTCACCGGCACCTCGCAGGCGACGGTGATTGCCTTTCAAGCGGCGCGGCTGCGGGTGCTGAAGGACCTGCGCAAATCCGGGCAGGGCGCGGTGCGGCTGACTGCCTATGCAGGCGAGGGCGTGCACAATGCGACGCTGAAGGCGGTGGAACTGCTGGGCATCGGCTCGGACAACCTGCGCAAGGTGCCGTTGGCAGATGGCAAGCTGGACTGCGCGGCCCTAGCCCGGATGGTGGCAGAGGACAAAGCCGCGGGCGCGGTGCCTTTTCTGGTGGTCGGCAACGCGGGCACCGTGGATCTGGGGCTGTTCGACGACCTGAATGCCTTGGCGGATGCGGCTGCGGAGCTGGGGCTGTGGCTGCATGTGGACGGGGCCTTTGGTGCCTGGACGCGGATTGCGGCGGAGCCTTACCGGTCTTTGAGCGATGGGATCGGGCGGGCAGACAGCATTGCTCTGGATTTTCACAAGTGGATGTATGTGGGCTATGACTGCGGCATTGCGCTGCTCCGCAATGAGGATGAGCACCGGGCGGCCTTTGCGGCGCGACCGGCGTATCTGGAAGGGGCCGAGCGCGGGCTGGCGGGCGGCGAGCCGTGGTTCTGCGACTACGGCATTGACCTCAGCCGCGGCAACCGGGCGCTGAAAGTCTGGACGGCGCTGGAGACCTATGGCGAGGCGGCGTTCTCCGAGGCGATCACCGGCAATTGCGAGCTGGCGGGTTTCATGGCGGCGGAGGTTGAGGCGCAGCCCCATATGGCGCTGGGGGCGCCGGTGGTGTCGAACGTCTGCGTGTTCACCGCGCGCAGCGATCTGGAACCGGACGCGCAGTCGGCGCTGAACGCGCATATCGCCCAGGCCCTGCAGGAAAGCGGCGAGGCGGTGTTCTCGACCACCCGTGCGGAGGGCCGCGTGATGCTGCGCGCCGCGATCACCAATCACCGAAGCCGCGAGGCAGATGTTCGGGCAGCGATTGCAGCGGTGGCGCGGGAGGCGGCGAAGTAGAGCAGGGCGGTGGTGCCGCCAGGCTGAGAATCTGTGACGTTCGGTTTCGTCTTTCCGTATGATCTGAACCCGCTACTCTCCGGGCCAGACAGTCAGGGAGAGAGACATGGCCTGGATCAGGACCGTTCCGTTTGAAGAGGCAACCGGCAAGCTGAAGAAGCTCTATGAGCGGGTGACCGGGCCGGGGGGCAATGTCGACAACATCATGATGGTGCACTCCCTGCGGCCGCATTCGATGGAAGGCCATATGGCGCTCTACAAGAATGTGCTGCACCACACCGGCAACAAGATCCCCAAGTGGTTCCTGGAGGTGCTGGGGGTCTGGGTATCGTCGCTGAATGATTGCGCCTATTGCGTTGAACACCACTTTGCCGGGCTGCAGCGGCTCTTGGGCGATACGGAACGCGGTCTGGCGATCCGGGCCGCGATCGAGGCGCGGGAGCCGGAAGCGGCCCCGCTGGAGCCTGCACAAGTGCTGGCAATGGGTTATGCGCGGATGCTGACGGAGGAGCCGTCCAGCGTGACAGAGGCGGATATCGAAGCCCTGCGGGAAGCCGGGTTCGAGGATGGCCAGATTCTGGAGATCAATCAGGTAACCGCCTATTTCTCCTATGCCAACCGGACGGTGCTGGGGCTGGGGTGCTCTACCAAGGGGGATGTGCTGGGGCTGAGCCCGAACAATTCGGAGAACCCGGACGATTGGGGGCATAAATAGGGGCGCTGCCCCTCGGCCCCTTTGGGCCTCACCCCGGAGTATTTGAGACCAGAAAGAAGCAGGCGGCCCGTTGCGGCCGTCTTTTTTGTTGTGCAGACGGCTAATCTTTTGATGCAGGTCAGGGCGGGGGAACGGTCGCGGTATTAAGGTTGCGGCGCAGATTGAAAGAGGGAGTTTTTGATGGACGCCGCAGTGAAAAAGAGTGCCGGTAAAACCGCAAGCCCAGTGCCGGTTCAGCCCCCCGCCAGCGCCTCGGCCGAGGCCCGGGGGCCCAGTGCCGAGGACATCCGCCGGGCGTTTGAGAGCGGCAAGTACCCGTATCCCAAGAAGATGCAGCGCAAGGCCTATGAGGCGGAAAAAGCACGTCTGCAGGCAGAGTTGCTGAAGGTGCAGCTGTGGGCGCAGGAGACCGGTGAGAAGTTTGTTCTGCTGTTCGAGGGCCGCGATGCCGCGGGCAAGGGCGGCACCATCAAGCGGTTTACCGAGCATTTGAACCCGCGCTCTGCCCGGGTGGTCGCCTTGAACAAGCCCTCGGATGAGGAGCGCGGCCAGTGGTATTTCCAGCGCTACGTGCGGCATCTGCCGACCAGCGGCGAGATCGTGTTCTATGACCGGTCCTGGTACAACCGCGCGGGCGTCGAGCGGGTAATGAGTTTCTGCGAGCCGAACGAATACCTGGAGTTCATGCGTCAGGCGCCGGAGTTTGAGCGGATGCTGGCGCGGTCGGGTATCCGGCTGTACAAATACTGGTTCTCGGTCACCCAGGCCGAACAGAAGCGGCGGTTCAATTCGCGTGAGACCGATCCGCTGAAGCAGTGGAAGCTGTCGCCGATCGACAAGGCGTCCTTGGGCAAGTGGGATGATTACACCGAGGCCAAGGAGGCGATGTTCTTTTATACGGACACCGCGGATGCGCCCTGGACGGTGATCAAGTCGAACTGCAAGAAGCGCGCGCGGATCAACTGCATGCGGCATTTCCTGGCCTCGTTGGACTATCCGGGCAAGGATCCGGAGATCGCGCGGGCACCGGATCCGCTGATTGTCGGCCAGGCGCATCATGTGATCCACCAGTCCGATCACATCCTGGGCAAGGCGCTGCATCCTGAATCACGGACGCGCTGATCCCCGCTTGCGGTGCGGCCCGGCGCTTGCGGGGCCGCGGAACTGGGCTTAAGTCTTTGGGCATGAAACATCTTGCTCCACTTCTGGCACTTGCGCTGCTGGCCCCTGCGGGTGCCGGGGCGCATCCGCATATCTTTGTCGACACCGGAATGAAGCTGGTGGTCTCGGATGATGGGCAGTTGCAGGCGGTGGAGATCACCTGGGCCTATGATGAGTTCTATTCGCTGCTGATCTTTGAGGACCGGGGGTTGGACAGTGATTTCGACGGCAGCCTGACGGCAGAGGAACTGGCGCAGCTGCAAGGGTTTGACCTGGCCTGGAGCGAGGGGTTTCAGGGCGACACCTATCTGACCCTTGGCGGCGAGGCGCTGGGTCTGGGCGCGCCTGAGCATTTGTCGACCGAGGTGAAGGACGGGCGGATCACCACCCGGCACCGGCGGGTTCTGACACAGCCCCAGGAAGCGGACGGGGTGGTGATCAAGGCTTATGATCCGACCTACTACACCGCCTATACGGTAAACCAGGGGCTGGACGTGACGGGTGGCTGCCAGGGCAGCATCACGCCGCCCAACCTCGATCAGGCTTATACTCTGGTGGAAGAGCTGCTCTATGCGATGCCGGCAAATCAGGCAGAGGAGGCTTACCCGGAGGTGGGTGAAGCCTTTGCCGATACCGTGCGCTTGAGCTGTGGCGCGTAAGGTGAAGATTTTCTTAACAATTGCGGCGCTGGGCGTGGCGGCGCTGGCTGTGTGGCTTTGGGGCTTTGGCGGTGCCGGGGCGGTGTCCGTTTGGGCGGCCGAGGGCCAGCGCGAGGCGCAGAATGCGATGGCGCGGGGGCTGCGGGCGTTGCGCGCCGGGGAGCCGGGGGCGCTGATGGCGCTGTTGTCCTTATGCTTTGCTTACGGGTTCTTTCATGCCGCCGGGCCGGGCCATGGCAAGCTGGTCATTGGCGGCTATGGCATGGGCAAGCCGGTGCCGCTCATGCGGCTGGCGGGGCTGGCGCTGGCGTCCTCGCTGGCGCAGGCGGGTACTGCGGTCTTGCTGGTGGCGGGCGGGCTGATGCTGCTGGACTGGGGGCGCGAGCAGCTGACCAGCGCGGCGGAGGATGTTCTGGCGCCGCTGTCATACGGGCTGATTGCGCTGGTGGGCCTGTGGCTGCTGGTGCGGGGTGTGCGGCGGCTGCTGGCGAGCGGCCCGGTTCAGGTGGCAGGCCATGCAGGGCACCATCACCACGGGCACAGCCATGAGCATCACCATCATGATCATGATCATGATCATACTGACGGGGTCTGCGCCTCCTGCGGGCACCGGCACGGGCCGACGGTGGAGGAAGCCGCCAATGTGCACTCGCTGCGCGATGCGCTGGCGATCATCGGTGCGGTGGCGCTTAGGCCCTGTACCGGTGCGGTATTCCTGCTGCTCTTGACCTGGCGGATGGGGGTGCTGTGGGCCGGGATTGCCGGTGCCTTTGCCATGGGGCTGGGCACCGCCACGGTGACGGTCGCAGTGGCGGTTGCAGCCGTCACAATGCGCAAGGGGGCGCTGGCGCAGATGCAGGGGACCGGCGCGCTGCGGGCGGCGGCGGTGCTGGAGATCCTTGCAGGTGCTGTGGTGGCAGTGCTGGCCAGCCAGATCATGCTGCGGGCGTTGTAGGCCTCAATCAGCCAAAGCACTGTCCAGCAGGGCAAACATCGGTTCCTGCGTCAGGTAGGCCGACATCAGCGCACCCATCGGGGCGGCTTGCTCGCGGGCTGACATTTCGTGCCAGAAGGTCAGCGACTTGCGCTGCAGCAGTGCGCCGTGGGGATGGGCCTTGCCATAAGGGGCGGGGACGCGTTTCAGCTCCGGGTCCCTGGCTGCAAACCCTTTGAGCGCGAGGATGTCCACCAGTGCCGCGGTTTCATCGCCGAAGGCGCCGTCGATGGCCTGCCGCCAGCGCGGCATCTGCGCCTTGCTGAAGCCCATGATGCCGCCGCCAGCGGTGCAATAGTCCGGTGCGATGCCGAAGAACAGCGCGCAGCCTGCGCCGTTCAGGGTCCACATCATGTGCAGGTGAGTGTTGTACGGCGTCTTGTCCTTGGAAAACCGCACGTCGCGCTGCGGGCGGAATAGCTTGGCGGTGACTTGCGCGCCGCTGCGGCGGCTGATCGCCTGCGCCACCTCGTCCATCAGCAGGAGCGCGGGGGATTTCAGCTGCGCCTCGTACCGGTCCTTGTGCGCAGTGAACCAATCCCGGCTGTTGTTCTGCGCAAGCTCCGCCAGAAAGGCACGGGCGTCAGGGATCAGCTGGGCAAAGGCGTCGGTCATTCAAAAAGGCTCCTGCAAAGGGTTGCATGTGCAGAATACCACCATGAGCCTGTGCGCAGGCAAGGAAACTCTTCCCTTGCCGGGGCGTTCGGGGGCGCCTAAGGCTGGCAGGATGAGCACGTTAGCGACCAAACATTCCGAGATGCCCCTGCGCGGACACGCGCGGGCGATTGCCGTTCTGGGCCTGCCGCTGATCGGCGGCCATGTGGCGCAGTTTGCCATCGGCCTGACTGATACCGTCATGCTGGGGTGGTACGGGGTGGAGGAACTGGCGGCGGTGACGCTGGGCTCGTCCTATTTCTTCTCAATCTTCTTGCTGGGTTCCGGCTTTGCCTTTGCGGTGATGCCGATGGTGGCAGCGGCGGCTGGTGCCGGGGAGGAGCGGCAGATCCGCCGTTCGACCCGGATGGGGCTGTGGCTGTCGCTGGCGTACGGCGTGGCGGCGATGCCGCTCTTGTGGTGGTCGGAGGCGATCCTGCTGGCGCTGGGGCAGGAGCCTAAGGTGGCGCATGACGCGGCGGAGTACCTGCGGATTGCCGGCTGGGCGCTGTTTCCGGCGCTGTTGTATATGGTGGCGAAATCCTATCTGGCGGCGCTGGAGCGCACTCAGATCGTGCTGTGGCTGTCGGTTTTTGCCGCGGTGATCAATGCGCTGGTGAACTATGCGCTGATCTTTGGCAACTGGGGGGCGCCGGAACTGGGGATTGCCGGGGCGGCGATTGCTTCCTTGGTGACAAATGGCGTGTCCTTTGTGCTGGTGCTGGCTTATGCGCTGAAGGTGCTGCCGCAGCATGAACTGCTGAAGAACTTCCACCGGCCGGACTGGGAGATGCTGGGCAAGGTGTTCCGCATGGGCACCCCGATCGGGCTGACGACCCTGGCGGAAGCCAGCCTGTTTGCGGCCTCAGCCATGATGATGGGCTGGCTGGGCACGGTGCCGCTGGCCGCACACGGCATTGCGATCTCGCTCGGCGGGCTGACGTTCATGGTGCATCTGGGCCTGTCCAATGCCGCGACCATCCGGGCCGGCAATGCCTTTGGCCGCGGCGACCGGGAGCATCTGGCGCGCGGCGGCAAGGTGGTGACGGTGATGTCGCTGCTGGTCTCGGCAGTGGCGATTGTGCTGTTCCTGACCATTCCGGATGCTCTGATGTCGCTGTTCCTGGATGCCGAGGATCCACAGAAGGATCAGATTCTGCTGATTGGCGGCGTGCTGCTGGCGGCGGCGGCGCTTTTTCAGCTGATGGACGGGATGCAGGCGGTGGCGCTGGGCCTGCTGCGCGGGGTGCAGGACACCGGCGTGCCGATGGTGATTGCAGCGCTCAGCTATTGGGCGGTGGGCATCCCGGCCTCCTACGTCTTCGGCTTCCTGCTGGGCTGGGATGGCTTGGGGGTCTGGATGGGGCTGGTTGCAGGCCTGACCACGGCGGGGCTGTTCCTGATGCTGCGGTTCTGGCGCCGCTCGATCCTGACGGTGGGGGCCGCGGCCTGAGATATGCGCCTGCCCCATGGAGGGGCAGGCGCCGTATGGCTCAGTTCACCGGCTGGGACAGGACCGTTGCTCCGAGATAAGTGAAGGCCGTCAGATGTGCCTTGTTGAACTGGCCCACCTGTTCCAGCACGCCGGGATTGGCGGCGCGGAAGGCCTCGGCCTCTGCGCCAGAGCTGTAGTAGAGGAAAGTGATGTCATCCGGGCGCAGAGTGCCCAGGGCTGTGGCCGGGGTCAGCACAGCCTCTGTCTGCCAGACGTTTTCGAGATCTGAGATGACGCTGCCAAGGGTGGTGAGATCGGCAGCGCGCTGTTCCGTGTCCAGATTGTTGTAGTGTGAAAGCTTCACGATATATTCGGCCTCCGCATCTGGTGCATCAGCTGGAAAGAGCGTCAGGCTGCCCTCGAACAGCACCGGCTGCTGGCCGTGGCGGGCCAGCAGCGCGCTGGCGCCAGAGGCAGAGAGCGCACCCAGGACCGGGCTGGCGCAGCGGTAAAGGCGGAAGCCCTTCATTTGCGGCCAGTCCAGCGGGCCGAGGCTGCCGGAGATCGTGCCGGAGCGGTGCAGGCTGCACCCTGCGTCCTGGAGGAGCGGGGCGGCAGCCGGATCCCAATGGGTGAGAGCTGCTGCGGGCTGTGCGGGCCAGGCAAGGAACAGGCCGGTCTCGGCCAGTGCAGGCGTTGCTGTGGAAAGGGCGGCGGCGAAAGCGAGGGGCTTCATATGCGTCTCCTCAAACTTCAAAGCTGACAGGCCCGCGGCCGAAGACGCTGGCGGCAGGTTCATCCGGGGCGGCCTTGGCGGCGTTAAGTGCATCCATGGCGCCTTTGACAAATGCCAAGGGATGCGCAGGCACCGGCATCCCCGGCGCGAAGCCGTTGAAGCGGGCGGTGAAATGCTCCTGGGTCCAGGTGACGTCGATGCTGGCGGCCTCCGCGTTCTGATACTGGATGCCAAGGCTGAGGCTGCCGGTCATCACCTCCGGCACATCGGCGGATTTCAGGGTGAGCTGATAGGTCATTTCGGTGTCTCCGTTGCTGTGATGGGGAATTGCTATCGCGGACGGAGGCGTTAGAATATCTACCAGATTGGAACCGCTTTGGAACAAATTTGTACCAATGGAGAATTGGGACGATATCCGCATCTTTCTGGCGCTGGCCGAGGGCGGCACAATCCGTGGCGCAGCGGAGCAGCTGGGCGTAACCCATGTGACGGTGACCCGGCGCATCCGGGCGCTGGAGGCGCGGATCGGGGCCACATTGTTCGAGCGCAGCCCGGCCGGCCATCAGCTGAGCGAGGCGGGGCGGGCGGTGCTGCCCAAGGCGCTGGAGGCGCAGAGCAGCATCCGGGATCTGGAGCGGCAAGTGCTGTCGATAGATGCCAAGCTGAGCGGCCCGGTAAGCCTGGCGCTGCCGGAGGCGGTGGCAACGGTGCTGATTGCGCCGCTGTTGCCGGAGCTGCGGGTGCTCTACCCAAAGATCACGCTGCGGCTCTTGCTGTCGGACCGTTTGGTGAACCTGGCGGGGCGGGAGAGCGATCTGGCGCTGCGGCTGACTGCCAGCCCGCCGGAGACCGCCTATGGGCGCCGCGTTGCCCATAGCCCGCTGTGTGTCTATGCGGCGCCTGCCTATCTGGAGGTGCGGCCGGTGCCGGACCGCTGGATCGGGCTGGACTACGGGCCCGCGCGGACCCTTGAAGGCACTGCAGACACGCACATCCAGGCCAACAGTATCCTGGCGATGGCGGAACTGCTGAAGGCGGGGCTGGGGGTTGGGGTGCTTCCGTGTTTTCTGGGGGACAGCCACGAAGGGCTGCAGCGGCTGCCGGGCGCAGAGGTGAAGCCGGACCTGGATCTGTGGCTGCTGGTGCACAAGGATCTGCGGCAGATGGCGCGGGTGCGGGCGGTGGCGGATTTCATTGCCGAACGCCTGAAGCCGCTGCGGCCGGTGATCGAAGGTGCATCGGTAGCGTCTTGACCGCCCCTGTGCGGGCTGGGAGGCTGGGCGGAAACACGAAAAACAATCGGAAAGGGCAGTTTCAAAATGATGACAGATGACGACAAGCGCCTGCTGCGCATCGCCTATGAGGAAGCCAAGGCGGGATTCGAAGAGGGCGGCTGCCCGATCGGCTCAGTGCTGGCGCGGGGCGGCCAGGTGGTGGCGCAGGGGCGCAATCAGCGGGTGCAGAAGGGCGACCCCATTGCCCATGGCGAAATGGATGCGCTGCGCAAGGCCGGGCGGCAAAAGACCTACCGGGACACGGTGCTTTATACCTCGCTGTCGCCCTGCATGATGTGCAGCGGCACCATCGTGCAGTTCGGCATTCCGCGGGTGGTGATCGGTGATACGCAGAACTTTGGCGGCAACGAGGACTTCCTGCGCTCCAAGGGCGTTGAGGTGATGATTGCCGAGGACCCGGACTGCATCGCGCTGATGGAGCGGTTCATTCGCGAAAAGCCGGAGCTGTGGTCCGAGGATATCGCCGAATAGGCCTGCCCCCGTCTGTCAGCTGGTGAAAAACTCCAGCGTGCCGATGTTCTTGGCACGGACGGCGAATTTGCTTCCGTAGTGCTTCTGGTCGATCCCGCCCAGTGCATTGCGTAGCTCCGCGCTGATGCGGACCGGCCCGATTTGCCCGCCCTCCATCACGTCTTCCTGATGCGCCTGTTCCAGCCGGGCGGCCTTGTTCACCTCCGGGCCGATCAGGGTGAACTGGTGGCGGGTGGCGGAGCCGAAATCGCCGCTGAGAACGTAACCGGCGTGCAGGCCGATGCGCAGGCCGAGTGCCTGCTTGCCGATGGTGATGCCCGCCACGGCGGCCACCGCTTCCTCGGCGGCGCGCAGCGCGGAGGTGCAGATGCTGCGGGCGGAGCCGTCAGCGGTTCCGAGCACCCAGAAGGCCATCAGCCCGTCGCCGATGAACTTGTCGATATGGCCGCCATGCTGCTGGATCGGCTGGGTCTGGGCATTGAAGAACCGCTGCACGATGTCGGCGATCCGCTCCGGCGGCGTTCTGGTGGTGTAGCCGCTGAAGTTGACAACGTCCGAGAACCAGATCACCGCCCGGTCCACAGCATAGCCGGTCTGCTGGCCCGCGCCGGCCTGCATCCGGCGGCTGAGCGCGTATTCGTTGGTGTAGGCGTGCAGGATGCGGGTGTCATCGGCCAGCTGCTGGCTGAGCGAGGCTGTGCGGCGGCTGGCGCTTCGCAGCTTGATCGAGATGATCTTGGCGATGTTGCGCCAGATCTTCCCGGCTTCCGGATGCTGTTCAATCTTGGCCTTGTCGACCACCAGCACCTCGACGCTGGTCTCATTGGCCGCCAGGTCATAGATCCGCTGGTAGCCGTTGCCGACCAGATGCTGCTCTCCGACCACCTCGTTGCGGCGGCGGACAAACAGCGTGTGGCCGTCTTCCCGGATCGCAACGGAGCCCTCAACCACGATCCAGAGGCAGGTCGCCGGATCGCCGCGGGAGCAGAGATGCTCGCCTTCTGCAAAGCGGAAGGGGCGGGCGTCCAGCAGGTCGGGATCGAGCAGATCATCGGCCAGGCCGCACATCGCCATGGCCTCCGCATAGCGGGACCCCAGCGTGTTCAGTTTCTCGATTTTCGGTTTCATGGCAGTACCGCAACGGCGGCTCACGGGAAGATGAGGCTAGGTGCGGAGTCTAGCAATAATCCTGCGAGCTGGCCTTAACCTCGGTTGCGTTGCGGCAAAACGCGAATTGCTGAGTGCGGTTTGGTTCCCGGCTCCGGTGCATTTTCCGCGGGGCGGGCGGAAAGCCGCAGGAACGCCTGCCGGGCCTGCGCGGACAAAGGCCGACCCGGCTGTGAGGGCGGTAACCTGCTTATTTGAAACGGGAAAAACGGCGCTGTTGCGCCGGGGTTTTGGCCGGATGCGGTTGGGGGATGGTGCCGCGACCGGGCACGTCCTAGCTGTTTGCCACGGCTCGCGGGACACACCGCGGGCTGCAACAAACCAAATGATGACTGGAGTGTCTCACATGAAAAAGTTTGCCCTGACCGCCGCCGCTGTTGCTGCTCTGACCGCTTCGCCGCTGGCTGCAAAGGACCTGGCTGCAGAGCTGGACGCAGATGGCAACGGTACTTTCTCGCTGGAAGAGCTTCAGCTTGCGTTCCCGGAGCTGACCGCGGAAACCTTTGCCACCATTGATGCCAATGCGGATGGCGAAGCCGACGCGGAAGAGGTCACAGCGGCGATGGAAGCCGGCGTTCTGGCCAACGCGGGCTGATCCCGGGCTGAACCGCCAGTGTGCCGTCACTTGCACCCCTCTTGCCTTTCGGGGGGAGGCGCATAGTCCCTTCCAGCCGCGCAGGTGGCGGCACAGCGCAGGAAAGGCCCCGCGGATTGCGGGGCCTTTCTTTGAATCCGGCGGGGTGGCGGATGCGGTGCATTTCCCGTCGGGTTTCGGGGGCAGCCGCCGGCGGCTTGCCTGTAGGGTCTGCGCAGATTTGAAACCGCAGCGCCGGGCAGCCACGCGCCCGCGCCCTCAGGAGGCCCCCCCGATGTCCAAACCGATCGTTCTTATCACCTCGGCCACCGGCCGCATCGGCCGCGAGTTGGTGGCGCGGCTGGCGCAAGGGCAGCAGTTCACCGTGCGCGCCTGCTACTTCAGCGAAGCCAAGGCGGAACAGCTGAAGGCGCTGGGAGCCGATGAGGTCGTGAAATTCGACCTGTCGGATCCGGCCACCTGGGACGCGGCGCTGGAGGGCGTATCGGCGGTTTATTCCGCCTCGCTGGATCCGATGCTGGAGGGGCATCTGAACTTCTGCAAGGCGCTGGGGGCGCGCAAGGACCAGATCAGCCATGTGGTGCGCGTCAGCTGCATGGGGGCGGATACCAATACCGCTGATTATGATGCGGATACCCATGCGTCACGCGCGGGCGCTGGCATACCGCTGATGCTGCAGCACTACTGGTGGGGCGAGAAGGCGCTGATTGATGCGGGCCTGCCTGTCACCGCGCTACGCAACAACTTCTTCATGAATCACCTGTTGAAGACCGACTGCGAAACCATTGAAAACGAAGGCTGGTTCTCCAACCCGCTGGGAGCCATGCGCAATTCCTTTGTCGCCACTCGCGACATTGCCGAGGCGGCGGCAGTGGTTCTGGCCGAAGGGCCGGAGCGGCACGGCAACAAGTTCTACGACATCACCGGCCCGGCGCCGCAGTCGATGGCGGAAATTGCCGCCGATCTGGGCCGCGCGATGGGCCGGGAGATCGAATACCGCCCGCAATCCATGGAGCAGTTCGAAGCTGATTTCGGCGCCACGCGGGCGGAATTCTTTGAGTATCTGACCAATGGCTTCTACACCCGCTGCAGCCCGGATTTCTACAACATCACCGGGCACAAGCCGACGTCTTACTACGATTACCTGACCACCAAGGGGGCCAGCGGCGAGACCGGCCTGGAAGAGCTGTGGCAGGGCAACCTGTGGAAGAAGGGTGTCGATGCGATGAAGGAGGCCGCCGCCGCCAAGGCGTCCTGATATCCTAGGCGGGCCGTCAGTCCAGGCTGACGATCCGCCATTCGCCGCCCTCGCGGCAGGCCAGGCCGCGGCGCCAGGAACCGCCGTCAAACCGGGCATCGAAGCTGCGGCAGAGCGTGCCGTTTTGGCTGCTGCTCGACAGCGGGCGCAGTGCATAGGCGAGGCCGGTCTGGGGGCTGCTGAAGTCGAAGACCTGGCTGTTGCCTGCGTATTCCAGCGCTGAGCCGATGCAGCGGCGGTCGTCCGCGCCCAGGCGGCGGCCGATTTCACCGCCCAGCAGGGCGCCCAGCACGGTTCCGGCCGCAATCGTGACGGGGTCGCCGTCGCCGGCCCGGGACCCTGCCGCTGCCCCAGCCGCGCCGCCCAGCAAGCGGCCCAGGGCTTGCGAGTTGCAGGACGGCCAGGACGCGGGCTGCGGTGCCGGACGGCTGCTGCCGCGCGCATAGGCAGCGGGCGGCGCAAATTGCGGGAAATGGGCAATATGGGAGCAGTCGCCCTTGGAAGAGGTCTTGGCGTCTCCCTTGCCGTATTTCAGGTGGTATTTGAACTGGCAGCGATGATCCTTGTACTCGTATTTGTACTGGTTGCCCTTGTCCTGAACCTTGATCGAGGGCCCGCCGGCCAGAGCGGGATGCGGTAGGGCCAAGGCGCAGAGAAGCGGTAAGCTGCGGAGAAGGAAAGCGGGGCGCATGAGCTGTCTCGTATTCTGCCAGGGGCCGGGCAGAGACCCGGCGGAAACAGCACAACCTCAACCATGGAGCGGCGCCTGGGTCCAGCGGCGGCGGTGCAGCCCTGCCGGTAGCGGCAAAGCTTTGCCAATGCAGCGGCGGGGGTGCTGTTCCGCTTACAGAAAGGCCGTCAGGCCGTTCCGGCTGCGGCTGCAGGCTGCTCTTCCTCTGGCCGGGTCTGGCTGGCCTGGTCCGGCAGCGCGCGGGTCAGACGCTTGATTGCGGCCAATCGGCGTGCGCGGGTCATGGGGCCGTAGCTGCCCTCGCAGCCGTGCAGCGAATCCAGGTCCGCGGGGGCCTCGAAATCGAAGGGCACATCCGATAGCTGCGGGGCAAAGCGTTCAATGATGTCGAAGACCGGCACCGACTCTACCCGGTGCTTGTCCGCAAAGCTGAGCGACAAGGCGATCAGGTTGCGGCTGTTGAAGGGCGACATGTAGAAGTGCTGCCACAGGCCCGGAAACACGGCACCGATGGTGGAGCTGTAGTAGACCTCAAGAAACAGGAAATCGACTGCTTTGCTGCGGGCGGGTGTGTTCAGCGACCGCTGCCAGGCAGTGAAATCGTCCCGGAACAGCGCGGCCGTTTCAGGCCCGAACATATTGCTGGGCACAATCAGCAGCTTTCTGATCTGCCAGTTGATCACATCCCACAGCCCTTGCGGCCTCGTCACAAAGACGGCACGCAAAAGGTCGGTTTGATGGCCGCGCAGAATGACGGTGTTTTCGGGCAGGCCGTTGGCAGTGCCGTTCAGATGCTCAAGCGGCGGCGGCATCGGGGCGCCGGTTGTCAGGTGATAGATGCTGCGCCGCTTTTCGACTTCGGCTTCCGGCAGGGAAAAATCGCGTTTGTCCAGCGGTTCATGGCGCAGGTTCAGGCGCTGGCACAGGATGCCGCCGATGGCGGCGTCGCGCCGTGTTGCGTAGTTGTTGATATGGGAGAAATAATGCCGGATGCGGCCCGCATGGGGCTTGGCAAACGTCATGAGCAGGCGGCTGTCCTGGCCGCCGGTCACCGGCAGCGCCGTTGGGTGGGCAGCAGCAATGGCACCGATGTTGAAACTGGCCTGCGCATAGATCCGGTCGTAGATCTCTACCGGGTCTGCCGGGGCGTCCAGGCTGTCGTTCTCGCGGGGCCAGAAGCGGTGCTCGCGGAAGGTGCGCAGATCCAGGTAACAATTCGGATTGAGGCGCCGGACATGCTTGTCAGCTGTATGGAACAGGGAAATCTTGCCGCCGTGGTTTTCGACGGTATCCAGGTCGACTTTGGGATTGGGCACCACCGGACGGTCCAGCGCCAGCAGCGGAGAGGCGGCAACGCCGCGTGCCAGCGGGTCATAGACGGCGCCGATCATGGCGACCGGATCGGTGTAAAACCGTGCCTGGCCGCCGCTTTCGGCGATGATGGCAAAACGGCCTGCGGTGTCCGTGATGAAGGCTTCAAGATGGTTCCAGAAATCCGCAGCTGTGCTGTCCAGCGGCAGGTGCTGCTGCGGTCCGGACAGGAGGCCCGCCGGGCCGACTGCGATGCCTAGGAGGACGCCGAATTGGCGGCCCTGTGCATCATGCAGGGTGCAGGCGGGCAAGTCCTTGCCGGAATGAATGTGCCATTGGCCACAGGTGCGGCGGGCAAAGGAATGGATCTGTTCCACTTGCCGCGACACCACGTACTGGTAGCGGAACGCCTTGGCGAACAGCCGCGGGCGGTAGGGCCAAAGTCTTTGCGCTTCAAGCATCTGCTCTGCCGGAGCGGGTGGTGCTCCGGCCCTCATCTTTTGTTGTTATGCTGTGATTTTGACCGGGATCTTGAGCGCCGGCCAGCAGTATCGGGGTTTCTGCCTGTGATTGAAACCGGGCCGTAGCATTCACATCACGCCAGGCGCCGCGGCCCGGGCTTTTGCCTGGGAAGGGCGCCTTGTGTTTGGGAAGGCCTGCAGCTGTGCTAGGCTTACGCTGTCTGTGACAGGCGGGAGCAGAAGGCCATGGTGCAGGACTTCGCAGGGCTGGCCTGGCGCCGGCTGGCGGCTGGGGTACTGGCCGGACTGTTTCTGTGCCTGCCCGCGGCGCTGGCAGAACAGGCGGACCGGCAGGCGGCTCCCCGCGCCGGGCTGATGTGGAACCGCACGGGGCTGCCCGCAGTGTTTCCCCTGCAAGTCAAATCGCCTGCAGGCGCTGATTACTATCTGGTGCTGTCCGGCAGCGGCGGTGACGCACTGGCGGCCTATTTTCGGGGCGGTGCCTTCTTTAAGGTGCTGGTGCCGCCGGGGCGCTTTAAGCTGCGCTTTGCCAGCGGCAGCGAATGGCAGGATGAAGAGCGGCTGTTCGGGCCGAACACCGTGGTGTTTGATCTGCCGCAGGTGCTGGAGTTTGCAGTCCGCGGTGCGGGTCTTAAGGCCGGTCATCTGGTGACGCTGACACGGGAGTCTTTGAGCGGCGGGTTGCGGGCCGAGGTCAAAGGGCAATTCGTTTGCCAGATTGCCAGCTTGGAGGGGGCGGAGCCGTCCCGGATTCAGGCGGAGCCGCCCCGCGGGTTCATCCTGGGCGGCAATATGCATGCAAGGGCTGTTCTGCATCTGAGGTGGCGCCTGGGCCTGACCGGAGTGGAGCCGGGCACGCCGGACGCGCTGTGGCAGCGCAGCCTGTTTGTGCTGGGAAACCCGAGCCTGCCGAGGCATTTGCCGCAATTTTTCAGCCCGACCCAGTTGCCGCTTCAAGGCGGGTTCCGGTCATATTCCGTGCGGTCGCTGTACTGCGGCTGACGCGGCTGGCTTATTCCCCGCTGCGCTCTTTCATTAGCCGGTCGGCCTTTTTGCGCACCAGCACGCTGCGCAGGTCGTGCATCGCCAGCAAGAGCGCGTCGGTCACGTCCTCCAGCTGCTCTTCCGTTGCGCGGCTGTTGGCCCACTGAGCGGTCAGGTTCAAATGGTCGATGGCGCGGTGGATGTCGTCCACGTCGCGGGCTGCCAGGGTGGCGGCACGGGCCGCCATCCAGGATTTGATCTCGGCGAGGTCCTGACCGGTCAGCTGGCGCTGGCCGTGCGGTTTGATCTCGCCGTTGCGGATGTTCACAACGGCGATCTGGTCCATCTCGATCCGCCGGTTGCGGTTCTCGGTATCGACACGGAAGACAAAGGCGCCGTTCTCACGGACGCGGAAGTAATACTCCGGCAGATCGGCGCTCATGCTCGTGTCTCCTGTCAGGTCAGCGCGGCGCAGAAGGTCTGGATGCGGCGGCAGGCCTCTTCCAGCGCGGTATCGGAGGTCGCGTAGCTGACGCGGAAGTTCGGCGACAGGCCGAAGGCGGCACCAAAGACCACAGCGACGTCTGCCTCCTCCAGCAGGGCGGTGGCGAAATCCTCATCGGTTTCAATCACTTTTCCTGACGGGGTCGTCTTGCCGATCAGCCCGGCGATGGACGGGTAGACGTAGAAAGCGCCTTCGGGCACGGGGCAGGAGATGCCCTCGATCTCTGACAGCATGGAGACCACCAGGTCGCGGCGGCGGACGAATTTTTCGTTGTTGGGCGCCAGGAAGGCTTGCGTGCCGTTCAGAGCCTCCACCGCGGCCCATTGGCTGACCGAGCAGGGGTTGGAGGTGGACTGCGACTGCACCTTGCGCATGGCGGCGATCAGCTTTTCGGGGCCTGCGGCATAGCCGATGCGCCAGCCGGTCATCGCATAGGCCTTGGAGACACCGTTGCAGGTGAGGGTGCGCTCATACAGGCCGGGCTCCACCTGCGCCGGGGTGCAGAATTCGAACCCGTCATAGGCGAGGTGTTCATACATGTCGTCGGTCATCACCCAAACGTGGGGGTGGCGCATCAGCACGTCGGTCAGCTCTTTCAGCTCTGCCCGGCTGTAGCCCGCGCCCGTGGGGTTGGAGGGCGAGTTGAAGATGAACCATTTGGTCTTGGGGGTGATCGCGGCCTCGAGCTGATCCGCGGTCAGCTTGAAATTGGTTTGCAGCGAGGTTTCGGCAATCACCGGGGTGCCGCCGGCCAGCAGCACCATATCGGGGTAGCTGACCCAATAGGGGGCGGGAATCACCACCTCATCGCCCTCGTTCAGTGTGGCCATCAGGGCATTGTACAGCGTCTGCTTGCCGCCGGTGCCGACAGAGACCTGCGCGGGCGTGTAGTCGAGACCATGGTCGCGCTTCATCTTGGCGCAGACGGCCTGTTTCAGCTCCGGGATGCCGTCGGGAGCGGTGTATTTGGTCTTGCCCGCGGCAATGGCGGCAACCGCCGCATCCTTGATGTTCTGCGGCGTGTCGAAATCCGGCTCGCCCGCCGACAGGCCAATGACGTCACGTCCCGCCGCCTTCAGCTCTGCCGCTTTTGCGGTCATCGCTATGGTCGGCGACGGTTTGACGCGGGATAAGGTCTCAGACAGGAAAGACATTGGCGGTGCCCCGGTTTGTATGTTGTGCGGAACTGTCATAGGTTGCCGCCAAACAGCGATCAAGCTGCATTGGCACTTTGAGTTAGGAGAACTGACAATGACTGAGCAGAACACAGACTGGTATGGCCCGGATGCAGCAACTTTCGGCGACCGCGTTGCAGCGGCGCGCGAAGCGGGCGGGATGACCCAGGGCCAGCTGGCACGCCGTATCGGCGTCAAGAAATCGACCCTCAGCGCCTGGGAGCGGGACCTGTCCGAGCCGCGCGCCAACAAGCTGACCATGCTGGCGGGCCTGTTGAACGTGTCGATGTCCTGGCTGCTGACCGGCGAGGGTGAAGGCATGTCCGAACCGGCGCCGCTGGAACTGGAAGCAGGCGATTTTGCTAGCGTCCTGAACGAGTTGCGCTCGCTGCGCAGCGAAATGCGCCAGAACGCGGAGCGTGCTGCGCGGCTGGAGAAGAAATTGCGGAGCCTGTTGCAGGTGAACGAGGCGCCGGCAGCGGAAACTGCCTGAGGCCTGATGATGCAAGAAGACCGTGCCACCCGCCTGAAGCGGCTGCAGATGCGCTCGATGCGCCGGGGTATCAAGGAAATGGATATCTTGCTGTCAGCCTATGCAGCAGCCAACCTGGAAGACATGAATGATGCGCAGCTGGATCTGTACGATCAACTGCTGCACGAAAACGACCAGGATCTGTACCAGTGGGTGACCGGTCAGGCGGAACCGCAGGAGCGGTTCCGCGCCCTCGTGGCGGACATAGCACAAACCCATCAAAAATAATAAAATTCCGGCTTAACTGATTTTTCGGGAATTGTTGGCATCTTGTCTTAGAAGCAAATTCGAGTCGGAGATGCGAATGAGTATGGAATTGCCAATTGGCCAGACGGACCGCAAAGGTTTCATGACTGGCTATCTGGAGGCGCTGGGTCTGCTTGAGCGCCTTCACCGCCTGCTGCTGGATGTCATCAAGGATGAGTTTGAGCGCGTCGGCGTGCTGGAGATCAATGCGGTCCAGGCGCTTTTGCTGTTCAACATCGGTGACAATGAGGTGACTGCCGGGGAACTGAAAACCCGCGGCTACTATCAGGGCAGCAACGTCAGCTACAACCTCAAGAAGCTGGTCGAAATGGGCTATATGCACCATCAGCGTTGCGAGATCGACCGCCGTTCCGTCCGGGTGCGTCTGACCCCGCGCGGCCGCGAGATCCGCGACATCGTGTCAGCGCTGTTCTCCCGCCATGCCGAAGGGCTGGAAGGCAAGAACGTGATTTCCTCTGAAGGGATCGAGGATATTACCGCCTCGCTGAAGCGGATGGAGCGCTACTGGTCGGATCAGATCCGCTACATTTACTGAAGCCAGACTGGGAAACAGACCAGCAGGCAAGAGGCCGCAGAGCCGGGGAACACCGGCAGGCCGCTGACAGGGCATGAGGGGAAACCATGCTCTGACCGAAAGCAAAGGGAAAGCGCCGGGCCCCGGACGGGGTCACGGCAGAAGGCCGCAGAAGCGCCGCCCTTTTTCCGGGATCGAAGTCTGTAAGAGACGATCAGACGGCACCGGCAGCCCCCATTGGGGGCTGCGCCGGTTTTTGGAGTTGCAAAAGGCTCTTATCCTGGCCGGGTGGCAAGCTGGCCTTGGCCGTTCGGCCTTTGGCGCCTGTTTCGGCCGGGGGGGCTTGCTGGCCTTGCAGCCTGGTTTTCACGGCGGCTCAGCGCTGCTGTTGGCCGCGGTTAAGCCTGCGCCTGACTTCCGGGCGCGCTGCGTGCCGCTTCCCGCTGTATCTGATGCCAGGCTCTGCGGCCCGCCACCGGCAGGCCAGGCAGCCTTTCCAATGGCATGAGCCGCCGTTTGTCCCGTCGCCAAAGGCCTGCCTTACCAGTGGCCGGTATTTTCCATGCTGGCCCAAGGCTCTGCCGGGGGCAGGGACCCGCCATTTTGCAGCAGTTCGATGGAAATATTGTCGGGCGAGCGCACAAAAGCCATGTGCCCGTCGCGCGGCGGACGGTTGATGGTGACGCCGTTGTCCATCAGGTGCTGACAAACGGCATAAATGTCGTCCACCCCATAGGCAAGGTGGCCGAAATGGCGGCTGTCGCTGGGCAGCGCGTCGTCCCCGTCCCAGTTCCAAGTGAGCTCGACCGGGGCGTCCTCCTGACCCGGGGGCGCCATGAACACCAGGGTGAACCGGCCCTGCTCGTTGTCCCAGCGGCGGGTCTCCTTGAGGCCCAGCAGCTCAAAGAAGGCCATGGATTTCTCCAGGTCTTTCACCCGGACCATGGTGTGCAGATAGGTGAGGGGCATTGGCGGTCTCCTGTTTGGGTTTGCGGCCCCGGTGCATTCACCGTGCAGGCCCGTGCTGAACAGATACGGGGTCAGAACTTTGATTCAATGCCCAGAGAAACGGAAAATTCCGAACTGTCAAAGCGGCTGTGATTGGAACTGCGCTTGCCCGCGCGGACCCGCAGCATGGGGGCAAACCCTGCGTAATCATAATCTTCAAAGAATACGTTCAAATCCGCATACAGCGACTGATCCTGGCGGCCGCCGGGTATGGTTTGCCAGCCAAAACCGTTGTGGAAAATGTGATCGGGATAGTCGGCGGCTCCCAAAATCAGTCCTGTGCTGACTTTGGCCGGGCCGATGGCCTCTGCAATAGCGTAGCCGATGCGCAGGGTTGCCGTAGTTCCTGCGGAGTTGACATTGCTGGTGTGGGTGTCGCGCAATCCAAGGGAGAAGCTGAGGCTGTTGCCGTTTTCCAGCTTTCGCGACAGCGAGGCGCCGAGGCCGAACACGTCGGCCCTCAGCAAGCTCAGGCGCGGATCAATCCGGTGTTCGGCGCTGCCGTTGATGGTGAGCCGGTTCTGGCTGGAGAGGGCCCAGCTGCGGGCGCCTGACAGCTTTACCAGATTGTAGTTGCGCCTGCCGCCATACCAGGAGGTTGCACCGGTCAGGGCGACACGGGCACTGCCGGCGCTTTCCTTGGGGCCTGCGGCAAAGGCGTGACTCAGAGTGATTTCGCCGTAGGTGGAGCCGAATTCGGAATTGCGGGGCACGCTGGTGTGAATTAATTGGGCCAATGCTGCGGCTTCTTCCTTGGCGCTGGACGACAGGGCGACGCGCTGGACGTAGAGGCGCCCGCTGAGAGACGTCAGGCTGGTTTCGCTTTGCCGCAGGCGGCGGCCGAGGCTGCTGTCCAGGGTTCCGATAAGACCGGAAAGGGCAATGGCGCGCGGGCCGAATCTGTTCTGGTGAGAGCTGAGCCCGTCGATTTCCTGGGTTGCCGCGTCAGAGCCGTTGTTCACGTTGTTCGACGGTTTCACCCCGCCGCTGAGCCGGAAGGACCAGGGGCTGATCCGGCGCAGGGCCTGGTAATCCTTGGCGATCAGCGCGTCGGCTTTGCTGTCCGGGGAATGAACTGCCGTCCGGCGCAGCCAATATTGCGACAGCACCGGGCTGCCGCTCTGAAAGGCCAGGCGCGAGGCAAGCTGGCCAATCTGAAACTTGGCGGCGCTGTCGGGAGCAAAGCGAAAAGCACGGGCGGCGGCCTTGCGGCCTTTGGCGTGCTGACCGGCTTGGGCATAGGCCACCGCTTGCAGCTGCCAGGCAACGTGGTTCTTGCGATTGGCTTGCAGCAGCGCGTCAGACACCCGCAAGGCCAGCTGCGGATTGCCAGACTTGAGCGCATGGGTGGCGAGCACATGCCCTTGGTTCAGGGACAGGTGTACCTTGGGCTGCACCTGTTCCTGAGCGTGCGGCTGGGCTGTCGCTAGGCCCAGCGCCAGCGCTGCCGCGGCGGCCATGCGCATGGCTTACGGGCAGACCGGATCGGCGTTGGCGCTGTCACAAGAGTCCAGCACGAAGACGCCGTATTCTTCAATCGGGTTTGTGCCGCCACTAAGTGCGTCTATATGGCTTGTCGCATGCACACCTCCGGCTACCACCTCTGCATCAGTGCCAGCGAAGGTGCCACCGTAGGTGCCGACGCCGGTGCCATCGACATTTAGGGTGCCGTCAAAAGTGCCATCAGCGGCAATCTCTGTCGGAACAAGTATCAGGTTTTCAACCGAAGTCCCGGGGGCATCGGTAATTTCGCGGTTGTAGATCGTGCCCTTGATCGCCCGGTCTGAGAAGTCGGCATTGATGAAGACGTCTCCGGTGACCTCAGCAGCCTGCCCGGGCAGAAGGATAGTTTCGGGGCTGCCAGACGGAATAATCAGATCGCCTGTGTCGCCATTGACATTCAGGAGACCCACATAATTGCCGGCATAGCTGACAATGCCGCCAGGACCAGATTCTGTGTCCGGTTCGGTAAAGGAGCCGGTTCTGGCATATGTGGCACCACCCTGAAAATATCCAAATTGCCCGCCAGTAACGACCACGGCAGCATAGCCGCGTCCGGATTGGCGCACGTAGGCCGTGGAGTGTTCAGTTAGCTCGTTGTCCTGAACCGTATAAGCTTCATACCCGGCACGGTCGAGCGCAGGCTTGCGTACATATGTCGAGGTGAAGGGGGTCTCGTCCAGCCCGACACCGGTTACGGTTAGCGTCTGATTAGTCGGGTCATAGCTTACGCTGTCAAGATCGTTAGCAATCGACGCAGGAATCGCCGACTCGGTATCCGTGCCGGTGTCCGTATCGTCATCAGTCGTTGTGGTGAAGGGATTCCCCCCGCCGCATGCGGACACCACGGACGCTGCCGCGAGCCCTAGCCAAAAGCGCCTCATCTGCCTCTACCTCAATATGTTTTATCGTTTTGCGCTACCTTCGGCCGCAGCGCTGCGCTTGTCAATTGAACAGCGCGGTTTTGGGCGCAACCGTGGCGGATGCGCTACCTGCATGTAGTTTCCTGTATCGCGTTGAGTGGCAGATATGGTAGGTTGACGGGGTGCCAAAGGGGGTATTTTCTGACTTGGCGTGCGGCGTGCCATTGAGTATGCCGGGGTGATATTCCGGGCAGCGGCAGGGGGCGGAAATGCAGCAGTATCACGATCAGCTACAATACATTCTGGATCACGGGGTGCCGTCGGACGACCGGACCGGCACCGGAACGCTGTCCTGTTTCGGGATGCAGGCGCGCTATTCCCTGGCGGAGGGCTTTCCGCTGGTGACCACCAAGAAGCTGCATCTGCGCTCCATCATTCATGAGCTGCTGTGGTTCTTGTCCGGCGACACCAACATCCGCTACTTGAAGGAAAACGGGGTGTCGATCTGGGACGAGTGGGCGGATGAGAACGGCGACTTGGGACCGGTTTACGGCCACCAGTGGCGCCGTTTTCCCAAGCTGGAGCTGGCTGAAGGAACCCTGGGGGATGAGCCGCTGTACCGTGCGGGCAGTGTCGACCAGATTTCGGATCTGGTGGAGATGATCCGCAAAAGCCCGGACAGCCGCCGCCTGATCGTGTCGGCCTGGAACCCCGCGGATGTGCCGGACATGGCGCTGCCGCCCTGCCATACGCTGTGGCAGGTGCGGGTTGCAGGCGGCAAGATGCACATGCAGCTCTATCAGCGATCCGCCGACATGTTCCTGGGCGTGCCGTTCAATATTGCCTCCTATTCGCTGCTGCTGGCCATGCTGGCGCATGTGACCGGCTACGAGGCCGGGGACTTCGTGCACACGATGGGGGATGCGCATATCTATTCGAACCATGTGGAGCAGGTGCAGCTGCAGCTCTCGCGCAGCCCCAAGCCGCTGCCGCAGCTGCAGATCAAGCGGCAGGTGAATTCGATTTTCGATTTCAAGTTCGAGGACTTCGAGATCCTGAACTATGACCCCGACCCGGCGATCAAGGCGCCGGTGGCGGTCTAAGACACAAGGACAATAGGCATGATTACCCTGATCGCTGCGCGGGCGCGCAACGGTGCCATCGGCAAGGACAATGATATCCCCTGGTTTGCGCCGGAGGACATGAAGGCGTTTCAGCGCGAGACCCTGGGCGGCGCCATCATCATGGGCCGCAACACCTGGGACAGCCTGCCGGTGAAGCCGCTGAAGAACCGGCTCAATCTGGTGGTGTCCTCCAACCCGCAGGCGGCAGAGATCGTGCTGCCGTCGATCGAGGCAGCTGTGCAGGAGGCCTATGATCAAGGCTACCGGCGCGTCTATGGCATCGGCGGCGAGGGGATCTATCGCGGCATGCTGGACATGGCGGACAGGCTGCTGGTCACCGAGGTGGATCTGACCATCGAGGATGCAGATGCCTATTTCCCGGAGTTTCAGGCAGACAAGTGGTTCAAGGCCGGAGAAACAGTGCTTCGCGACAGCGATCCGGCCTGTGTGATGGTGGAATATCTGCGGCGATCCTGAGGCCGCTGGCAGTGCCTGCGCCCAGTCAGCACCCGGGCGCAGTGCAGAATTGATAGGCTATACAGCCTTGAGCTCTGCTGCCATTTGCCGGCCATCACGGCCTTCGGACAGCTCATAGGCGATTTTCATATTGTCGGCGAGGCCGGTCATGCCCGACCGCTCCACCGCTGAAATGTGCACAAACACATCTTTGCCGCCTTCATCGGGTTCAATAAACCCGTACCCTTTGGTGGTGTTGAACCACTTCACGGTGCCGCTTGGCATTTCCCGTGTCTCCTTCTACTTTGCGCGTCGCCCAGGGGCATCCCGGGGCATCCGGCCTGTACCCTGACCGCGAGGGGCAAGGTGAAGCTGGACAACCTAGAGTTTTACACGGGTTGGCCGAAAATCAAGAGAAACCGGATAATTCCACCATAAATTGTGTGAATTCCGGCTGGGGAGAGTGAAGGCAACATGAAAATCTATGGACTCAAGAACTGCGATACCTGCCGTAAGGCGTTGAAAGCGCTTCCGGATTCGAGTCTGGTTGATATCCGCACGGACGGGATGCCGGACGGCCTGCTGGAAGCAGCCCATGCTCAGTTCGGGGTCAAGCTGGTCAATACCCGCTCCACCACTTGGCGGGGGTTAAGCGAAGAAGAACGTGCGGGGGAGCCGCTGGACCTGCTGCGCGCGCATCCGGCACTGATGAAGCGGCCACTGATTGAGCGCAACGGGGAATTATTCCTGGGATGGGATCAGAACACGAAGGCGGCCCTTGGCGCGGCCTAAGGCGGCGCATATGTCGTTACGGCAGATTTCAGGAGACGTATAATGCGGAATGCAGCCCTTGTTCTGGGGATCATCGCCGGGATTTTCGGCATGGTGGTGGGGTTCTTCGGCTATGGCTATACCGCCGCGGTGGAGCATTTTGGCGAGGTCGAGGGGCTGGCCGAACAGGTCGAGAACGTCGAGAAATTGCGGCTGCTGGCTGTGCTGTCGCCGCTGCTGGCGATTGCCGGCGGCGCGATGGCGCGGGCGCGGGCCTTGTGGGGTGGTATCCTGCTGTTGGGATCGGCGGCGGGGATGTATGCGGGCTTTGGCCTCAATGTCTTCACCATCTTCCCGCTCAGCTTTGCTGCGGTGGGCGGCTTGATGGCGCTTGCGGCGGGCAAGCCGGATGAGCCCAAGGCGCATTTCTGATCCTTAGCGGAACCGCATGAAAAAGGCGCCGCTGCCGGGGGCAGGGCGCCTTTTGTTTTTGCCAATTGTTCAGTGTCAGGCGATGGCCGGTTCCATCCGGTTGCGCAGCAGGGCGTCCACAGAGAGCGCTCCGGCGCCTTTGACCACCAGGACCGCCAGCAAGAAGACCCAGAACAGCCGCTGGTCCAGGATCACCGCGTCAGGGAAGCGGTCGAACAGCGCGCCAAGGGTTTTGTCGTCGGTTGCACCGTGGCCGTAGATGTCGGTCAGCGATTGCACGATGACAAAGCCGATCATGCCAAGCGAAGCGAGGCGGGTCAGAAGGCCGATCACGATCAGCAGCGGCAAGATGAACTCGGCGTAGGTGCCGGCCAGCACAACCAGTTTCTGGAATAGCCCGAACTGGGAGACGTCATAGCCGACCGCCTCCAGCTGTTTCGGGAAGATTTGGCTGTAGGCGCCGATCGAAGGGCTGAACAGGCCGAGGATGCCGTCGCCCAGCTTGGTCAGGCCGGAGTTCCAGAAGTAGAGCAGCAGGGTGGAGGCGAAAACAAAGCGCGCTGCCAGCGGCAGCAGCCAGTTGCCGCCCCTTTCCACCTGGCGGAAGACGGCGTCGTGAATGGAGACAAGTGCGTGCATGGATTTACCCTTTGCTGTCCAATCCGGTGATCGCGTGGCCCTGCAACAGCAGGGCCAGCGTGGCACCCAGGTCGAAGGTTTCGTCTGCGGCGGCGGCCTGTTCCAGCGCTTCGCCGATGGTGGCGCCCTTCATCAGGGCGCGGATCCAGAGGGCCCCGCCGAGGGGCAGAGCCTGGGGAATGGGGTCGAATTCAGGACGGGTGACCAGCACGTCCTGGGCCTGCGGCTCAGGCTTGGGCGCGCCGTCTTCGGTGTTGTAGCGCCAGATGGCGTGGACGGGCCAAGGCGAACAGATGACCTGCACTGCGGGCGCAAGCGTCAGCCAAGTGTTCATCAGCTGGTCTGGCGGAAGGGCTCCAAGCGCGTCAGGGGTAATGGGCGCGGCATCGGCAGCATGGTAGGCGCGGCGCAGGGCCAATTCCAGCCGGGCGACATCGCCAAGGTAGCCGAGGTGCTTGAGCTGCTGCATGCCTTCGAGGAAGGCAGGGAAATGTTCGCCGTAGAACATCATTAGCGGTGAGGAAGGGGGATGCTGGCGCAGGTAGATGCCTGCCAGCCCGTCCATGTTCTGCTTTCCCAGAAGCTTGGCAATCACCGGAAAGGCGCTGTGCATGGCATCGGTCAGGGAGACTGCCACATTGTTGCGGTACACGCTGAAGCGGCGCCCGGCGGGCTGGGCCTGATGGTCGATCAGACCGTCCGGCACCGGCTGGCCCGCATCCATCATGGCGCGGGTGAATTCTGTCTGGGTCACACTCATGCCGGAACGCGCTCCAACGCGGTTGCGGCGCGGGCGGCCTCGGCTTCCAGCACGGGCCAGTCCGGTACGTCGTTGTCCCATTCGATCAGCACCGGCTTGGGGCCGGATTTTGCCAGCGTATAATCCAAGAGCGCCCAGACCGGATCCACCACTTCGCGCCCGTGGCTGTCGATCAGCAAGGGGTGGCCGTGGTCGTCCTCATCCTCGTCGTGGCCGCCAAGGTGGATCTCGCCGACCTTGTCCAGCGGGAAGGCGTCGATGTAGCCCTGGGGCGAGAAATCGAGGTTGGTGGCGGACACAAAGACGTTGTTCACGTCCAGAAGCAGCCCGCAGCCGGTGCGGCGGGAGATTTCGGCCAGGAATTCAGGCTCGGACCAGGTGCTCTCGGCAAAGGCGAGGTAGCTGGAAGGGTTTTCCAGCAGCATCCTGCGGCCAATAGTGTCCTGCAGTTCGTCGATATGATCACAGATCCGCTGCAGGCTGGCATCCGTGTAAGGCAGCGGCAGCAGGTCGTTGTAGAAATGACTGTCGTGGGTGGACCAGGCCAGATGCTCGGAGAAGCTGGCAGGGTTCAGCCAGCCAACCAGATGCTTGAGCCGGGCGAGGTGGTCCGCATCCAGGGCGCCCTCGCCGCCGATCGACAGGCCGACGCCGTGAACTGACATAGCAAAGCGTTCGGACAGGTGGCGCAGCTGCGCAATTGGACGTCCGCCGTCGCCCATGTAGTTCTCGGCGTGTATTTCCAGCCATTTGACGCTGCCCGGTTCGGCGGTGATCTGGGCGAAATGCTGCGGCTTGTAGCCAACGCCGGGGGCGGCGGGCAGCCTGTCATGTGCAGCAGTGTCAAGCATGGCGGGTCCTGTGGTCCGGGTGCAAAAGGGGCGGGAATTGACACTCCCGCCCCTGAATTCAAGCCGGTCTTATGCCGGAAGGTCGCGCTCCAGCGGCTCCAGCGAGCCCTTGCGCTCAGTGCCGTCTGCCATCGCGGGCAGTTCCATGCCCTCGCAGGTGCCTGCGTCCACCAGAGTCCAGGCATTGCCCTGGTAGTCGGTGGTCGAGGTGCCGGCGCAGGTGGTGCCGGGGCCGGCGGCGCAGTCGTTCTGGCCTGCCAGCGAAACGCCGTAGCATTTTTCCTTGGTGGCGGCAGCAGCGGGGATGGTCGAAGCTGCGGTCAGAGCGGCGGCAACAGCGCTGGCAACGGCCAGGGATTTTGCAGTGGTCGACATCTCGTGAATTCCTTTCGGTTTAACGTGCGGTGTCGTGTTGACAGGGAAACACTAACCCGGGGCTTTCAGGAATTTAAGTCACGAGGCTGTGTCTCACGTCTGCGTCAGCGTATGTGAGACAGGA
Source organism: Leisingera sp. ANG-M6 (assembly GCF_000813905.1). Lineage (NCBI taxonomy): Bacteria > Pseudomonadati > Pseudomonadota > Alphaproteobacteria > Rhodobacterales > Roseobacteraceae > Leisingera > Leisingera sp. ANG-M6. The sequence continues at coordinate 163,518 of NZ_JWLG01000009.1, forward strand.
TTGCAGCGCAAAGAGCTGAAATCGCGGGGTTTTACCGGATTTTGAAACAAAACGGCCCCCGGATGGGGGCCGCTGATGCTGTTTTCGGGGCGGAATGTTACAGAAGGTCCGGCGGGGTGGCCTCCACCTCCAGTGCCTTTGTAACATTTTCGAGGCTCTCCACCTTGGTCTGTTTTTCGCCAAGACGGCGGACGGAGACGGTGCGCTCCTCCACCTCGCGGTGGCCGACAGCGAGAATGACCGGAACCTTGCCCACGGAATGTTCGCGGACCTTGTAGTTGATCTTCTCGTTGCGGATGTCGGCCTCGGCGCGCACGCCGGCCTTCTTCAGCTCTGCCACAACCTCCTGCACGTAGTCATCGGCGTCGGAGGTGATCGAGGCGACCACCACCTGGCGCGGAGCCAGCCAGAACGGCAGCTTGCCCGCGTGTTCCTCGATCAGGATGCCGATGAAGCGCTCGAAAGAGCCGAGGGTGGCACGGTGCAGCATGACCGGACGGTGCTTGGCACCGTCGGCGCCGATATAGGTGGCGTCCAGGCGTTCCGGCAGCACGAAGTCCACCTGGTGGGTGCCGCACTGCCAGTCACGGCCGATGGCATCGGTCAGCACAAACTCCAGCTTGGGGCCATAAAAGGCGCCTTCGCCCGGGTTCAGTTCCGGTTCGATCCCGGCGGCGCGGGTGGCGGACAGAAGCGCGGCCTCTGCCTTGTCCCAGACTTCATCGGACCCGGCGCGGGTGTCCGGGCGGTCGGAGAATTTGACCGAGAACTTCTCGAACCCCAGATCCTTGTAGATCTTCGACAGGAAGTCGATGAATTCCGCGGTTTCGGATTCGATCTGATCCTCGGCGCAGAAGATGTGGCCGTCGTCCTGGGTGAAGCCGCGCACCCGCATGATGCCGTGCAGTGCGCCCGAGGGCTCATACCGGTTGCAGGAGCCAAACTCGGCCATGCGCAGCGGGAGGTCGCGGTAGGACTTGAGGCCCTGGTTGAAGATCTGCACGTGGCAGGGGCAGTTCATCGGCTTCAGAGCGTTCACAGCCTTCTCGCGGGCGTGTTCCTCGTCCACTTCGACGATGAACATGTTCTCCTGGTACTTGTCCCAGTGGCCCGAGGCCTCCCACAGTTTGCGGTCCACGACCTGCGGGGTGTTCACTTCGACATAGCCGCCCTTGCGCTGCTGGCGGCGCATGTAGTCCTGCAGCTGGGTGTAGACGGTCCAACCGTTCGGGTGCCAGAAGATCTGCCCCGGTGCCTCTTCCTGCATGTGAAACAGGTCCATCTCGCGGCCCAGCTTGCGGTGGTCGCGCTTGGCGGCCTCTTCCAGCATGTGGAGGTGCGCCTTCAGCTTTTCCTTGCCGGTGAAGGCAACGCCGTAGATGCGCTGCAGCATCGCGCGGGAGCTGTCGCCGCGCCAGTAGGCGCCTGCGATGCTCATCAGTTTGAACGCATCGCCCGGCAGCTGGCCGGTGTGCTGCAGGTGCGGGCCGCGGCAGAGGTCCTGCCAGTCGCCGTGCCAGTACATGCGCAGCGGTTCATCGCCCGGGATGCTCTCGATCAGCTCGACCTTATAAGGCTCGTTGTTGTCGGTGTAATGCTGGATCGCGCGGTCGCGTTCCCATACCTCGGTGCGGACCTCATCACGCTTGTTGATGATTTCCTTCATCTTTTTCTCGATGGCGCCGAGGTCTTCGGGGGTGAAGGGGTCTGCGCGGTCGAAGTCGTAGTACCAGCCGTTTTCAATGACCGGGCCGATGGTGACCTTGGTATCGGGCCAGATTTCTTGCACCGCGCGCGCCATCACATGTGCCAGATCGTGGCGGATCAGCTCATTGGCCTGGACCTCGTCCTTCATGGTGTGGATGGCAATGGTGGCGTCGCTGTCGATCGGCCACTGCAGATCCCAGTGCTGATCGTTGACGGTGGCGGAGATGGCCTTCTTGGCCAGCGAGGTGGAAATGCCGGAGGCCACCTGCGCGGGCGTGACGCCTGCGTCATAGGATCGTGCATTGCCATCGGGGAAAGTGAGAGAGATTTGGGCCATAGTCTGGCTGCTCCTCGTCGGTTTGGCGCCCACAGAACGCCCGGTTGCGGGTATGTGTTTGGTCTGCGCGTTTTGCTGCCAATACAGAGGCAAGTCAAGGCGGCTTTGCATGCGGTTGTAATTGCGCAGGAATTTCCGTTTGTGTGCCTGTGCATGCGATTGCACATATATGTATACAGGTAAGCAATTGAAAAATAACAAAAAAACTGTTGTCATGGACGCGGTGCTAGGGCAGGGTGACCGAAACCTGAGACCCAAGGACATACCAGGAGTGTTCCGATGACCCGCCCGAACCCGAACTTTGACCTGACGGTTGAAGATGTGGATCTGATTGAAACCGCGCTGTGCCAGTCGCAAAAGATCCTGTCGCACCGCCATCTGTCTTATGAGCATGGCGCGCAGATCGAAGGCGGGGCAAACGCGGAGAAGGCCGTGCAGACCGGGGAGATGCTGAGCCGTATCCGGAACCTGTTGAGCCGCTTGCAGGTTCAGAAGGCCGACGGGACACCTGCCGCTAGTCTGTCCTGATCAGCCGTAAGGCAAGCGAGGGGCCAGCCCCTCGCGCTCCCCGGGGTATTTTAAACCATAAAGATGCCGGTCAGTCCTGTGCGGGCGCCGGCACGCCTTCGCGGATCATGGCGGAGTAGTCGGGACCGACCCCATGCGCCTGCGCGATCGGGGTGATGCTGCCAAGCGCGCGCAGGTCTTCGACGCTGCGGCTTTGATCCAGAACGCCCTGTTCCCAGGCAAATTCCGGCAGGTAGCCATTCGCCAGCACCCGCCAGTCCAGCGGCACGTCCTCCGCGAAGCTGCGGATCAGGGTCATCACTACCGTGGTGCAGTTGGTGGTCAGCGAGTTGTACCACTGGGGCTGTGCTGCCAGGCTGTTGGCGGTCTCGACGTATTTCAGCAGCAGTTCCCGGCCGGTGTCGGGGCTGACGCCGATGCGGAAAAGCTGCACGTCTTCGCCGCGGGCATTGGTGCGGGTGCCGACCAGATCGCGTTCATCCGCGGCGATCAGAACCAGCGTGTTGGATTTGAACAGATCGGCGATGGGGGAGAAACCGCCGCCCAGCTGGCGCCGCACCTCAACCGACCAGGCGATATGCTCGCCGCCTTCAAAGCCGAAGCTGACGATCATATGCGCCATCTGCGGGCCGGCCCAGTAGGACATGAACAGGTCGGTGGATTGCAGCTTGGTCAGATCGTAACTGCGGGATTCCCAGGCCTCGGTGAATTTTTCCGGTGTGTCCCAGGTGAAATTGCGCACGCCGCTTAGGGTGAGGATGTCGCCCTCGAGCGTGCCGGTCACCTGGCGGGCCACATCGGGCGACCAGTTGCGGTCTGCGGGCGGGGTGAGGGTGGACCACCACAGGATCACCGCAGCCAGTGCCAGAACGAAAGTAGTGAGCGCGCGCAAGGCGTGGCGGCGGAACAGTCCGGCGATGACGGCAAGTCCAAGGAGGGCGAAGCCACCCGCCAGCGCGCCGCGGCCCAGAGCTTCAAACGGCAGACGGTACCACAGGGCCATAACCGCCCAAACTGTCGCCAGGGCCACCGCAAGGATGGCGGCGCCAGTGAAAATGCCCTTGATGAGTCTGAACATGCCCTGGGGTCCTTCAAAAAATTTTGGCGGACCATAAGGAAGGCAGCGGGGGAGTTGCAAGCAGGCTGTGCACCTGCTTGCGGGGCGGGCGGAGCCGTGCCACATCTTGGGAAAAGCACAGGAGAGCAAAGACATGCCAGCCGCATCGTACCTCGAGACCGCCCAGGGCCGCCGGATTGCCTATCACAAGAGCGAGGGGCAGGGGCCGTGCGTGGTGTTCCTGGGCGGGCTGAAGTCGGACATGGAGGGCACCAAAGCGGTGCATCTGGAGGCCTGGGCCAAGGCACGCGGGCAGGCGTTTCTGCGGTTCGACTATTCCGGCCATGGCGAAAGCTCCGGCACGTTCGAGGAAGGTTGCATCGGCGACTGGCACGAGGACACGCTGGAGGCGGTGGCGCAGCTGACTGAGGGGGAGATCGTTCCTGTAGGGTCTTCGATGGGTGGTTGGCAGGCGCTCTTGCTGGCGCGCGAGATGCCGGAGCGGATCAAGGGCCTGGTGACTATCGCCGCAGCGCCGGACTTCACCGAGGACGGCTATTGGGCAAATTTCTCGGAGGCGCAAAAGGCGGAACTCGAGAGCCGCGGTTATGTGGAGCTCCCGAGCGATTATATGGAGCCCTATCACATCTCGAAACGGATGATTGAGGACGGGCGCAAGCGGCTGCTGCTGCGCACGCCGCTGTTCCTGCCCTTCAAGGTGCGCTGCCTGCAGGGAACGGCGGATACGGCGGTGTCGACAGAGACCGCGCTGCGGCTGATGGATCATGCAACCTGCCCGGACATGCGGCTGAACCTGGTGAAAGATGCCGATCACCGCTTCTCGGATGAGGCCTGCCTGAAGATGATCGAAGACGCGGTTCTGGACGTTCTGGGCGCCGCCTGATGCGCAGGTTCGGGCGCGCCTTGGGGCGGGGGCTGCTGGCCCTGGCGGTGCCCGTTGCGGCGCTGTGGGCCTTTGGCCCCTATGAGGACGTGGACCTCACTGCCAGTTTTGATGCGCGCAAGTTTGGTGAAGGCGTTCAGGTCTACTTTGAAAGCGTCGAGAGCCGCTACGGCGACATTACGCCGGGTGCGGAAAAGCGCGTGGTTTGGGCTGGGCAGGCAGAGACACGGACGCCGGTCTCGGTCCTCTACATCCATGGGTTTTCCGCGACCTCCGAGGAAATCCGCCCGGTGCCGGACCGGGTGGCTGAAGCCTTGGGCGCCAATCTGGTGTTTACCCGGCTGACCGGCCACGGGCGTTCCGGGGCTGCAATGCTGGAGGCCACGCCCAAGGCCTGGATGCAGGACACGGCAGAGGCGCTGGCGGCGGCGGCACAGGTGGGGAAGCGGGTCGTGGTTATCGCCAATTCCACGGGTGCAACCCTCGCCACGGTGGCGGCGTTGGATGCGGAGTTGTCGCAGAGCATTGATGCAATGGTACTGATGTCGCCGAACTACGGGTTGAACACGGTTTTTGCTCCTCTGCTGACCTGGCCCGCTTCACGCTTCTGGCTGCCGCCGCTGGCCGGGCGCGAGGTAGAGCTGCCGGTGCGCAGCGAAGCCTATGGGCGGTTCTGGACCACGCGGTACCCGTCGCAGGCCGTGCTTCCGATGGCGGCAATGCTGAAAACGGTCAGCAAACTGGACTTCAGTCAAACGGATGTTCCTGCATTGTTCTGGTATTCAGATGGCGATAAGGTGGTGCGGCCTGACATCACTGCGGAGGTTGCCGCAGCCTGGGGTGGTCCGGTTGCGGTGAATCTGGTGCCGCCGGGGGCTGCAGACGATGTGCACGGCCATATTCTGGCCGGAGACATCGTATCGCCCAGCCAGACGCAGGCAACGGTGGATGGGATATTAAGTTGGTTGAACACAAAAGGATTTGAGTAATGGAACAAAGGGTGAGCCTGATTACGCTGGGCGTGCCGGACATGGAGAAGGCCGCCGCCTTTTACGAGGCTCTGGGTTGGAAACGGGCCGAAAGCCCGGATGGCGTCATTGCATTTGATCTGATTTCGCAGACACTGGGTCTCTATCCGCTGGTGGCGCTGGCGGAAGATGTCGGCCTGCCGCCTGAGGCTCTGGGAACCGGTGCCATAACGCTGAGCCACAACACCCGCAGCAAGGAAGAGGTGGCACAGCTCCTGGCCGCGGCAGAGGACGCCGGTGCGGAGGTGCTGAAGCCTGCGCAGGATGTGTTCTGGGGCGGCCATCACGGGTATTTCCGCAGCCCGGACGGGCATGTCTGGGAAATCGCCTTCAACCCGTTCTCGCCGCTGGCGGAGGACGGCGCGTTCCGCTGGAACGGCTACTGAGCGTGGCAGGGCGGCGGCAGCTTTTCTGTAAATTGCCGCCGCCCCGAGGTTTTTCTTGATCTAAGGGTTTGCCGTCCACAGAGTTGACAAACGGGTGGGAGGCAAACCGCGAGGGCAGGACATGCCTTATGATCAGCAACCGTGCCGCGAACCCCTGGTTTTGCTGCCGGGCATGATGTGCGACGGCCGGATCTTTTACGCTCAGGTCAGGACATTTTCCGGCAGCATGCCGGTGATGGTGCTGCCGCTGGCCGGCGGCGACACGGTAGAGAAGATCGCTGCCCGGATGCTGAGCCATCTGCCGCCGCGCTTTGCCCTGGCAGGATTTTCGATGGGTGGCATTCTGGCGATGGAACTGGTGCGCCGGGCCCCGGAACGGATCAGCCGGCTGTGCATCATTGGGGCTAGCCCGCTGGCCGAGACACCGGATCAGGCTGCAGGCCGGGAGCCGCAGATCGTCGCGGCGCGCGCCGGACGGCTGGAGGATGTGCTGCGCGAGACATTGCCGGCGGAAGCGCTTGCCCCGGGCCCCTTGCGGCTGGAGGTGCACAAGCTGTTCTGCCGGATGGGGATGGAGCTGGGGCCGGAGATGTATGTGGCGCAGGCACGCGCATTGCAGCGGAGGCCGGACCAGCAGGCCGCAATGCGGCGGGTGCATGTGCCTACGCTTGTTCTCGGCGGAGAGCATGACACGATCGTACCCCCGGCCAAGCTGGACCTGCTGGCACAGCTGATCCCGGAGGCGCGGCTGGAAATCCTGCCGGATGCCGGTCATTTTCCAGTGCTGGAGCAGCCGGATGCCGTGAACCGGGCATTGCTGCACTGGCTGGCAGAGCCGGTAGCCGAACCCGCTGCGGAGACCGCCCTTTACGCTCAGGGATAAAGTTTCGCGCGCTCTGCCTTGCTGATCAGCTGAGGCTCTGCAACCGGCTTGCCGGTTTCCGCATCAAAGAACGGCGTATCCTTCCACCGGCCGGACAGCCGCGCGGTGATCATCCGGCTGAGGATGCCCCAGGCCATGGCGCCTCCGCCCTTGGTGCGGGCTTGCTTGCCGGGGGCGGGGATGAAGGCCCTGGACCGGATCTTGCCCAGGGCGGATTTGTCCTGGAACAGATCAGAGCGCATGCCGGCAAAGGGCAGGCCGGGTTTGGCCAGCGTATTGGCAAAGGGCGTGCCGCAGCAGGATGCATACCAGCGTAACGGCCCGCGGGGGCCGAGACGGAGCGCCTTCAGATGATCCGCGCCTTGGGTGATGGTGATGGTATCAGGGGCGAGCTGAAAGAGGTCGACCGGATCGGGGGCCGGGTCGGGCTGGTTGTGGTACAGCTCATTGGCGCGGCAGTCGGCGCAATAGCAGACAACGCGGGTGCCGGTCTTGATGCCTTGCGCCGCAACTTCCCCGCGCAAGGCCCCGCAATTGCAGGAAAACGCCAGCCCCTCTGCCATATATTCAGGCAGCCGTGTTCTTGTTGGCGGGTTTGTGAGCTGCCGGCTTCTTGCGGCTGTTGGCGTTCATGAAGTCGATCACCAGCGGGCGGATATTGTTGCGCCAGCTGCGGCCCGCGAAGATGCCGTAATGGCCGGCGCCAGGTTCGACGTGGCTGGCCTTCTTCTCTTCCGGCAGACCGGTACAGAGATCCAGCGCGGCGATGCATTGGCCGGGAGCGGAGATGTCGTCCTTGGCGCCTTCGACGGTTTTCACCGCCACATCGGTGATCTTGGAGAAATCGACCTTGTGGCCATTCACCACGAATTCATTGCGGGCGATCTCACGGTTCTTGAAGATGCGTTCGACCGTGGACAGGTAGAATTCCGCCGTCATGTCCATCACGGCAAGATATTCGTCATAAAACCGGTTGTGGGCATCGTGGTCGGAGGCTTCGCCGCGGGACACCCGCTGGATCTGATCCATGAAGGCCTTGGAGTGCCGTTCGCCGTTCATCGACATGAAAGACGCCAGCTGCAGCAGGCCCGGGTAGACCTTGCGGCCGACGCCGGGATACTTGAAGCCGACGCGCTGGATCATGGTTTCCTCCAGCTGGCCCATGGTGACGCGGCGGCCGAAATCTGTGACTTCGGTCGGGGTTGCGTCCGGGTCCACCGGGCCGCCGATCAGCGTCAGCGAGGAGGGCTGCGCCTTGGGGTCCTGCTCTGCCAGATAGGCGGTGGCGGCCAGGGTCAACGGCACCGGCTGGCAGACCGCAACAACATGGATGTCCGGTCCCAGCTCGCGCATGAAATCAACGAGGTAGAGCGTGTAATCCTCAACATCGAATTTCCCTGCGGAAACAGGGATGTCGCGGGCGTTGTGCCAGTCCGTCACATAGACTTCACAGTTTCTGATCAGACTTTGCACGGTAGAGCGGAGGAGGGTGGCGTAATGGCCGGACATCGGGGCAACAAGCAGCACCTTGCGGGGCTGTTCCTCGCGTCCGCTGACCTTGAAATGGATGAGGTCGCCAAAGGGGCGCTCGACCACGTTGGCAATTTCAACCACATGGTCCTTGCCGTCTTCGCAGGTGAAGGAGGGAATACCCCAGTCGGGTTTCACCACCATGCGCTGGTAAGTACGTTCCGTCACTTCGCCCCAGGCGGCCATCCAGCTGAGGGCAGGGTTTGGCAAGGCGGAAAAGACCGGGTAAGATGCCATGGAGAGGGCCGTGGCGCCCAACCATTGGTTGGTGTTCCGGACGGTCTCCATCAGGTCGTAGGTCATCATGTATCGCATGCGCGTCTCCTTCGGGCTTTGCCCCTGCGTCATCGGACCATCAAATCCGGACTATCGGACCAATCGCCGCTTTGCCCTGAAAAATGCAGAAGAGTATTCTGCATAGCAGAAAGCCTATGAGGGATTCTTTTATATGACAACTAGTGACGAATTATCCGCAGCGGCCAATTCTGAGAGCATTGAAAAGCTTAAGGAAAACATGACCCGTGTGGAGGAGCTGAGCAAGCGTCTGGCCGATGTCATGTCCCGGAAGGTGCCGCATAACCCGGCTTTGGACGGTCCGAATCAAGAGCTTTATGCGCGTGCAGCAACTGCCTATTGGGCCGAAGCCATGCAGAACCCGGCCAAGATCCTGGAGCAGCAGGTCGAATACTGGAGCAAGTCTGTGCTGAATTTCGCAGAAGCGCAGAAAGCCCTGGCTGGAAAACCGGAGAGCACGGATGACGGCGGCCCGAAGGACCGCCGTTTTTCGAATCCGCTATGGGAGAGCAGCCCGTACTTCAGTTTCGTGAAGCAGCAGTACATGACCAACGCAGATGCGATCCGCAAGGCGGTGCAGGATGCGGTGGACCTGGACCGCAAGGACAAGCAGCGGCTGACCTATTTCGCCGATCAGATCATCGAGATGATGGCGCCAACCAATTTCCTGCCCACCAACCCGGACGCGCTGGAAAAGGCGGTGGAAACCGAAGGCCAGTCGCTGATCGACGGGCTGGAGAACCTGGTCACCGATCTGGAAGCCAATAATGGCGAGCTGGTGGTGCGGCTGGCGGATGAGAGCGCCTTTGAGCTGGGCGGCAACATCGCCACCACGCCGGGCGACGTGGTCTACCGCAACCGGATGATGGAGCTGATCCAGTACAAGCCGGTGACCGAGACCGTGCATGAGACGCCGATCGTTTTGTTCCCGCCTTGGATCAACAAGTTCTATATCCTCGACCTCAAGGCGCAGAACAGCCTGATCAAATGGGTGACTGAGCAGGGCTACACGCTGTTTGTGGTCTCCTGGGTCAATGCCGACGCCAGTCATGCCGACGTGGGGATGGAGGATTACATTCAGGAGGGCTTCCTGACCGCAATCGAGACCGCCAAGGATATCTGTAAGACCGATCAGGTCAATGCAGTGGGCTATTGCATTGCCGGCACCACGCTGAGCCTGACGCTGTCGCTCTTGAAGCAGCGCGGCGACAAGTCGGTGAAATCGGCCACTTTCTTTACCACGCTGACGGACTTCGGCGATCAGGGCGAGTTCACGCCGTTCCTGCAGAACGATTTCGTCGACGGGATCGAGGCGCAGGTGGAGGAAGAAGGGCTGCTGCGGTCCTGGGTGATTGCGCGCACCATGTCGTTCCTGCGTTCCAAGGACCTGATCTACGGCCCGGCTGTGAAAAGCTACATGATGGGCGAGACGCCGCCTGCATTCGATCTGCTTTACTGGAACGGCGACGGTGCCAATCTGCCGGGCCGGATGGCGGTGCAGTATCTGCGGGGCCTCTGCCAGAACAACGAGTTTGTTGGCGACGGGTTCGAGCTGATGGGCCACAAACTGCATATCAAGGACGTGGATGTGCCGCTGATGGCGATCACCTGCGAGACCGATCATATCGCCCGCTGGAAGGACTGCTATGCCGGCGTGCAGCAGATGGGGTCACGCAGCAAGAGCTTCATCGTGTCGGAATCCGGCCATATCGCCGGCATCGTCAATCCGCCCAGCAAGAAGAAATACGGCCACTACACCAATGACGATCTGAAGGGGGATCAGGAGGCCTGGATGGAAGGCGCGGATTACCACGAGGGCTCCTGGTGGCCGCGCTGGAATGATTGGCTCAAGAAGCGCGCAGGCAAGCAGGTTCCCGCCCGCGAGGTGGGGGATTCGGGCTTCCCTTCTTTGATGCCGGCCCCGGGATCCTATGTGAAGGTGAAAGCAAACCGTTGATTTTGCAGGCGCAGAAAATTTTTTTCTGCACTGCAGCAAAAAATCTCTTGAAATGCTGCGATGCGGCACGCATATTCCCTTCATGCTAAGAGCGCAGGATGGTCCTGCTGCAGCTTTCTGAGGAATTAGAACTATGGCAAAGACCCAAGACTTCACCGCGATGATGAAAGACTTCATGGGCGCCTTCCCGGTCGACACCAAAGCGATGGAAGACGCATTCAAGAACACCGCAGCTCTGAACGAGAAGCTGTCCGCTGTTGCACTGGACGCCGCCGGCAAATCCGCCGAGATCTCCAACAAGTGGACCAAAGAAACCATCGCCAAGCTGGGCGACGTTTCCAAAGTCAAAGCAGAGCCGGCCGACTACGCAAAAGCCGCAACCGACTTTGCTTCCGCTTCCGCTGAAGTGGCTGCCGAGAACATGGCTGCCTTCGCCGAAGTGGCAAAGAAGGTTCAGATGGACACCGTTGAGCTGCTGATGGCTGCTGGCAAAGACGCAACCGAAGAAGCAACCGCTGCCGTGAAAAAGGCCACCGAAGAGGTGACCTCCGCAGCGAAGAAAGCTTCGGCAGCTGCCAAGTAAGAACGACCACGATCCGGCCCTCGCTCTCCTCCCTGACGGAGCCGGATTGTGAAGAAGGGCAGGCCGCAAGGCCTGTCCTTTTGCGTTTCAGGGGAGGTCAGTCCGGCAGCCCGGCGCGGCGCAGCCCGTCGCAGTAATGCTCCAGGTCTTCTTCCTTGGCAAAGGGCAGCGTGCTGCGGATGCGGCTGACTGAGAACCCGGGCTCCAGCTGCAGGATGCGCCCGCATTCCTGGGCTGCGGCGGTACGGTCACCCAGCTGGCCGTAACAGGCTGCCAGATGGCGGCGCGGTGCCGGGAACCCCGGAAACAGGCCGACCGCCTTGTTCACCTCTGAGATGCCCGGCTGGTATTCCCGGCACATGTATAGCGCCAGCCCTTTGAACCAATGAAAATAGGTCGGATGGAACGGGTTGCGTGCTGTGGCTTCATCCAGCTCGGCAAGCGCCTTTTCCGGCATGCCCTGATAAACCAGGGACAAACCGCGGAAGGCCATGGCGTCGGTGTCATTCGGATTAAGCGCCAGCGCACGCTGGAAATGATCCTCTGCCAGTGAAAACTCGCCCTTGAACAGGTGCATGACCGCGAGGCGCCGCTGGGCAACGCTGTCCAGCGGGTCGATACGCGCTGCACGGCGCAGCAGCGGGAAGGCCCGGTCGAGGGTTTCCGCGGGTGACTTACCCCAGCCGCTCATCCATTCCACCAGATAGGTCAGAGCGAGCCCTGAACAGGCTGTGGCATTTCCGGGATCGGAGTCGCTGGCCTGCTGATACAGGCTGCGGCACTGCATCAGCGCATCGCGGGTATCCAGGATCAGCGCCTTGGCTCTGAGAACAAGCTCCCGCGCGGTAAGGGGAGTGCTTGCTGCGGCAATTGCAGCCGACCTCCGCTTTGCGGTGGCCTGCAGCTGTCCGGCAAGAGTTTGGGTGATCTGCCGGGCCAGCGCGTCCTGCTGGGTGATATCCGCACCAGCTGCCAAGTGGTATTGTTCGCTGAGCAGAGTGCTGCCGCTGATGCCATCCGCCAGCGAGACCGCAACCCGCAGTTTGCCAGGAAGCTGCCGCACGGTGCCCTCAGCCAGATAGCGCACGCCCAGTTCAACAGCGGCAAGGGAGGTCTCCGAGGCACTGCTGGCATAACGCAGAGCGGTAGTGCGGGAGATCACCCGCAGTTCGCGGAACCTGGAAAGGCCGATTGTGATATCTTCGGTCAGCGAGTCCGCCAGGCTGCTGGCGCTGTCTGCGGCAGCGGGTTTGCCGGCAAACGGCAGCACCGCAACGGAGATTTCATAGGCCGGGCCTTCGGGATCCAGCTGCGGCATGGTGTTTTCGGCAATGCGGAAGATCCGCACCGGATCGGAGATATTGCGGATGACCTGCAGGCCAAGATCGTCGAAGGCAGCGTTGATCCGGCCGCGGACCTGCTCTTGCACAGTGCCCGAAACGCAGATTTCGCCAGGACCTGCAAGGCTTTCAAGCCGGGCTGCAATATTGACGCAGTTTCCGAACAGGTCGTCACCGGCAGAGATGACATTCCCGGTGTGGATCCCCATCCTCAAGGCCAGACGCGGATGCCCAAGGCTGGTGCCCTGGCTTGCGGTTTTCTTGGAGATCAACAAGGCAGCCTTCACGGCTTGCAAGGAGGAAGGGAACTCCAGCAGAAAGCCGTCCCCCAGTGTTTTGACAAGCTGGCCCGAATACTGAAGCGCTGCGGGCACGATGACCTTGTCGGCCAGTTTACGCACCGCGGAAACGGCCTCGGTTTCTCCGGTTTCCACCATCGCGGAAAAACCGGCCACGTCAGCGATCAGTATGGCAGCTTGTCTCTGTCTGTCCCCTTGGTCAGCCATATTCCCCGCCACCACAGACTCAAAGACCTGACCTTTATTATATCATATTGAGAGTTTTTTGCGGGAATTTGGATGCAAATAATATGATATTTCTTCAATGGGTTCTGGCCTGTCTTCAAAACTGCGCAGTGTGGAAGCTGGAAAACCGGGGCTGCCAGCCGGTCAGGCGGCGCAGCTTTTCGGATCCCATCTGCTGGTCCAGCGTGGGGCCTTCCGCCCAGCTGCCGTATTTGCACAGCACATGTTTCAGGCTGCGTACCACATAACCGCCATCATGGCCGCGGCGGCGGGCGATTTCACGGGTGATCTCGGCAACCGGAACGCCATCCTGGGCACTGGCGTTGAAGTGACCGCTGAGGTCTGGGTTTTCCAGCAGCAGCCGGTAGGCGCGGGCCAGATCTTCACGCTGGATCAGCGGCCAGCGGGTGGAGATGCTGCCCCAGATCTCGAACGGCTTGGCTTCGCTGGCAGCCGCCAGGTAGCGTGAGAAGGCGCCGCCGTCCTCGTGATAGACCAGCGCTGGGTGGATCACCGCGGCTGAGATGTCCGGGGAGGCCAGTACCAGGCGGGCGTTCTTTTGCATCCAGGCAAAGGGTTTGATCGGGCGCATTGGGCTGGTCTCATCTGCGATCTGACTGCCGGTCGCGCCATAAAGCCAGCAGCCGCCTGTGTAGATCATCCGCAGCGGCTCCGGCCGCAGGGCGGCTTGCTGCAGGATTGCGGTGACAGCTGCAGTGTCTGCCTCACCCATGTCATCCTCAAACGTTGCGGCCAGCTGGATCAAGCCGTCGGTGCGGGCCGCCTCGCGGACCCAGGGGCCGGGTGCGCGCAGGTCGCCGCGCAGGGGGCGGGCGCCCATCCTTTCCAGTTTGCGGTCCGACAGCTCCGACCGGCTGAGACCGGTCACATCATGACCGTGGCGGATCAGTTCTTGGGTAACGGCGGTGCCTATGGATCCGGTGCCGCCGAGGATCAGGACTTTCATTTCTGTATTCTCTCCCGCTTCGGATTCTGGTGCGGGATCACTCATAAAAGCTCAAGCCAGGTTCAGGTCAAGCGCTTTGAATGCAGCTGCAGCAGGGCTGTACAGAACAATTGTTGCGGAAAACACGCCAAGGCTTCCCTTTTGTTCTGCGCTGGCATAGGCTTCGCTGCAATGCGTCATGACCGGGGAGGGATCACATGGCAGAACAGGACAAACCCTTGCTGATCAAACGGTATGCGAGCCGGCGGCTCTATAACACCGAGACCAGCGATTACGTCACGCTGGAGGATATCGCGGGGTTCATCCGGGAAGGCCGAGAAGTGCAGATTGTCGATCTGAAGACTGGCGATGACCTGACTCGCCAGTATCTCCTGCAGATCATCGCCGAGCATGAAAGCCGCGGCGAGAATGTTCTGCCGGTCAATGTGCTCAACGACCTGGTGCGCAGCTACATGGTGCCGGGCGGCGGGGTGATGCCGCAGTTCCTGCAGACCTCCTTTGACATGCTGCGAGAAAGCCAGTCGAAAATGGTGGAGAACATGACCGCGATGAACCCGATGTCCAAGATGCCCGGGTTCGAGGCGATGAAGGCGCAGCAGGAGGCGTTCCTGAAGGCAATGACCGGCGGTTTCGGTGCTGCGGGCTGGACCGGCGGTGCTGAGGAAGAGAAGTCCGACAGCAGCGGCGAAGATCTGGACGACATCAAGAAACAGCTGGCAGCGCTGCAGGATAAACTGTCGAAGATGAAATGAGGCGCATCGCCCAGCGCTGAAAGCACAGCCGAAAGGTAAGCCCCCTGTCCGGTTCGGCGGGGGCTTTTTCAACGGGCAGGTACATGCGAGTGCGGATCAGGAGCCGACGTCGACCTTCAGCACGTTGTGCAGCCGGTGATAGGGAGCGTTCTGGACGATCTTGTCCAGGTCCTTTGCCTCCGCAGCGGGGCGCGCGCGCATGAAAAGATAGGCGCTGGCGCCAAAAGACAGGGCGCAGGCGCCGACGATCGTGCTGACGATGACAGTCTCAAGTCCCATGGCTTCAAACATGCATTTCTCCGTTTGCACAGCCAATATAGGGCAGGAAAGCTGAAAATTCCATATCACTTCCCCTCCTTCTTCAGTTTGCCTGCTTCCAGCACGTGGCGGGCAAGGGTCTCGGCGCTTTCCCGCTCCTGCGCTCGGCGGCGCATTTTCACCCTTCCTCCGATGCGGGAGGCGGTGGCAAAAACAAATCCTGAAAAAGACAGAAGGGTGAGGCCAAAGGCCAGCCCGCCGGTCACCGTGTCTGCAATCGTGGCGCCAAAGCTTGCCAGCAGCGCGCCGGCGGCCAGACGCTGCGCCCATTGGCCGATAACCTGATCCGCGTCGCGGGCCTGGGCTTCCGCCTCTGCCGCCTCGGTGGCAAAGGCGGTCAGCAGGTCGGCCACGGCCAGGCCGCAGTCCGGGTCGTTGGACGCACGGAGCGCGGCGAGCAGCGCCGCCCGTTCCGCGCGGTCCGACACAACCGCGCCAATGATCTGGCGCAGCTCATCACCGGGGACTGCATCGCCCATGCTCAGGGAGTTTGCCATCGCCACCAGCGCGGTGGCCGGGCGCCGTTTGAATTTCAATGGGCCTTTCATGAGCGGCACCGTGGACGGCACAAGCCTGGATTGCAATCGCGAAAAGCCCCGGCGCGGAGTCCGGGGCCGGTATTCGCTAAAGCACTGATATTCTCAGGCGGCAGCCTTGCCCATGGTCTCTTCTGCGGCGGCCAGCAGGATGCCGACAATCACGTCCAGCTCCGCCCGGGTCAGCCGCACCGGCAGGCGCACGTCGCAGGCCTTCATCAGCATGTCACGGGTCTGGGGTAGCTCAGGGACATTGCCCAGGAACTGCCAGTTCCAGAAGGCGCGGGCGTTGTCGGAGGACAGGCCGAAGACCTGGACCTTGACGCCCTTGGCCTCTGCTGCGGCTGCAAAGGCGCGGGTCTGTGTTTCGCTTAGATCCACCAGGTTGAACTGGATTGAATCCGGCGCCCGGCGCTCCGGCCCCAGCGGTGCGGGCACGTCAAAGAAGGGGGAGGCGTTCAGCCGCTCCGCCACGTAATCGTGGTTGGCGAGGCCGTCGCGCACCCGGCGGGCCAGTTCCGGCAGCTGCGGGCGGATCACTGCGGCAGAGAGGTTGCTCATCCGCAGGTTATAGAGCGGCAGCTGGTTTTGCCACTTGGCAAAGGCCTGTTCCAGGTCCGGGGTGTTTTCGCCGTGCGGGCCTTTGTGCTTTTTCCAGTTGTGCTCATAAGCGCCGGACATGATCACGGCGCGGGCAACCAGGTCGGCGTCGTCGGTGATCAGGATGCCGCCTTCGCCGGCGTTGACCATCTTGTAGGACTGGAAGGAGAAGCAGCCCACCTTGCCGATGGTGCCTATGTTCCGGCCGTTCCAAGTGGTGCCCAGCGAATGGGCGGCGTCCTCGACCACCGGTATGCCGCGGGCATCGCATAGCGCCATGATCGCATCCATGTCGGAGGTATGGCCGCGCATATGGCTGATGATCACCGCCTGCACGCTGTCCAGCTTGGCCTCGAAATCGGCCATGTCGATTCGGTAGTTGTCAGCCACTTCACACAGCACCGGCACGCAGTCGGCATGCACGACGGAGGAGGGCACGGCAGCAAAGGTGAAGGCTGGAATCAGAACGCGGGCGTCGCGGGGCAGGCCAAGCGCCTTCAAAGACAGGAACAGAGCCGCCGAACAGGAAGACACCGCCAGCGCATATTTGCAGCCCAGAAGCTCCGCATATTCCTGTTCCAGCAGCGTGACCGGCGCATCCTGGGGCGCGGTGTAGCGGAACAGGTCGCCTGATTGCATCAGGGCATCGATGGCGTCGCGGGCGGCTGCGGGAATGGGTTCAGCGTCATGAACGTTGGGCGGCAGAGCCATATTTCAAAATCCTGAATTGCTTCTTTGGGAAATCTAAAACTAACTTTCCGGGAAGCCAAGGCTGGACGCAGCGGAATCTGCTGCGCCCGGCAAAATTTCACAGAATTGTTGCGGAGTTGCGCGGAATCCGGCTCAGGCCGCTGTTCAGATGCCCAGCCGGTCGCGCATGGCAAACCAGGTCATCGCCAGCACCAGCAGCGGCGAGCGCATCCGCGGCCCGCCGGGGAAGCGCGGGGCAGGGACGCGGGCCAGGGTATCAAACCCTTCGGCCTGTCCCTGAATCGCCTGTGCCATCAACTGGCCCGCATGGGTGGCGGTGCCGACACCGTGGCCCGAGTAGCCGGAGGCTGTCAGCACATTGGGCGCCAGCCGTGCCAGATAAGGCATCCGCTTCATGGTGATGCCCAGGGTGCCGCCCCAGGCATAGTCGATCTGCACATCCTTCAGATGCGGGAAGATCTCCGCCATCGGCTTGCGGACGGTGGCGGAGATGTCTGCCGGGAACCGGTAGCCATAGCTTTCGCCGCCGCCAAACAGCAGCCGCTTGTCATGGCTGAGGCGGAAGTAGTTCACCACGAACTTGGTGTCAGCGACCGCCACGTCGCGGGCCAGAACACGGGCGGCGTCATCGCCCAGCGGCTCGGTCGCCACCACGAAGTTGTTGATCGGCATAACCCGCGCAGCGACCTGGCCGTTCAGCCCGCCGAGATAACCGTTGCAGGCCAGGATCAGGTGATCTGCTGTCACAGTGCCGCCCGCGGTGCGAATGCGCAGCTGGCTGCCTTCCTGAATGTCCAGAACTTCGCTGCCTTCGTGGATGACAGCTCCTGCAGTTGCGGCTGCGCGGGCAAGACCCAGAACGTAGGCCAGCGGGTGCAGATGGCCCGCACCCATATCGAGAGAGCCGCCAACGTAGGCGGGTGACGGGCAGAGCGCCTGCATCGCGTCGCGGTCCAGCAGTTCGATCTGATCATACCCGTAGCGGTTTTGCAGATGTTCCGCGTAGGCGTGCTCATGCGCCGTTTCGCCATTGGAGAAACAGGCGTGCGCGACGCCGGGCTTCAGGTGGCAGTCGATGCCGTGGCGGGCCACCAGATCCTTCACCAGATCCTTGGCACCTTCGGCCAGATCCCAGAGCTTGCGGGCATCATCCAAACCGACCAGCTTTTCCAGCCCGTCCTGCTCCATCCGCTGGCCGCTGCCGAGCTGGCCGCCGTTGCGGCCCGAAGCGCCAAAGCCCACCCGCTGCGCTTCCAGCAGAACAACGGACAGGCCGGCCTCTGCCAGATGCAGGGCTGCTGACAGGCCCGTGTAGCCGCCGCCGACGATACAGACGTCCGCCTTTACATCGCTGTCCAGCGCGGGAAAGCGCTCCAGCGGCGCGGCGGTGGCCGCATACCAGCTGCTTGGATACTCGCCCTTGCGGTCATTGGAATAGAGCAGGTTCATCGCCATCCCGCACCTCACCTGTTGGCGGGAGTCCCCGGAAGGGATCCCGCTGTTCTTCTTTGCCCAAATACTCAATTGCACAGGCGCTGCACCGGGGCGCAGCGCCTGCGGCTTCAGACGTTCATCAGCAGATGCTCGCGCTCCCAGGGGGAGATCACCTGCAGGAACTCCTCATACTCCGCGCGCTTCACGATGGAGTAGACGCGGGCAAAGTCCGGACCCAGCACCTCGTGCAGCTCCTTGGCCTCGTCGAACAGGTCCAGCGCCTGGCCCATCACCTGCGGGATATCGCCTTCGCCCTCATAGGCGTCGCCCTTGAACTGCTTGCGCGGGCGTTCCTCGTTGACCAGGCCGAGATAGCCGCAGGCCAGCGACAGGGCGATGCCCAGGTAGGGGTTGCAATCCATGCCGGCGATGCGGTTTTCCACCCGCCGCGCTTCCGGCCCCGACAGCGGCACGCGGATGCCGGTGGTGCGGTTGTCGCGCGCCCATTCCAGATTGATCGGCGCGGCGTGGTCTTTCACGTAGCGGCGGTAGGAATTCACATAGGGCGCCATCACGGCAATGCCTGCAGGCAGATGGTTTTGCAGCCCGGCGATGAAGTTGTAGAATGCGTCCGTCTCGCCGCCCTGCGGGCCGGAGAAGATGTTCTGGCCGGTCTCCACATCCAGGATCGAATGGTGGATATGCATGGCAGAACCGGGCTCATTCTCGATCGGCTTGGCCATGAAGGTGGCAAAGCAGTCGTGGCGCAGCGCAGCCTCGCGGATCAGCCGTTTGAAGTAGAACACCTCGTCCGCCAGCTTCACCGGGTCGCCGTGGCGCAGGTTGATTTCCAGTTGGCCGGCGCCGCCCTCCTGGGTGATACCGTCGATCTCAAAGCCCTGATGCTCGGCGAAGTCATAGATGTCGTCGATCACCGGGCCAAACTCGTCCACTGCAGTCATCGAATAGGCCTGACGCGCCGCCGCCGGGCGGCCGGAGCGGCCCATCATCGGCTCAATCTCCTTGGCCGGGTCGATGTTGCGGGCGACCAGGAAAAATTCCATCTCAGGTGCCACAACCGGCTTCCAGCCCTTATCGCGGTAAAGCTGCACCACGCGCTTGAGCACGTTGCGCGGGCTGTAGGGGATCGGCTGATCATGCCGGTCGTAGGCGTCGTGGATCACCTGCAGGGTCCAGTCGCCGGTCCAGGGCGCAGCTGTGGCCGTGGACATATCCGGCCTCAGGGTCATGTCCTTTTCGATCCAGCCGTCCTCGTCCGCGGCATCCGCCCAGTCCCCGGTGATGGTCTGGTAAAAGATGCTGTCGGGCAGATGGAAATAGTCGGTCTTTGCGAACTTCGATGCCGGTACCGCCTTGCCACGGGCGATACCGGGAAGGTCCGAGATAACGCATTCGACTTCGTCGAGACGACGCCCCTCCAGATAGGCTTTTGCTGCTTCGGGAAGGGTGTCGAGCCAGGCTGACATTAGGTCCTCTCTTTCCTGTAAAAATCTGCGAGGAGGGTTGCGATATCTTGGTTGTCTACGGGGGTGTCCAGCTCGGCGGCTGCACGATCCAGAAGGTCGCCAGGCACCACGCCGCGGCCGCGTTTATCAATCAGGCCGCCCACGAAGGCGTTGGGGAATTCGGGGTGGGGCTGCCAGGAGATGATGTGGTCGCCATAGGCAAGGATGCCATTACGGCAGAACTCATTGCCGCCCAGCACCCGCGCGTCTTCGGGCAGCTTCACCACCTGGTCCTGATGCCAGGCGTTCAGGGTCAGGTCCTTGCCGTCCACCTGATAGGTGACCGGGCCGACGGCCCAGCCGCCCTCGAACTTCTCGACCTTGCCGCCAAGCGCCTGGGCGATGATCTGATGGCCGAAGCAGATGCCCGCCAGCGGCTGTTTGCGTGCATGGATGGCGCGGATCAGATCCTCCAGCGGAGGGATCCAGGCGTGGTCTTCATAGGCGCCGTGCTTGGAGCCGGTGATCAGCCAGGCGTCGGCGTCCTGAGGGCTGTCCGGCAGAATGCCGTCCACCACCGCCCAAGTCTGAAACTCAAATCCGTTGCCGTCCAGCATATCGCGGAACATGGCGTCGTAATCGCCGAAGTCTCCGAACAGGTCTTCGGGGGAGTGGCCGGTTTGCAGGATGCCGATTTTCATGAGTCACCAAATTTGATCAAATTGAGCCTAGCCGAGGATGCCGGGGCGGGCAAGGGGCTTCCCGGGCGCCGCAGGCAAAGCGGGTTTATACCGCCTCCAGCCAAGACAGCCAATGGCTCTCCATGGGGCGTTCCGCAAAGCCAATGAGCTCCTGCCGCTTGGTCATCACAAGATTGCGGATGGCGAGGTCCGGAAGGATGCGTGCAATCAGCGGGTCGGTGTCAAACCAGTTGATCGCGGTCTCCCAGTCGGCGGCCAGCTGCGGCAGGCCCTCGATCTCATAAATGTTGCCCTCGGAAGGCGCTGGAGGCTGCATCTTGTCCTCGATCCCGGCCAATGCTGCACCCAGCACCGTAGCCAGCATTAGGTAGGGGTTGATGTCGCCGCCTGCGACCCGGTGTTCGATCCGGCGTGCCTTGGGGCTGCCGCCGGGAATACGGATGGCGGCGGTGCGGTTTTCATAGGCCCAAGCGGCGCTGACCGGGGCGTGGGCGCCGGGCACCAACCGGTCATAGGA
This sequence comes from Leisingera sp. ANG-M6, assembly GCF_000813905.1. NCBI lineage: Bacteria > Pseudomonadati > Pseudomonadota > Alphaproteobacteria > Rhodobacterales > Roseobacteraceae > Leisingera > Leisingera sp. ANG-M6. Next base: position 184,578 of record NZ_JWLG01000009.1, read on the forward strand.
GTTGCCGTGCGGGGCAAAGATCAGTGAGCTGGCGGGCATCGCTGCCAGACAGCCGGCCACCGCGTGCATCAGCAGATCAGACCCTTTGTCGCTGCCGTCGTCAAAGATGTTGTTGCCGTCCTGATCCTCGACCGAGAAATGCACATGCATGCCGTTGCCGGCTTCCTCGGCATAGGGTTTGGCCATGAAGGTCGCGGCAAATCCGTGTTTGCGCGCAAGCCCTTTGACCAAAGCCTTGAATAGCCACGCATCATCGGCGGCGCGCATGGCCTCCTGGTGGAGGAGGTTGATTTCGAACTGCCCGAGGCCGGCCTCGGAAATGGCGTCCTGGGCGGGAATGCCCATCGCCTCTGCGCCGTCGTAGAGATCGGAGAAGAACTCGTCAAAGGCGTCCAGTTCGGCAATCGACAGCACCGATTGCTGATCCAGCTCGCGGCCCGTCAGCGGGTCAATCGGCGGGGCCGGGCGGGCACCGCTGTCATCCAGAAGGCTGAACTCCATCTCGGTCGCGGCGACAACGGTCCAGCCGCGTGCGCTGTAGCGCGACAGCACATCTGCCAGTACATGGCGGGGGTCGCCCAGGAAAGGGGAGCCATCCTCCCAGTACATCGCCATGGGCACTAGCGCCGAGGCACTCTTGAGCCAGGGCATCGGCACCGGACCGCGGTTGGTGGGCAGCATCACGCCATCAGCGTCGCCGGTTTCAAAAACCAGCGGGCTGTCTTCGACGTCGCGGCCCCACAGGTCGACGTTGAGGGCGGAAACCGGCATCCGGGCGCCGCCGCTTTCCAGCTTTCCGGCCTGGCTTGCGGGCAGCCGCTTGCCACGCATCTGGCCGTTCATATCACAGGCGGCAATGCGGATTGTCTTCAGTCCGGGCAGGTCCATTTGGGGCTCCATGAATGCGTTGCGCCAACCCTAGCCTATGGAAATCCATTCGCCAAGATAATTTGATCAAAAGTTTGATGTGATGGCCGTGCAGCTGGTGGATTGTCGGTGCGAATGGGCGCATCTGGCCATGCAGAGAAGCTGCCTGGGCCTCCGTTAAAAGCAAAAATGGCTCCCGAGGGAGCCATTTTGTTGTTAGCGGATCAGGCTGATCCTCAGTCTGGGCTTGGCCCGCCGCTCCTGCGGCAGATGCTTGTTCAGCCGCCGGTTCACAAAGCCGAACAGGCTGATAATCACCAGCGTCAGCAGGATGAAGTAGAAGGCCAGGATCGGGTAGGGGACAAACGGGTTGAAGGTCTTGTCCGCGAAATAGCTGGCGTAATAGAGTGCATCGCCCTGCTGCCGCCAGGCCGGGAAGCCGGAGAAGAACACCAGTGTGGTGGCATGGAACAGGAAGATCGCCTCGTTGGTGTAGGCAGGCCAGGCCAGCCGCAGCATGGTCGGGAATGTGATGCGGCGGAAGCGGTTCCAGCCGGTCATGCCATAGGCATCGGCGGCCTCGATGTCGCCCTTTGGTATCGACAGCAGTGCGCCATAGAAGATCTCGCCCGAGTAGGCTGCGGTATTGCAGAACAGTACAACCAGCGCCCCGAGCCAGGCCGATGTGAACGGATCAAAGAAGCTGGACACGCTTTTGAGGCTCAGGAAACAGGCGTAGGCAAAGAAGAACTGGATGAACAGCGGGCTGCCGCGGAACACGAAGATGAACCACTCCGCGGGCTTGCGGAACAGCGGGTTGGGGCTGGACTTGCCGACCGCCAGGGCGACTGCCAGGAAAAAGCCGGTCATCAGCGCCAGCGCGCCGAAGTAGACGTTCCAGATCAGGCCGGATCCGATCAGGGTGAAATGCTCGCACAGGGTATATTCGCCGCGCGGCAGCAGCCGTTCGCCAAAGCCCAGGGAGCGGAAGGCATAGGCTTGGATCGTTTCAACGCAACTCATGCCGCTGCCTTTCTTTGTGCTTCACCCGCTGCGGTGGCCTGGCCCTTGGTCAGGCGGGTCATGATGCGGTCCAGAACCACTTCGGAGACTTTGGTGAAGCAGAGGTAGAACACCAGAAGCGCCGCGAAATACCAGACATGCCAATTCGGGTGCGGGTAGTCGGTGAAGCGCGCGGTCTTGGTGCCGCCCAGTTCACGTGCCCAATAGACGATGTCTTCAACGCCCAGCAGGAACAGCAGCGGCGTGGACTTGATCAGCACCATCCACAGGTTCGACAGGCCGGGCAGGGCATAGACCCACATCTGCGGCACCAGGATGCGCCAGAACGCCTGGCGGTGGGTCATGCCATAGGCCTCCGCCGTTTCGATCTGGGCGCGCGGCACGGCGCGCATCGCCCCGTAAAGGACGTTGGCGGCAAAGGCGCCAAAGACGATGGAGAAGGTCAGGACGGCCAGGAAAAAGCCATAGGTTTCATGCACCCACTGCGGCGAGGTCGAGAGCGGCAGCTTGGCCGCGTCGCAGACCACAAAGTCGATGCCCTGGCGGATCGGCTGGTCCCAGTCCGGGCATTTCACCTTGTGGCGCATCCACTCAAACGCCTGGTCAAGCGCGATGACGAAGAACAGGAAGAAGGCAATGTCCGGCACGCCGCGTACAATGCTGGTGTAGCCTTTGCCGAACCAGCGCAGAGGCAGGAATTTCGAGCGGGCGGCACTGGCAGCGCCGAAACCGAACAGCAGGGCTGTCGGGGCGGTGATCGCCAGCAGTGTCAGCACCACAAAGACCGAGATGTAGAGGTTCACATGCTTGCCGGTGGTCAGATAGCAGCTGAGCCAGCTCAGCCCCTCAAGCGTGGATGGGTCCGTGCAATAGGAAAACATATGTACCCTGTCTTTCTGTGCTCACGCCCGGCACGCTTGGTGCCGGAAGCGAATGAATGAGGCCCGCGTGCCGCGGCTCGCGGGCCTGCAAGATCCTGAAACAGGATCAGATTACCACTGTGAGGACACTTCCCACTTGGCGATCAGTTCGTTCAGCGAGCCGTCGTCTTTCATCGACTGGATTGCCGCGTCGAACTTGCCGCGCAGGTCTGCATCCGACTCGCGGAAGCCCATGCCAACGCCGCCGCCCAGGGATTCGGATTTCTCCAGCATTACCAGGTCGTCGCCGACCACAGTGTCCAGGAAGCTCTTGTCGGCCAGAACCGCGTCAGCTTCGCCGTTGCGCACGGCTGCGACGGTTTCTTCCGGGGTGGCGAATTCGACCAGGGTCCAGCCCTGCTCAGCGATGAAGGCCGCCTGGATGGTGGTGGCCTGAGCCGCGATCACGCCGCCTGCCAGATCGACGTCAGCCGACTGCGCCACATATGCGGACGGATCCGGCGGCGTGTAGGGCTGGGTGAAGTCGATGACTTCGTCGCGCTCGTCGGTGATCGACATGCCGGCGATGATGGTGTCGTAGTTGCCGGAAACCAGGTTCGGAATGATCGAATCCCAGTCGTTTTTGACCCACTCGCAGGTCAGTTCGGCGCGCTTGCACAGCTCATCGCCCAGTTCGCGCTCGAAGCCGTCGATCTCACCGGCGTCGTTGACGAAGTTCCACGGCGCATAGGCGCCCTCGGTGCCCAGGCGCACGGTGTCCGCCAGGCCCATGCCCGCGGTCAGCGCCAGGGCGGCGGTGCCAAGGATCAAAGATTTCATCAAGTTACTCCCATTTTTGGTTGGTTATTGATTTCGTTATTATTGCTCATGGCGGGTCGATGACAAGAACGCCCGCAACCGTTCGGAGCGGGTGCCGCCAAAGACTTCGTCCGGTGAACCTTCTTCCTCAATAAGGCCCTGGTGCAGGAACACCACATGGCTGGACACATCGGCCGCCATTTTCATGTCGTGGGTCACGATCAGCATAGTGCGGCCTTCAGCGGCAAGATCCTTGATCACCTTGACCACTTCCTGCTCCAGCTCAGGATCCAGTGCCGACGTGGGTTCGTCGAATAGCAGCGCCTCCGGCTCCATGCACAGGCCCCGGGCAATCGCCGCGCGCTGCTGCTGGCCACCGGACAGCTGCGCCGGGTAGACGTCGCATTTGTCGCCGATGCCGACTTTTGCCAGGTAGTGGCGGGCCTTCTCCTCAACCTCTGCCTTGTCGCGGCCCAGCACGGTGACCGGCGCCTCCATCACATTCTGAAGGATGGTCATATGGGCCCACAGGTTGAACTGCTGGAACACCATCGACAGGTTGGTGCGGATGCGCAGCACCTGCTTGGCATCAGCCGGGCGGCGCGCCAGCCCCTGGCCGGTCCAGGTGATCGGTTCGCCCTTGAACAGGATTTCACCCTGCTGGCTGTCCTCCAGCAGGTTGCAGCAGCGCAGCAAAGTGGATTTGCCAGACCCCGAAGACCCGATCAACGACACCACGTCGCCTTTCTTGGCGGTGATGTCGACGCCTTTGATCACTTCCAGCTCGCCATAGGATTTATGCAGGCCGCGGATTTGCAGAACGGGCGTTGTATCGGTCAAGGTGTCGTTGTCCCTGTGAGTGGAAATTCGTTCTTATTGGACCGAAAAAAAGACCGAATGCAACGTTCAAACCGCACAAGCTGCTGTCTGAGTTGTCAAAACGGCGGGTTTGGCGGCCCATTTCGGAGGCGGCGGCTACGTCAGCTCCGCTGCACGGATGCGCTGTTCGGTCAGCACCGGGCCGGGCGGGGTCGGCACCGCGAGATAGTCGCTGGGGGTGAACCGCACCAGCCCCTTCAGATGCAAGCATGCCTTGGTGTCTGCATCCAATTCGCTGATGGCCGTTTCAATGGCGGTGAACAGCTCATCCGCATCCCGGCCCAGGGCTGTGATATAGGGCAGGGTGGGCGTCGGCACTGTGCGCTCAATCTCGGCCAGGCCGGCGGCAAAGGTGTCGTGTTCCCGGATCAACTCCCAGGTCAGCGCATCTAGGGAGGCAAAATCGGCGCGGCCTTCCGCGACCGCTTCGGCAGACAGCCGGTGGCCGCCGGTTTCCACCAGCGCGCCGGGCAGGATACTGCGGTCGTGCAGGTGCACCATCGCCGCGGCCCAGCCCGATTGCGACAGGGATTCGTTATAGGCAAAGCGGCGTCCAGCTAAGGCGGACAGCGGCTGGCCTGCGTCTTCTTTGCGGGCAATAAACACGCTGTTGTAATAGCCGGGTTCGCAGCCGGGAAGGCCGTAGTCGGGAGTGCCCACCAGCTCCACCTCTCCGTAAAGCCGGGTGCGGTAGGGGCAACCGCAGGTTTGCGAGAGCAGCAGATCCGGGGATTTCCAAACCTGCCAGAAATCCGCACCGCGGGTCAGCGTTTCTGGCCCGCCGCTGAGGTGTTTGCGTATCTCCGTCCAGAACCTGTCGTTTGCCGCTGCGGTTTCCGGGCGGTCGTACATGCCTAGATGTGCAATCATTTCGCAGCCTCTGCCCGTTTGCGCGCCATGGCGCTGTCCACATCGGAAACCCCCAAGAGGCTGGAGGACAGCCGCAGCAGTGCGTCCTCATTGGCGTCCCGGTGCCCGTCGGCCAGCGCAACTTGCCACAGCGCCTCGACCACGCCGGTGCGGTCTTCATAGGCCACCGCGTCCTTGATGGCGCGGGTGAAGCGGACGGTATCAGGTGCCTCAGCCTCCATGGCCTCCGCCTGTTCGCGCAGGATCAGCGTGCCGCCGGTGTCCAGCCCGTAGCGGGCAGTCAGGATCCGGTCGATGCGGTCCTTCTCCACTTCGGAATAATTGTGGTCGGAGCGGGCTATTCGCACCAGCAGCGCCGTCAGCGCAAGTTTTGCGCCTTCGTCATCCAGCTGCGCAGGGGCGGGCTCCAGCAGCCGGTTCAGCAGTTCCTTGAACATCAGCTCTCCCCCGCTGTGCCGCTGAATTTCTCAACCGCTCGGGCGCGGGCCTTTTCACTGTCGGCATAGGACAGGCCCATAGCCTTGCGCGCGTCCTCAATAATGGTGATTTCGCCCTCGTGCTCGTTGCCGTCTGCCAGCACCACCTCCCACAGGGCATCCAGCGCCGCCAGGCGTTCCTCCAGCCCGGTGGTCTCGCGGATCAGCCGGCCGAAAGTGTCTGTTTCGGGCGCTGCTGCGTGCAGTTTTTCGCAAGTGGCGCGCACCTTGGCGGCCTCAATCGCGTTGTGCTGGTAAAGCCGCGCCAGGATCCGGTCGATCAGGCTGATCTCCTCCAGCTTGTAGTCACGGTCTGATTGCGCCACCCGCACCAAAAGCGCCCCCAGCGCCAGTTCGGCATCCGGGTCGGGAAGGGCGGGCGGCTCAGACGGGCGGAACGCTTGAAAGAATTTCTTGAGCAAGGGCATCGGCAGACCTCTGGCAGAGCAGCAGGGCAGACGGCTTCAGCCGCCGTACCCTTCGATGATGTGCATATCACCCGTCGAGACCAGATCGCGAAAGGCCTTGGCGTTCTGATAAGCCACGGAATCATAGCAGGCTTTAGCGGTTTCGAAATCCTTGAATTCAAGGACAACGGTGCGGGCCTTGAACGCGCCTTCACGCACTTCCCGCTCGCCGCCGCGGATCAGGAACTTGGCTTCGTACTCCTCCAGCACCGGCCGCGCTGCCTTGATATAGGCTTGATAGCGCTCCATGTCGTTCACATCCACATGGGCCACCCAGTATCCCTTGGGGGTGGTTTCATTGGGCATGGCTGCAGCCTCCCTTGTTCTTATGGTTGACGGCAGGCTGATACAAAACCGCCGCAAAGACAATGGGGCGGTTACCAGGAATTTCCCCGTACTGATGAAAATCAGAATGGTTTCAACACGCTGCAGCGAACAGCAAAACGCCCGCCGAAGGGGCGGGCGTTTCGAAGGTGTTTTTCAGCGGGATCAGCCGATCTCGGCAAGACGCGCCAGCGCTTCCTTGACCTTGGCTTCCTCTTCCTCGCGTGCCGCCAGGTTTTCGCGGGCTTCCGCCACAACTTCTTCCGGGGCAGAGGCCGCGAATTTCGGGTTGTTGAGCCGTCCGCGCAAGCCGCCCAGTTCCTTGGCCAGCTTGCCCAGTGTCTTCTCCAGACGCGCCTTTTCCGCATCCACGTCGATCACGTCCGCCAGTGGCAGACCGAAGGACGCGCCGGGCGCCGCCACGCTGGCGCAGCCTTTGGGGAAGCTCTCCACCTGCTCCAGCGAGGTGATGCGGGCCAGCTTCTGGATCATCGCCTCGTTCTTTTCCCAGGCCGTGCGGGCCTGATCGGAGAACTCGGTGACGACCATCGGGATTTTGGCTCCCGCAGGCACATGCATCTGCGCGCGGGTTGAGCGGATATTTTCGATGGCGGTGATCACCCAGTTCATCTCGGCGTCGGCCTCGGCGTTGACCAGCTCGGTGCCGTAAGTGGGCCACTCGGCATGCACCAGCATCTTCTCACGCTTAGCTGTATTGCCCCAAAGTTCCTCGGTGATGAAGGGCATGATCGGGTGCAGCAGGATCATGCACTGATCCAGCACCCAGCCCAGCGTCTGGCGGGTCTCGGCGATCACCGCCTCATCCTCGGAGCCGAACAGCGGTTTCGACAGCTCGATGTACCAGTCGCAGACCTTGCCCCAGACAAAGGCGTAAAGCGCATTGGCCGCGTCGTTGAACCGGTAGGCTTCCAGTGCCGCGTCCACTTCCACCCGCACCTTTGCGGTTTCACCGATGATCCACTGGTTCACGGCAGCCTTGGCATCCGGGCAGGCAAAGGCCGGGACGGTTTCGTCATAGACGTTGTTGAAATGGGCAAAGTTCACCGCATTCCACAGCTTGGTGCCAAAGTTCCGGTAACCCTTGAGGCGTTCCATATCCAGCTTCAGCACACCGCCCAGCGCCGCCATCGCGGCGGAGGAAAAGCGCAGCGCGTCGGCGCCGAATTCCTCGATGATCTCCAGCGGATCAACCACGTTGCCGGTGGATTTCGACATCTTCTTGCCTTTGGCGTCGCGCACCAGGCCATGCAGGTAGACGGTGTCGAAGGGGATGCGCTCCTTGACCGGCAGGTTTTCGTCCAGCACTGCCAGTTGCATCATCATCATCCGGGCAACCCAGAAGAACAGAATGTCCTGACCGGTGACCAGGGTCGAGGTCGGGAAGTATTTCTGCATCTCGGCAGTGTCTTCCGGCCAGCCCAGCGTGCCGATCGGCCAGAGGCCGGAGGAGAACCAGGTGTCCAGAACGTCGGGGTCGCGCCAAAGGCCAATCTTGCCAAGCAAATTTTGGGCTTGGTCAATTTTGCGATGGGCGGTTTCGTTCTCGACTTCAACAATGCCGTTTGGTGCTAGATCCCCGTAGTACGTAGCGGCTTGGGCGACAATCTCATCAAGATCTGCAGCACAGAATGCTTTGAGGTTGGAGTAGTCAAGCCCAGCGCCTCCGCTGGTTTTGTAGGCGGTGCCATTTAAGTCTATTGTTTTTGGATCGACGGCAACAACGCTCGGCCCATACCAAACCGGGATCTGATGCCCCCACCACAGCTGGCGCGAGATGCACCAGGGCTCGATGTTCTCCAGCCAGTGGTAATAGGTCTTTTCACCGCTTTCCGGCAGAATCTTCACGTCGCCGTTGCGAACGGCATCCAGCGCCGGGCCAACAACTTTTTCCGCGTCTACAAACCATTGGTCGGTCAGCATCGGCTCGATCACAACCTTGGAGCGGTCGCCGAAGGGCTGCATGATCGGCTTGTTCTCGACGTAGGGTTCCAGCACCTCAACGTCTTCGCCGGTCTCCGGGTCGGTTTTGGTGACGCTGTGCATCACGGCCAGGCCTTCGCTGGTGATCTGCTCGACTACCAGTTTGCGCGCCTCAAACCGGTCCAGCCCGCGCAGATCATCCGGCACCAGGTTGACGGCATCAGCCTCGTTCTCAGACAGGGTCTGCTCGCCCTTGGCCACCGCCATGGCAATGCCCGCGGCCTCGTCATAAGGCGCGCCGTCCGCGCGCATCTGGCCGCGCATGTCCATCAGGCGGTACATCGGAATGCCGCCGCGCTTGGCGACCTGATAGTCGTTGAAATCATGGGCGCCGGTGATCTTCACCGCGCCGGAGCCGAAGTCCTTGTCCGGGTACTCATCGGTGATGATCGGGATCAGGCGGCGGTGCTCCTTGGGGCCAACCGGGATTTCACACAGCTTGCCGACAATCGGGGCGTAGCGTTCGTCAGAGGGATGCACGGCCACAGCGCCGTCGCCCAGCATGGTCTCGGGGCGGGTGGTGGCGATGGAGATATAGTCGCGCTCCTCCTCGAGGATGACGTTGCCGTCCTCGTCCTTCTCCACGTAAGTGTAGGTGGCGCCGCCCGCCAGCGGGTATTTGAAGTGCCACATGTGGCCTGCGACCTCGATGTTCTCGACCTCAAGGTCGGAAATCGCGGTCTCGAAATGCGGGTCCCAGTTGACCAGCCGCTTGCCGCGGTAGATCAGCCCCTTGTTGTACATCTCCACAAACACCTTGATCACGGCGTCGTGGAAGTTGGGGGAGTTCTCGTGACCGGTGCGGGTGTCGCCCTGCGCGCCTGCCATGGTGAAGGCGGTGCGGGAGAAATCGCAGGAGGCGCCGAGGCGTTTCAACTGCTCAACAATGGTGCCGCCGGATTTCTCTTTCCACTCCCAGACCTTCTCCAGGAATTTCTCACGGCCCAGCTCGCGGCGGGATGGCTGCTGGGTGTTGGCCAGCTCGCGCTCCACCACCATCTGAGTAGCGATCCCTGCATGGTCGGTGCCGGGTTGCCACAGGGTGTCAAAGCCCTGCATCCGCTTCCAGCGGATCAGGATGTCCTGCAATGTGTTGTTGAAGGCATGGCCCATATGCAGCACGCCGGTGACGTTGGGCGGCGGGATCATGATGCAGTAGGTGGAGGCCTCCGGCTTGGCGTTGGCGCCAGCCTTGAAACAGCCGGCCTCTTCCCACGCCTTGTAAAGGCGGCTCTCGGCTTCGGCCGCGTTGAACGTCTTTTCCATCGCCATGCGTCTTGATCCCTCATGCAGTTGGGCGATCAATTACCCAATGGCGGCAGGAAGGGGAAGGCGGATATGGGGAAATCTTTACCTCAGGCGGGCCGCGCGGCGCCGGCGGCAGCGCTGTGGGTATTTCAGACCAGAAAGAAGCAGGTCCGAGGCGCCCCCTGAATCCGGCCGTCCATTCGCCAGGGAATACGCAATGCCAGGAACAGGGGGCAGCTTCTTCCTGGTGCGGTCATCGGCTCCCCAGCCTGTACCGCACAAGGAGAGTGAAGCGATTCTGGTTAACAAAACCTTGCGGCTTCTTTCTGGTTGAAAATACCCGATGCATCGAGCTTGTGGCAGGCATGGCGCTGCGGGGATCAGCCCGTGTTCCAAATTTTGCGGCGGCGTTCCTTGACCATTTCGTTGCCCTCGTCGGTGCCGTCATGGAAGGTGTTGAACCACTCATCCCAAGGCGTTTCCCAGGTGCCGTAGTTGCAGTCGAAAAAACGGTGGTGCAGCTGGTGGAAGAAATCGCCGACCAGGAACTTGGCCTTTTTGCCGAACTTCAGATGCTCAAAGCCCGCGTGCGAGGTCGGGGCGCCGATCCCGTGGTGGAACAGCAAGAAGATCGCGTGCACCGGGTGCGAGGGCAGCAGGAAGAAAATCATGGTGTCGAACATCAGGAAGAAGCTCTCGACCGGATGCATCGCCAGGCCGGACCAGGGACCGGTGTTGATGTTGCGGTGATGCCAGGCGTGCACCTTGGTATAAAGCACGCCAACATGCAGCAGCCGGTGCAGCCAGTAGAAGTGGAAGCCCGCCCAGATCGGGATGAAGATGGTCATCAGGAGGAAGGTGACCGGATTGCCGTCCAGCGTGATCATGGTGACCCAGCCGTTGGCATAGGCGTAAAGGATGAGGCTTTCCCAGAAGGTCCAGAAGGTGAGCGCCGGACCAAGAGTCCAGAACATGTTGTCCCAGACCTGGTTCTTGAAGGTGAAGACCTTGGCGCCCTTCATCATCGGGCGCATGTCGTAGCGGTATTCGTCCGCCTGCGTCCGGTACTTCCAAAGCGCCAGATGCAGCCCGCCGGCCACCACCACCAGGATGCAGAAGTTGCGGAACCAGATCTCGAACACCCAGTCCCAGCTGAATGTGGCGACGCGGTCCAGGGAGGGAGTGAAGAAGGTCCAGGTGATAATGGCAAAACCCAGCAGCAGCGCCCGAAGCGTCAAAGGGTTCCAGCTTTGCAGCAGGTATTTGATCGAGGCCAGTGGCTTCATCGGCCAGTTCCAATAGGGGGAGGTCTGGATCGGCAACTGGGGGGTGAAGTTCCAAATCTTGCGCTTGGGGCGCGGCGCGTTGGCGGGACCTGTCATGTCACGTCTCTCATCTGGCTGGTAAGGTTGCCGCTGTTGCAGCGGGGTGTTCGCTGTCATGAACTCTAGGCGAGGGGCACGGAATTCCAGCACGGTATGTCTTGCCGGTTAGGCTAAGTTCTGCTTAGCCTGAAGGTATGGCGACCCGGATCCCCTCCCTGAACTGGCTGCGCGTGTTTGAAGCCGCGGCGCGCACCGAAAGCTTTGCCCGTGCAGCGGCGCAGCTGAACATGTCGGCAGCTGCGGTCAGCCAGCAGGTGAAGGCACTGGAAACCCAGCTGGGCACGCCTCTGTTTCAGCGCCACGCCCATGCGGTGACGCTGACAGAGGCCGGGCGGGCCTATCTGCCCTCTGTGCAGCAGTCGCTTCTGATGCTGGAAACCGCAACCACCGGCCTGTTCGGCGAAAGCCGCGAGCAGCGGCTGTTTGTGCAATCTGTGCTGCTGTTTGCCCATGGGGTGCTGGCGCGCGGGCTGCCGCAGTTCCAAGCCGCGCATCCGCAGGTCAGCCTGGCGCTCAGCACCGGCAATATGGCGGCGGACTTCGCCAACCAGTTTACAGATTTGCAGATCGTCTTTGGCAACCCTTCGCTGTTCGGCACCGAAGGGGATGAGTTGTTGCGGGAGGTGCTCTATCCGGTGGCCCGGCCAGAGATCGCCGCGCAAATCCAGTCTCCGCAGGACCTCTTCCGCTTTCCCCTGATCGAAGTCTCGACCCACCGGGCCAGCTGGGTGCAGCTGTTTGAGAACCTGCGCCTGTCCCATGGGCAAGCGCGCTATTTCTTTGCCGACAACTCGCTGATGGCGGCGGAACTGTCGGCGCAGGGCATGGGGATTGCATTGGCTCGGGCACCTGCGTCGGATGCGGTGGTCAGGGCCAGTGGACTGGTGCGTTGCCTGCCGGACGTCGACGTGCCGGGGCAGGAGGCCTACCACTTGATCTATCCCGACCGCGGCGCCATGCGTCCCGCGGCAAAACTGTTCCGCGACTGGCTTCTGGATTACGTGAGGAGCGCCTGACCTCTATTGCCCTTTCCGGTCCAGTTTGGTGGCCAGGTGGATCAGGCTTTCGGAGGACCGCACGCCCCGCGCCTCTGCGATGTGGTCTATGGTTTCGTCCAGCTCAGCCGTGCTTTGCGCCACCACCTGCGCCAGCAAGTCGAACCGGCCTGAGGTCGTGTGCACCACCTCCACCCCCGGCAGGCTGCGCAGGCGGGCCAGCACCTCTGGCCCTGACCGCGGTTCAATCGACATCAGCACCGTGGCCTGCAGTGGCGGGCGGGCGGCAGCAGAAGTTTTCAGCGTGTATCCGGATATAACGCCGGTGCTTTCCAGCCGCTCGATCCGGGCCTGCACCGTGGTGCGGGCGAGACCCAGATGGCGGGCAAGCTCAGCCACCGGGCGGCGGGCGTTCTCCCGCAATAGGGTGACAAGGCGCTGATCGGTGTCGTCGGTTTGCATGGATTGCCTGCGATATGACGGATGTTTTCGTCACTATAGGCAAAGTGCCAACCGGAATCGACGATCAATTCACGCAAAATATGCAAAACGAATGAGGATTACCCGATGCAGCAGATTCCCCCGCTATGGCTTTCGCCTGAGTCCCACCTGGCCCGCAGCACGCCGGATCACCCGATCCTGTATTTCTCGCCGCGGGTCCTGCATGAGGTGGCGCGGCGGTTCCGGGAGGGGTTTCCGGGCCTGGTGACTTATGCGGTCAAGGCAAACCCGCACCCGGCGGTTCTGTCCAATCTGGTGGCTGCTGGGATCACGGCGTTTGACGTGGCCTCGCCCGCGGAAATGGAGGCGGTGCGCGCCGCCAGCCCCGACGCAGTCATGCATTACAACAACCCGATGCGTTCTGAGGCGGAGGTTGCAGCAGGCATCGAGCACGGCGTCGCGAGCTGGTCGGTGGATGAGCTGAGCGAGCTTGAGAAGCTGGACGCGGTGCCGCGCTCCTGCGAAATCGCTGTGCGTTTCGCGCTGCCGGTTGCAGGCGCGGCCTATGATTTTGGCAGCAAGTTCGGTGCTGCCCCCGAGGAGGCCGTCGAACTGCTGAAGCAGGTGGCCGCCCGCGGCTGGACTCCTGCGCTGTGTTTCCACCCCGGCACCCAATGCGAGGATGAAAGCGCCTGGGTCGAATATGTCCATGCCGCCAAGCGGATCATTGACGAAGCAGGCGTGCACATCACCCGCCTGAACGTTGGCGGTGGCTTTGCCGCCAACCGCGATGGCGTGGCACCGGATCTGGAGAAGGTCTTTGCCGCGATCGGAGAGGCTGCGGATGCAGCCTTTGGCGCAGACAAGCCCAAGCTGATTTGCGAACCGGGCCGGGCGATGGTCTCGGAAAGCTTTACCCTGGCGGCGCGGATCAAGGGGATGCGCAAGGCAGGCGAGGTGGTCTTTCTCAACGATGGCATCTACGGCGGGCTGGTTGATATCCGCGACATGGGTCTGCCGGGCCGGGTAGAGGTCGTCGGTATTGACGGTAAGCATCGCGGGGGCGAGCGCAAGCCGCGGGTGGTGTTCGGCCCCACCTGCGATAGTCTGGACAGGCTGCCGGACGGGCTGCCGCTGCCCTGTGATGCCGCCACCGGCGACTATGTCCTGTTTCCGGGGCTAGGCGCCTATTCCTCTGCCATGAGCACGCAGTTCAACGGCTATGGCCTCAGTGACGTGGCGACGGTGATTGAGCTGGCTGGACAACCGGCCAGCTAAGGGTACTCTCGCCCCCGGACAGCCAGTCAGCGCGGACAGGGGGCGAGCATGGACAAATTCGGGAAAAGCCAGCCGGTAAAACGGGTCGAGGATGTAAGGTTCCTGACCGGGCAGGGCAACTACGTCGAAGATGCCGCCCCGGCAGATGCCTTGCGCGCCTGGGTGCTGCGCAGCCCGGTGGCGCATGGGGTGATCACGGCGCTGCACACGGAAGATGCGCTGGAGGCCGAAGGCGTCCATGCGGTGATCACCCTGGCGGACCTTGAGGCTGCTGGCATCAACGTCTCAATGGATGGCACCACGGTGAAAAACCGGGATGGCACGGACGGCGCCTCGCCGGAACGCCCGATGCTGGCCCGCAACAAGGTCCGCTATGTCGGGGAGCCGGTGGCCGTTGTCGTGGCTGAAACGCTGGACCAGGCCCGTGATGCGGGTGAACTGATCGAACTGGAGATCGACGACCTGCCGGTCAAGCTGGACCTTCACCCAGGCGGCGAGGCCCTGCACGGCAGCGTGCCGGACAACAAGGCCTTTGACTGGGGCATGGGGGATGAGGCGGCCACGGCAGAGGCCTTCCGCACTGCCGCCCATACCGTTGCCCTCCAGGTCGAGGACAACCGGATCATGGTCAGCACCATGGAGCCGCGCGGCTGCTTTGCCGAATGGCAGCAGGGGCGGCTGCATTTCACCTTTGGCGGTCAGGGGGTTTGGGGCATGAAGTCCCAGCTGGCTTCCAAGCTGGGGCTCAATGAGGATGACATCAAGGTCACCACGCCGGATGTCGGCGGCGGTTTCGGGATGAAGGCCTTTGCCTACCCCGAATACTTCGCAGTGGCCCACGCCGCCACGGTGCTGAGCCGCCCGGTGTTCTGGATGTCAGACCGGTCTGAGGCCATGCTGAGCGACAACGGAGGCCGCGATCTGACCTCGCTGGCTGAGCTGGCTTTTGACGAGGATCTGAAGATCACCGCCTACAGGGTGTCGACCCGCTGCAATCTTGGCGCTTACAACGCCCATTTCGGGCAGCCGATCCAGACCCAGCTGTTCAGCCGGGTGCTGGCCGGCGTCTATGACATCCAGACCGCCTGGCTGCAGGTAGAGGGGATCTATACGAACACCACTCAGGTGGACGCCTACCGCGGCGCCGGGCGGCCTGAGGCGATCTATGTGCTGGAACGGGTGATGGACCGCGCCGCGCGCGAACTGGGAGTTGATCCGCTGGAGCTGCGGCGGCGGAACTTCATCAAGCCTCCGGCCTTTCCTTATGGCACGGTGACCGGAGAGACCTATGACGTGGGCGATTTCGATAAGGTGCTGAGCCGTGCCGCCGAAGTGGCGGATCTGAAGGGATTCGCGTCCCGCCGCGCCGAAAATGGTAAACGCGGCAAGTACCGGGGCGTTGGGGTCTGTTACTATATCGAAAGCATTTTGGGCGACCCTTCAGAAGGCGCAGAAGTGGAGTTTCTGGAGGATGGCCGGGTGAACATCTATGTCGGCACGCAAAGCAACGGCCAGGGGCATGAGACCGTCTATGCCCAGTTCCTTGCCGACCAGAGCGGAATTCCGGCGGAAATGATCCAGGTGATCCAAGGCGACAGTGACCGCATCGCCCAGGGCGGCGGCACCGGCGGGTCGCGTTCCGTCACCACCCAGGCCAATGCGACGCTGGCGGCGGTGGAGACGATGATTGCCGCCTTTACCCCTTTCCTGGCGGAAGAGATGGGTGTGGAAGAGGATGCCGTGGAATTTGACGGCGAAACCTTCCGGGCGCCGGGATCCAACCTGACCCCCACCATGCTGGAGGCAGCAGAGATGGCCCGCGCGCAAGGCCGCACCGATCTGCAGCGTCACGCGGCGCGGGCCCGGCTGCCGGGGCGCTCGTTTCCGAACGGCGCACATATTGCCGAAATTGTTATCGATCCGGAGACTGGGCAAGCCGACGTGGAGCGCTACACTGTAGTTGACGATTTCGGTAATCTGATCAACCCGATGCTGGCCGAAGGCCAAGTGCATGGCGGGGTGGCGCAGGGGCTGGGACAGGCCATGCTGGAGCGGGTTGTCTACGATGAGGACGGGCAGCTGCTCACGGCTTCGTTCATGGACTATGCCTTGCCGCGGGCCAGCGGCGTCCCCATGATTGGATTCACCTCCGAGCCGGTGCCTTCGACACAGAACCCGATGGGGATGAAAGGTTGCGGCGAGGCGGGCACCGTCGGTGCGCTGGCAGCGGTTGCAAACGCGGTGCAGGACGCGGTCTGGGACCGCGGCGTGCGGCAAGTGGACATGCCGTTCACCCCGCTGAGGATTTGGGAAGTGCTTAGAGATGTTTCTGAGGCAGCTGAGTAGAAGGGTTTTAGGGTGGCTTGGACGGCCGCTGCGCTCGGAGCATTCCGGCGAAACCAAGCTGCGCGGCCCCCAGGCCCATGTGATTATTCTCGACGGCACCATGTCGACGCTGGAACGGGGCCATGAAACCCATCCAGGCCAGCTTTACCGCCTGTGCCGGGAAATGGGCGGCCAGGTGTCGGTCTTTTACGAATCCGGTGTGCAGTGGAAAGGCTGGGGCAGCGCTCCGGACGTGATGATGGGGCGCGGCATCAACCGGCAGATCCGCCGCGCCTACGGCTACCTCGCCTCCCGCTACCGTCCCGGCGACAAGATCTACTTGTTCGGCTACTCCCGCGGTGCCTATGCGGTGCGTTCGCTGGCGGGCGTGATCGACCGGATCGGATTGCTGAAGCCCGAACATGCCACCGTCCGCCATATCCGCACCGCGTACCGGCACTACCGGCTGAACGGGCGCTCCAAGACCGGCGCTGCCTTCACCGCGGCCCATTGCCACGATGAGGTCGAGATTGAGATGGTCGGCGTCTGGGATACCGTCAAGGCGCTGGGCCTGCGCCTGCCGCTGCTGTGGCGCTGGGCGGAGCGGCAGCACAACTTCCACAATCACACGCTGGGTCCGCACATCAAAACCGGCTATCACGCGCTGGCGCTGGACGAGACACGCGATGTCTTCAAACCCGTGCTGTGGGACTGCCCCAAGGGCTGGAGCGGCCATGTCGAACAGGTCTGGTTCCGCGGCGCGCATGGCGACGTGGGCGGCCAGCTTGGCGGGTTCGAGGACGCGCGGCCGCTGGCCAATGTTTCCTTGATCTGGATGCTGGAGAAGGCTGAGGAACGCGGCCTGCCGCTGCCGAGCGACTGGCGCATGCGCTTTCCGGTCGATCCCAAGGCGCCTTCGGTTGGCACCTGGCAGGGCTGGGCCAAGATCTTCCTCTTGCGCAGCCGCCGCCGGGTCGGGCTGGATGCCAGCGAACGATTGCACAGCAGCGTGGACGCGGGCAGGCAGGACGCCGCTGCCGGCGGCTGGATGGCGATGTTTTCCAAGACATAAAGCTGAAACGGCGCAAAGGCATTCCCGAGGCGTGAGCCGCGGGGGCCAGCCGGCCATGCCTGAATTCGGGCGCCGCGGCGCTGAAGCCGGCAGGCTACCTGCCGCCAGTCCTGCGCTGCTCCAGCTCTTTTTGCAGGCGTTTCAGGGACGATTTCACGATTAGGTTGTGAGCCGGCCCGACCGGCAGCATATAAATGCGGCCGAACAGGTTGTGTGTCTTCACAGATGAGGTGATGCTCAGCACGCCGCTATTGCTGGAAACGCAGGTCATGACGTCCAGATGCCGGTCCCGCACGGTGAGGGTCAGAATGCGGTCTGACACCGCTTCGACCAGAAAAAAGTCCAGCTTGTCCCCGACCGCCGTATTGGTGTGCCGTCTTCCCGAAAAGCCGCCGGTCCGTCTGACGCCAAAGCACGCGGATATCGTGTCGCGCAGCCAGAAGGCCAGCTTCATGCCGGGCAGGGGCCGCTCCTGCATGATGTTCCAGGCCTCCAGCGGGGTGACTTGAACCGGCAAAACCAGCGATTGCGTGTCGAGGAAATCAAGCTCCTTGGCGGGCGCCAGAACCTGAATGCGGGCGGTCGCGGCACGGGCGAGGCTGTTTGGCGGCATGGCAAGCCTTTCTGCGGTTTCTGATCTGTTTGCAGATACTTAGGTGGGAATCCGCAGCAGGCAAGGCTGCAGACGGCACCGCATTGGTTACTGCGGCGCGATTTGCATCACAATGCAGGTGGTGGAGCCGGTGGCGTAGAGCTTGCCGTCCGCCAGCCCGCGGATCTCGCCATGGGCCACACCGGTCGAGCGGCCCACATGGTCGATGCTGCCGGTGCAGTCGATGGTGGTGCCCAACGGGATCGGCCGCAGGATGTTGATCTTGTATTCCAGCGTTGTGTAAACGGCACCAAGCGGCACCTTGGTCATCACCGCGCAGGCCATGGCGCTGTCCAGAAGCGTACCGTACCAGCCGCCATGCACGGTTCCCATCGGATTGCAGACGTGAAATTCCGGCGTGCCGCGGAACACCACCTGGCCGTCCTCGACACTGTGCAGATGATAGCCCAGCGTTTCGGCGATCGGCGGGCCGGGCAGGCGGCCGTCCAGGATACTCTGCATGAAGTCGAGACCGGAAATCCGGCTGATTTGGTCAATCGTCAGCAGGTCGGAGGGCTGTTTGGCAAAAAACATGGCGCGCGGATCCTTGGCGGGAAGTCCCGGCCATTAGAAACCGCGCGCCATCTTGTGCAACGCTTACGCGACGTTCTGCAGTGACACTTTGGGGGTGACACCCAAGGCGAAGCAAACGTCGCGGGTCAGCTCCGGCCGGTTCAGCGTGTAGAAGTGCAGCTTGTCCACGCCGCCCTCCAAGAGGTCTGAGCAGAGCTCGGTGCACAGCGCAGTTGCCAGCAGTTCCTCGCGGTCGTCGCGCAGGGCTTTTTCAAAGGCATTTTCGACCCAATCAGGGATGATGGTGCCGCAGCGCTTGGCAAAGTTTCGGGCGCCTTTCCAGTTCTCGATCGGCAAGATGCCCGGAGTCAGTTTGCTGCCGTCGATCCCGGCTTTTTCGCAGGCATCGCGGAAGCGGAAGAAGGTCTCGGCCTCGAAGAAGAACTGGGTCAGCGCCTCATCCGCGCCGGCATCCAGCTTGCGCTTCAGCCATTCCACATCCGCTGCCTGATCGGCTGCGTCCGGATGGCGGTCCGGATAGGCGCCGACCTTGATGTTGAAATTGCCGCGTGCCTTCAGGCCCTTGATCAGCTCAACCGAATTCGCAAACCCGTCCGGGTGCGGGATGAACTTGCCTTCGCCCTTGGGCGGGTCGCCGCGCAGGGCCACGATCTCGGTCACTCCTGCTGCGGCAAACTGGTCGGCGATCTCCAGCGTCTCCGCCTTGGAGGCATTCACGCAGGTCAGATGCGCCGCCACGTTCAGGCCGGAGGATTTGTGCAGTGTCGACACCGCGTCGCGGGTCAGGGTGCGGGTGGTGCCGCCGGCACCATAGGTCACCGATACAAAGCGCGGATCCATCGGAGCGAGGACCTGCACGGTGTCCCAAAGCCGGAAGGAGGCTTCGAGGTTTTGCGGCGGGAAGAATTCAAAGGAAATCTTGGGCGTCGTCATGCTCGGGGTCTCTCGCTAGGTTGATGTCAGCTCTTGTTGCATGCGCAGCATTGTGAGACAATTTCATAATACTCAAGATTAACATGAGCGATCTGATAGGATGCATATCGAATTCCGCCACCTCCGCACCATCAAGGCTATCCATGAGGCCGGCGGTCTGGCCCGCGCTGCAGAGCAGCTGAACATCACCCAAAGCGCACTGAGCCATCAGGTGAAGGGGCTGGAGGACCAAGCAGGTGTTGAGCTGTTTATCCGCCGCTCCAAGCCGATGAAGCTGTCGCCCGCCGGCTTGCGGCTCTTGCGGCTGGCAGAGCAGGTCTTACCGCAAGTCGAGGCGGCACAAGCAGAATTTTCGTCACTGCGGGACGGTAATACGGGCCGCATGCATATCGCCATCGAATGCCATGCCTGCTTTGAGTGGCTGTTCCCTGTGTTGGAAGGATTCCGCAAAAACTGGGGTGATGTGGACGTGGACATCCGTCCGGGCCTCGCCTTTGACGCTCTGCCCGCGTTGCTGAAAGAAGAGGTGGATCTGGTGGTCTCCTCTGATCCGGAAGACATCAATGGCGTCGATTTCATCGAGCTGTTTGACTACAACGCCGTCTTCGTTGCTTCGGCACAGCATCCCCTGGCAGAAAAACCCTATGTGGAAGCAGAGGATTTCATCGGCCAGAACCTGATCACCTACCCGGTGGACAAGGTCCGGCTGGATGTGTTCAGCCAGCTGCTGATTCCTGCCGGGGTGGAGCCGGCCTCGATCCGGCAGGTGGAGTTGACGGCGGTGATCCTGCTGCTAGTGGCCTCAAACCGCGGGGTCTCGGTGCTGCCGGACTGGGTGGTGCGGGAGGTAAAATATTCCTCAGACTATGTGACCCGGCCGCTGACCAAATCCGGCATCACCCGCAGCCTCTATGCGGCAATCCGCACGGAGGACCGCGAGAAACCTTTCATGCAGGAATTGATCCGCCTGGCCAAGGTCGAGGCGCGCAAGCTGCAGCATCAATAAATCCTGCTCCGGGAGAGGTGCGGAGCGGCCTGCGCCGTTCCGGCGCCGGTTCCCGCTCCGCGGGGGTGCGTGCACCGGCATAGGCCGGCGCCTGGTTCAGACCAGTTTGACGATCTGCTTGCCGGTATTGCCGCCGTGCATCATCGCCAGGAAGGTCTTGGGGGCGTTTTCAAGCCCCTCGGCGATGTCTTCCAGGTAGTTCATGTCCCCGCTGGCGATCTTGGGTGCGACCTCCTGCAGGAAGTCGCTATAGCGGTCGTAGTGGTTGAAGATGATGAAGCCGTTGACCGACAGGAACTTTGTCAGCACCGCGCGCCAGATGGCCGGGGCCGTCAGGTCCGTCTCAGCGCTGTTGTACCAGGCAATCATGCCGCAGACAGGGATGCGGCCGAAATTGTTCATCAGGGGCAGCACCGCCTCCAGCACCTTGCCGCCGACGTTTTCGTAGTAGATGTCGATGCCTTTCGGACATTCCGCGGCCAGCGCCTCACTCAGCGCTTCGCCACTGTCATAGGCGCGGTGGTCGAGGCAGGCGTCAAAGCCGAAGGTCTCCACCGCCAGCTTGCATTTGTCCGCGCCGCCCGCGATGCCGACGACGCGCAGGCCCTTCTGCTTGGCCAGCTGCCCCACCATGGACCCGACCGGGCCGGTGGCCGCGGCAACCACCAGGGTCTCGCCCGCCTGCGGGCGGCCATAGGCGTCCAAGCCATGCCATGCGGTAAACCCCGGCATGCCGAGAACGCCAAGCGCGGTGGTGAGCGGCGCCATATCCGGGTCCAGCTTGCGGATCTCGGACGCCTTGGCGCAGGCATGGCTGGCCCAGCCGAACATGCCCAGGGCGAAGTCGCCGGGCTGGTAGTCGGGGCTGCCCGAGGCGATCACCTCACCGACACCGCCCGCGGTCATGGTCTCGCCGATCTCTACGGGTGGGGCATAGGATTTGCCTGCATTCATGCGCCCCCGCATATAGGGGTCCAGCGACATATAGTTAACCTTTACAATTACTTCTCCTTCGCCGGGCTGGGGAAGGTCCGCAGTCTCGAGGCGGAAGTTTTCCTCGCTGGCCTGGCCTTCGGGGCGGCTGGCCAGCACGATACGCTGCATCTGGTCGGGCATGGGGGCACTCCTTGTTCTGTTTGCCCCAAACTCTGGGCGCGCCAGCGGCGGATTTCAACCGCTGGCGCGCGCGGCGCCGCGGCGTCAGGCGGGATGTGCAGTTTGCGGCATAACCCCTTGGCATTCGGGGGCAGGGCGCGTATAGGCACGCATTGACCCGGCATCTCCCCGACGTGACAGGAATCTGCAGACATGATTGGCAGCGCAAACCTCAATGTGATGATCAAGGCCGCCCGCAAGGCAGGCCGTTCCCTGGTGAAGGACTTCCGCGAGGTGGAAAACCTGCAGGTCTCGATGAAAGGTGCGGGCGACTTTGTCTCCAAGGCCGACATCGCAGCTGAGAAGATCATCAAGGAAGAGCTGCGCAACGCCCGCCCGACCTATGGCTGGATCGCGGAAGAGGGCGGCGAGATCGAGGGCGAGGACCCGACCCGCCGCTGGATCGTCGACCCGCTGGACGGCACCACCAACTTCCTGCACGGGCTGCCGCACTGGGCGATTTCCATCGCGCTGGAGCACAAGGGCAAGATCGTCGCCGGCGTGGTCTATGACGCTGCCAAGGACGAGATGTTCTTTGCCGAGAAGGGCGCAGGCGCCTGGATGAACGACACCCGTATCCGCGTCTCAGGCCGTCATCGGATGATTGAATCGATCTTTGCCACCGGCGTGCCGTTCGGCGGCCGCGCCGACCTGCCGCTGACGCTGCAGGACCTGGCCCGCCTGATGCCCGCCTGCGCCGGCGTGCGCCGCTGGGGCTCTGCTGCGCTGGACATGGCCTATGTGGCCGCAGGCCGCTACGAGGGCTTCTGGGAGCGCCGCTTGAACCCCTGGGATCTGGCCGCAGGCATCATCATCGTGAAAGAGGCCGGCGGGTTGGCCGAGGCGATCGACCCGGAAGCGGGCATCATCGACAGCGGGTCGGTGGTTTGCTCGAACGAGCCGATCTTCGAGAACTTCGCCAAAGTGATCCGCGGCTGAAGCAGCGCGGAGCTTTGAGCATCGGAAACGCGGCCGCTGTGCCGCGTTTTTTTGTTTGAGCGGGTTTTGGATACGGTGAGGGCAGCGTTCGGCCGAGGGCGGAAAGCGTAGCGCCCGCCCGTGGGGGCGGACGGGCGCTGCCCGGCCTAACGGCCAGGCGGTCCATCACTTTTGATCTGACGGATGGTTCACCCCGTCGTTCCACGGGATCTCGCCATAGGTTTCCGGATGGGTCCGCGGATTGGCGCCTTCGATACAGCCCAGGTTGACGCCGCATTCCTGTGGGTCGGACCGGCGCTGATGGTGGGTGTAGATGCCGCAGGTCTTGCAGAAATAGTGTTTCGCCGTATGGGTGCCCCAGGTGTAGAGGCTGAGGTTTTCAGCCCCTTTCAGCATCTTCAGGCTGGCGGTGAGGGCGGTGACGGCAGCCGCTCCGCGCCGCAGGCAAAAGGAACAGTCGCAGCGCGCGGCGGAGGCGAGGCCTTCGGGAAACTCCGCCTCGATTTCTACGGCGCCGCAGTGGCAGGTGGCTTTCAGGTGGGGCATTGGGAAATCCTTGCTGGGATTATTCTCTGCTTTCGGGATGTTCGCCTCTTAGTGAAACGACTTCCGCGTTAGGTAACCTGCCGTGCAAGCTCCTCCTTAGATCCTCCTTAACAGCATTCGCCCGTTCCTCCGGCCAATCACTGGAGAGCTGGTTCGACACTTGTAGCAATAGCTGGTCGAATTCTTTCCAGCTAACCACTCCCTGCCGCTCCAACTGGTTTCTCAGGCTATGCAAAACAATTCGATTAGTTAGTGCCATCACTCGATTGGATTCGACTTCTTCTTTCAAAGCATTAACAGTCTTTTTGAGTGTAGAAATTTCGTCTCTTTCCACTTCGCCAATCCTCCTGAAAATTACTGGGTCTAAACTGAAGATGAACAATCGGGGCAGGGCACTCACTTTCCCCAAGGCCCCGGATTCCTCTTCTTCCGCGGCAGCTTCGGAATGCGGCTGGCGGAATATTCATACTCGTTCTCCGGATGCGGAGGGGTGCCATGCGTCCGGTTCCAGAACGCCGGGCCGCCGCGGCGCAGCCACAGGGGCAGGCACAGGACCAGCCCCACCGCAAACCCGCCGGCATGGGCCCAGTAGGCGACGCCGCCCTGGTTGGGGTCTGACCCGAGGCCGCCGAAGAACTGCATCATCAGCCAGACGCCCAGCATCACAAAAGCGGGAATGGTGAAAATGCGGAAGTAGATGATCAGCACCAGCAGGATATCGACGCGCGCTTTGGGATACATCAAGAGGTAGCCACCCATCACCCCGGCTATGGCGCCGGAGGCCCCGACGGTGGGCACCATCGACCCCGGCGCCGACATCACATGGATCAGCCCGGCGCCGAACCCGCTTGCCAGGTAGAACAAGAGGAAGGGCAGGTGACCCATCTCCTCCTCCAGGTTGTCGCCGAAGATCCACAGGAACAGCATGTTGCCGCCCAGGTGCATCAGCCCGCCGTGGATGAACAGGGATGTGAACAGCGTCCCGTACCCATAGCCACTGCTGATCTCGGCAGGCACCACCGCATAGGCGTCATAGAAATAGGCGAGCGCGCGGGGCGAAACGTAGCTGGCGGAATAGTAGATATAGGCCAGAATATTCGCGGCAATAAGCGCATAAACGACATAGGGCCTGCGGCCGGACGGGTTATGGTCGCGGATCGGAAACATGGGGGAACGCTGGGCCGGAAACGGCCCAGCGTCAAGTGCTTAGCAAGGAAAGCTCAGGCCATGCCGCCCAAGAGCTGCGCGTTGCCGCCCGATGCAGTCGTGTCGACGCAGACGTGGCGCTCGGCCAGCACGCGGGCGCGGTCGGGCTTGCCCGGGATCAGCGGTACGATCGCGCCGTCACGCTTGGCCAGGCTCTGTTCGATCTCGCGGCCGGTGGCTTCGTCGCCCCACCACAGAACACCTGCAATGCCTTGGATGCTCTCCAGCTGGCTGAGATCCAGAAGGCCATGCGCCTCAATCGCGGTGCCGCCGAGGCTGATCACCTCCCTGGCCTGCGCAGCCGCAGCCTCAGCCCCCGGACCCATGCACAAGAGCGGCGGGCGGGCAGAGACGGTCAGGCGGTTCGATTCCCCGGTCGGGCCGGGCAGAGAGGTCGTGACTGGCTGGCTGGGCACGCCGCTCGGCGCCTTCAGGTCGGTGATGCTCTGCTCCCAGCCGCCGGCGCTGGACTGGCGGTCCGGTGCGCAGAAGCGGCTGAGGTAGAGCGGGCCGCCTGCCTTGGGGCCGGTGCCTGACAGGCCTTCGCCGCCGAACGGCTGGCTGCCGACGATGGCGCCGATCTGGTTGCGGTTCACATAGATGTTGCCGGCATGCACCCGGTCGCAGACATGCTGCACCCGGTCGTCGATCCGGGTGTGCAGGCCGAAGGTGAGGCCATAGCCGGTGGCGTTGATGTCGGAAATCACCTGATCCAGCTGCTGCGACTTGAACCGCGCCACGTGCAGGACCGGGCCAAAGATCTCTTCCTTCAGATCACTGATGCCGGAAACTTCGATCATTGTGGGCGCGACAAAGGTGCCGCCCTGCGGCGCGCGCATTTCCTTCAGCACCCGGCCTTCGGCTCGGGCCTTGCCGACATGGGCCAGGATGCCTGCGCGGGCGGTCTCGTCGATCACCGGGCCGCTGTCGGTGGACAGGTTCCAGGGATCATCCAGCTGCAGGCAGTCCATCGCGCCCTTCAGCATTTTCAACACGTTGTCGGCAATGTCGTCCTGCAGATACAGGCAGCGCAGCGCCGAACAGCGCTGGCCGGCCGACTGGAAAGCGCTTTCGATCACCGCCTGTACCGCCTGTTCCGGCAGTGCGGTGGAGTCGACGATCATCGCGTTCAGGCCGCCGGTTTCCGCAATCAGCGGTGCGCCCGGCTGCAGGTTGTCAGCCATCGCCTTGCGGATGCGCAGGGCGGTGGCGGTGGAGCCGGTGAAGGCAACGCCGTTCACGCGCGGGTCGGAGGTGATGGCCGCACCAACCACGCTGCCGCGGCCTGGCACCAGCTGCAGGGCGCTGCGCGGCACGCCGGCCTCATGCATCAGCTGCACGGCGCGGTGGGCAATCAGCGGCGTCTGGTCGGCGGGTTTGGCCAGCACGGCGTTGCCAGCGGACAGCGCGGCCGAGACCTGGCCGGTGAAGATCGCCAGCGGGAAGTTCCACGGCGAGATGCAGGAGAAGATGCCGGCAGGCGGCGCATCGGAATTGCGCGCCGCATAGTAGCGCAGGAAGTCCACCGCCTCGCGCAGTTCGGCAACCGCATCGGGGATGGTCTTGCCGGCCTCGCGGGCAAGGATTGCGAACAGCTCGCCGAAGTTTTCCTCATAAAGGTCGGCGGCCTTGTTCAGGATCGCGGCGCGCTCCGCAGCTGGGGCGTCCCAGGGATCGGCCAGCGCCAGCGCCAGTTCGATATCGTCCTGGCTGCACTGGCTGACGGTGCCAACCACGCTGTGGTCGGTTGGGCTGGTCACATCCTTGGCGGCCTCCGGCTGGGCATCGCCTGCCAGCAGCGGCGCGGCTTCCCACTGGTGGCTGCGCCAGGGCGCGCGGGCCTCTTCGATCTTTACCAGCGTCGGGGCGTGGCCCAGATCGAACCCTTTGGAGTTCGGGCGTTCCGGCGCGTACAGCTCCGGTCCGGTCGGGATCTTGCGGGTCACATCTGCGATGGCCGCAAACGGATCGGCAGCCACCACCTCTGGCGGCACGTTGTCGTCCACGATCTGGTTCACGAAGGAGGAGTTGGCGCCGTTTTCCAGCAGGCGGCGCACCAGATAGGCCAAGAGGTCGCGGTGGGCGCCGACGGGGGCGTAGATCCGACAGTTGGTCTTGTTCTGCTCCAGCACCATCTGGTGCAGCGTCTCGCCCATGCCATGAAGGCGCTGGAATTCATAGCGCTCATTGCCGACCCCTTCGGCCATATGCAGGATGGCAGCGACGGTATGGGCGTTGTGGGTGGCGAACTGCGGATAGATCCGGTCCGTCATGCCCAAGAGCTTGCGGGCGTTGGAGATGTAGGAAACATCGGTCAACGGCTTGGAGGTAAAGACCGGGAAGCCATCGACACCCTCGACCTGGGCGCGCTTGATCTCGGTGTCCCAATAGGCGCCCTTGACCAGCCGCACCATAAAGCGGCGGTCGTATTTCTCTGCCATTTCATGCAGCGCATCAATCGCCAGCCCGGTGCGCGGGCCATAGGCCTGCACCACCACGCCAAAGCCGTCCCAGCCGGCCAGCGCCGGGTCCGAGACCACGGCCTCGATCACCTCCAGCGACAGCGACAGGCGGTCGGCTTCCTCGGCATCGACGTTGAGGCCCATCTTGGCCGCCTTCGCCAGCAACGCCAGCGCCTTCAGGCGCGGCACCAGCGCCTCCATCACGCTGTGCTCATGTGCCAGCTCATACCGCGGGTGCAGCGCCGACAGCTTGACCGAGATGCCGGGGTTCTTGCGGATGTCGTCGCTGTTGCAGGCAGCCGCAATGGCGGAAATCGCCTTGGAATAGGCTAGGTGATAGCGCGACGCGTCGGCCTCGGTGCGAGCGGCCTCGCCCAGCATGTCGTAGGAGTAGGTGTAGCCCTTGGCCTCCATCCCGGCGGCGCGGTTCATCGCACTCTCGATGGTTTCGCCCAGCACAAACTGGCGGCCCATTTCCTTCATCGCGCGGCTGACGGCAGTGCGGATCACCGGCTCGCCCAGACGCTTGATAGCGCCGCGCAGCGCACCGATCGGGCTGCGCTCCTCGTCCAGCACCTTGCCGGTCAGCATCAGCGCCCAGGTAGAGGCGTTGACCAGCGAGGAGGTCGATTTGCCCAGGTGCTTGCCCCAGTCAGACGGTGCGATCTTGTCTTCGATCAGCGCGTCAATGGTGTCGGCATCCGGTACCCGCAGCAGGGCTTCTGCCAGGCACATCAGGGCAACGCCCTCATCGGTCGACAGGCCGTATTCGGCCAGGAAGACTTCCATCAGGCCCGGTGCCGAGTGGCCGCGGATATCACGCACCAGCGCGGCGGCGTTGGCGCAGATTGTCTTACGGTCAGCATCGGTGAGGGCGGCCTGGGCCACCAGCTGGTCGCGCATCGCGGTTTGATCGGCATAAGTGCCGGCGTCGATCCGGTAGCGCAGCTTGGTTTGAGCGGTCATGCGGGGAACTCCACAAAAGGTGTGCAGGGCTTTTGTTAAGAATACACCCTTTCGAAAAGGACAATCGCCTGAAGATGTGCTAGACGCAGGTCGAATGAGCGAAATGCGAAGCTAGGAAAGTCCAAATGAACTCCATCGACCTTGACCGCTTCGACCGGGCGATTCTGAACGTGCTGAGCGAGGACGGCCGTATCTCCATCGCCGATCTTGCGCGGCGGATCGGGCTGTCGAAAACCCCGACCCAGACCCGGCTCAAACGGCTGGAAGCGGAGGGCATCATCACCGGCTACCGCGCCCTGGTCGATCCGATCCGGCTGGGGCTCGATCATGTGGCCTTTGTTGAGGTCAAGCTGGACGACACCCGCGAGGCGGCATTGGCCAAGTTCAATGCCGCGGTGGCTCGGCAGCCGGAGATCGAGCAGGCGCATATGATGGCTTCGCATTTCGACTACCTGCTGAAGGTCCGCACCCGCTCCATGACGGATTACCGTGCGGTGCTGGGAGAGAAGATCTCTTCGCTGCCGCATGTGGCATCTACCTCCACCTATGTGGCGATGCAGGCAGTCAAGGAAGACGGCGCGCTGGGGCCACTTTGACGGGGCGCAGGGCGCGCACGCTCAGTTGACTTGATCGAAACCGCATTTGTGCGAGCATGGGGTATGTTTCTTGCCCTGTTTCTCCCCCCGTTTGCTCTTGCCGCGGTTCTCATCGCAGCGGCTTTTCCGGTGCAGGCTTCGGACTGCCCTGCACCCCCTGACCACAGCACTCCGCTGGAGGCGCTGCTGAGCGAGGTGCAGGATGCTGAAACCGAGACCCAGGCACGGGAAATTGCCAACCGGATGTGGGAATACTGGGCGGATGCGCCAAATGCGCAGGCGCAGGCCATTCTGGACCGCGGCATGACCAAGCGCTCCGCCTTTGATTTTCTCGGGGCGCTGGCAGATTTCGACCAGCTGATCGCCTATTGCCCGGACTATGCCGAGGGCTACAATCAGCGCGCCTTTGTGCATTACCTGCGCCGCGATTTCGCGTCTGCCCTGACGGATCTGGACCGGGCCCTGGAACTGTCGCCCCGCCATATCGCCGCGATGAGCGGGCGGGCGTTGTCGCTCTACGGCCTGTCCCGGCTGGACGAAGCGCGCGAGGCCCTTGCCGCGGCGCTGAAGCTCAATCCCTGGCTACCGGAACGCTATCTGGCAGAGCCCGGCGGGCCGCTGGCGCCGCCCGGTGACGGGGATGTGGAGTTGTAGCACTGCCCGCGCTGAGGGAAATTTTCGCCGTTTTAACCGAAAACGCATTGTCCGCATGAAATCAGGAGGCTAGACCTGCGGAAAGGTGCCGGACGACGGCGCCTGTGTGCGGACGTGGTGGAATGGTAGACACCGGAGACTTAAAATCTCCTGGCCGTATGGCCGTGCGGGTTCGAGTCCCGCCGTCCGCACCAGCTCTCTCAACTAGATTGCGGCGATGTCCTGAGGGCACCTTCGGCACGTCCCCGCGCAACGCGGAGGACTGCCAGCCATTTCGCGGCGTATCGCCTGCTCGCGCTGACTTTGCGTTGCTGTGACGATGATTTTATGCAAGATGTTTCGCGGAATGTGAAAGATCCGGCACATATGGCGCTCATCCACGAGAAAATTTCGGCCCTACTGGAGGATATGAACCTGTCCAACCGGCAGGCGGCGCTGAAGTGCGGCATCCCCTATGGCACCTTCAACAGCGCGCTGAAGCATGAGCGCGAGATCGGCTGGAGCACGCTGGATGCGCTGGCGCGCGGGCTTGGGGTGTCGTTCCACTACTTCTCTTCCGAGACCTCGGGGCTGGAACTGCTGCCGGATATCCGCGCTGACGCGGCTGCCGTGAAGGCGTTTGAGATTCTCAATACCCGGCTGCAGGCCGCCGCGAGAACCCGCCAATACAGCGGCTGCGATGTGTCGCTGCAGGATTTCCTGGACTGGTGGTTCGCCAACAGCGGCCGCCTGGAAGGGTTTGACCGGTTGCAGCATGCGGTCGACATGTTCGACCCGCCGGATGCGGAACAAAACCGGATACAGCCGATCCGCTCCGGTCCAGCCAGCCTCGCCTCGATCTGCTTTGAAGTTTCCGACAGCAACCAGCTGCGCAGCACACTCAATGGCTTCAGCGACAAGGTGAACGCCGATCTGGTGATGGCCCACAGCGAAGCCATCAGCCGGGGCGAGCCGGTGATCACCCATCCCTCGCTGGACGTGAAACTGCTGAACGGGCGCAGATTCACCCGCCAGTACCGCCGGGTGCTGGCGCCGGTCTACCTGCCTGACGGCAAGCTGCTGGTGGTTAACTTTTCACAGGACATCAAAACCGGCTAGGTCGCTCTGCAGCATATGCTCCATCTCCAGCCGGGGCGCGCCGACGAACCATTCGGTGCTGCTGCGCACCTCCGGTTCCGGGTCGCGCCACTTTTGCGCCCGGGGGATCGCCCGGGTGAAGCCATAGACAAGGTCCAGCCGCGCCTGCATGTGGCGGTCGGGGATGAAGGCGTAAATCCAGTCCACATCCCATTTCTGGATTGCCAGTATCAGAAAGATCCGCATGAACGGCGCCAGCCGTTCCGCCCGCCGTCCGCGGTGGCCGGGCAGAAAGGTCAGCTCACCCACATAGGCCAGCCGCCCACGCACTTCGCGCGCCAGCGGCTCTGCCACGCTTTCGACGCCGCCGCCGGCATCGTTGGGAAACTGGTGCCGCGAGGTGCGCAGCAAATACTCTGCCAATGTCTCCCGGCCTAGATCCTGCAGCATCGACGCCGCACCGCCGATGTAGCTGTCGCCGTCCTTCAGAAACAGCCAGAAAGCAGAGTTTTCGGTGTGGTCAGCCCGTTCGATGGCAAAGCCCGGCATCTGGAATTGGCGTCCCGTTGTGGCGGCGGCTTCCGGAACCTTCTCGAAATCCGTGAACATTTCAACCTGCAGCCCGGCCTGCGAAAGCGCCTGCAAATAAACCGACAGCGTTTTCCCCAAATCAAGTGCGTTCATCAAGTTCCCCCGTCACAAATAGTACATTCCGGGATATCCCGGATTGCCCGCTGACACCGCTACAGAGTGCGATTTGATTAAAATCTTAACCACTTTTGCGGTAATTTGTTTACTTCTGTGCGAGGGTGATGTTTTGCGAAATGCCGTAGGCAAGCGGCAGTAGGGATTGTTTTCAAAGAAAAAGCCCGGCAGTGCTTCTGTCGGGCTGATCCGTGCGATGAGGTCTCAAGGTTGTGTCAGCCGCGGCCGCGGTAGGGTGGCACGCCCTGGTCGGGAATCCAGACGCCCTCGGGCATCGGGCCGGTCTGCCAGAAAACATCAATCGGGATGCCGCCGCGCGGGTACCAGTAGCCGCCGATACGCAGCCATTTCGGCTCCAGGAAATCGGCCAGGCGGCGGGCGATGGAGACCGTGCAATCCTCATGAAAGGCGCCGTGGTTGCGGAAAGAGGTGAGGAGCAGCTTCAGCGACTTGCTCTCCACCAGCCACTCGCCCGGCACATAGTCGATCACCAGATGGGCAAAGTCCGGCTGGCCGGTCATCGGGCAGAGCGAAGTGAACTCCGGCGCGGTGAAGCGCACGTTGTAGGCCACGTCTGCTTGCGGGTTCTGCACCCGCTCCAGTTCCGCCTGTTCTGGGCTTTGCGGCACGATGGTGTCGCCGCCCAGCTGTTTCAGATTGCTGTAGATGCTATCAGACATATCAGGGTTCCTATGTTCAGACGCCGCGCTTGTTGCCCCAGACCAGCACATGCAGCTGCGGGAGGACGCGGGGGGTGAACCAGCCGTCGCCGGTCACTTTTTCAATCAGCCACAAAAGGCGTTCGGTGGCCTGGTTCAGATCGACGGGCTGTTCCGGGTCGACCTCCGGGTTGCCGGGCTGCAGGTACAGCGGCAATTCCGGATGGCGCTCAGCCGCGGCCTTGGCCCAAGCGTAATCCTTGTCGTCGAAGATCACGATCTTCATCACCGCCTGGCCGCAGCCCTGTGCCGCCTCAAGGCATTGGTCAAATGCTTTCCAGTCCACGGTTTCGCCGCTGGAGGGCGGCTTGGGGCTGAGCACCAGCGTATCCAGATCTGCAAACCAGGGTTTGCTGACGGAGCCTTGGGTCTCGCAGGCGAACCGGTAGCCCTCGGCCTTGCCGTAGGCAATCACCGGCGCGAAATCCTGGATTGCCGGGTTGCCGCCGGAGATCGAGACGGTCAGCGGCTTGCCGCCGGACAGTCGGCGCACTTCGGCCACAACTTCTTCGGGCGCCATTACCGCCCAGTCGTGGCGATAGGCGCTGTCGACCGCATGCATGCTGTCGCACCAGGAGCAGCGGTAATCGCAGCCGCCGGCGCGCACAAATACCGTGGGCTCCCCGATCAGGGCGCCTTCGCCCTGGATCGTGGGGCCGAAGATTTCCGCGATGCGCAAAGTCGTCATGGCCGGTACTCTGCCCAGGTTTTCGGGGTTTCGGAAACCTTCACAGCAGATACTTCCGGCCAGCGCGCGTGGCACCAGTCGTAGAAATGCCTGGCCATGTTCTCCGCAGTCGAATGCCCGTCTAGCACATCGTTCAGGTGCCGGTGATCGAACGTCCCGTCGATGTAGTCCTTCAGCGGCTTCAACTCGTGATAGTCGCGCACAAAGCCGTCACTGTTCAGCTCCTTCGCCGCCAGTTCCACCACCACGACATAGTTATGGCCGTGCAGCCGGGCACACTGGTGATCGGAAGGCAGATGGGTCAACTGGTGCGATGCGGAGAAATGGAACTCCTTGGTGATCCGGAACATCAGGCGCCGTCCTTGGCAGCAATTGCCGCTTTCCAGAACTCCGGGTCGGCATAGTCTGTTGGATCCTCGACACCGGCCAGATGGAAGGCCTCTCGCCGTTCCACGCAGGTGCCGCAGCGCCCGCAATGCTTGTCGCCGCCTTTGTAGCAGGACCAGGTCTCGGCAAAGGGCGTGTTGTGCTTGGCGCCCGCAGTCACGATGTCGCCCTTGGTGCGGTGCACAAACGGGGTGTAAAGCCGCACGTCGGCATAGCCGTCCAGCGCCGCGCGCTGCATGGCGTCAAACGCCTCGGTAAAGGCCGGGCGGCAGTCCGGATAGATGAAGTGATCCCCGCCATGCACCGCCGTTGCCACGGCCTCGTCGCCGTTTGCAGCGGCAATGCCATAGGCGATGGTCAGCATGATCGCGTTGCGGTTCGGCACCACGGTGACCTTCATGGTCTCTTCTTCGTAGTGGCCGTCCGGCACGTCGATGTCATCGGTGAGCGCCGAGCCGGAAAGCGCGGCGCCTATACCCCTCATGTCGATGATGTCATGCGGCACACCCAGCCGCTTGGCTGCGGCGGCGGCATAGTCCAGTTCCTTCTTGTGGCGCTGGCCGTAGTCAAAGGAGACAAGACGGGTCAGCTGATGTTCTTCAGCGACCATATGGGCAAGCGAAACGGAATCCAGCCCGCCCGAGCAGATAACGATAGTTTTCATTTTTGAACCCTTGTTTTGGTGACCGGGTAGGCTGCGACCGGTGTCGCGCGTTTAGCAGCATGGCGGGAATGGCGCAAGTCGCGGGCGGATTGCGCACATTCTTCAGGACTTGTTGGAAAAACTTGAAAGTGGCAATCAGCCGGGCCGGCTTCCTAAACGGGCGGCAGTTCTCCCACCAGCCACTCCAGAAACGCCCGCGATGCCGGGGTGCTGGCATGGCTGGGCGGCGGCATCAGAAAATAGTTCTCCAGCAGTTCCGCCGAGTGATCGCTGGCCCGGACCAGCTGGCCGCTCTCCAGCAGATCGCCCGCAAGAATGTCATGGGAAATAGAGATCCCGGCCCCATTCACCGCAGCGGTCATGGCAATCACGTAGGTGGAGGCCAGATTGACCTCATGGTTGCGCTCAAACGGCAGATCCTGCGACTTGAACCACGCCCCCCAGGACCCTGTTACGCCGGCACAATCCAGCAGCGTGGCGGTGCTGAAGTCCACCTTGCCGTCCTGATAGCCCGGCGCGCAAACCGGAAAGAACCGGTCCCGGGTCAGCCGGATCGCGGCGGCGGACATATCATTCGGGCGGCCAAAGCGGATTTCGGTCCCGGCGGAACTGGCGTGCCGTTCCGGATCCCAGATCGGGGTCACGATGTTCAGCACCAGCCAGGGGAACCTCTCGTAAAGCCGCGGCAGCCGCGGCGACAGCCAGAAGACTGAGAACGCCATGTTGCACTGCAAGACCAGATGCCGCCCCTGATCGCCGCCGGTGAAGGCCTGGGTGCCCGCAGCAATGAGGTCAAAGGCTTCGCGCACAATCGGCATGTAATTCGCCCCGGCCTCACTGAGTTCCAGCGCCCGGGTTTTGCGGATGAACAGCTCCCGGCCCAGGAAGTTCTCCAGGCTGCGCACATGCTGGCTGATCGCCGATTGCGTCAGGTTCAGCTCCGCCGCGGCGCGGGTGAACGACAGGTGCCGGGCGCTGGCCTCAAAGGCGCGCAGCCAGGTGAGAGGGGGCAGGGAGGAGGAGGGGGACCCGGATGACGGCATGATGTATGACCTATGCATTAGTTCAATTAATGCATAGCGGCTGAATCAATCGTTTGTCAGCAGGAATTGCGGCTGGCACCACTAGGGAAAGCGGATTTGGAGACCAGAATGAACAAACAAGCGGACCTCAGCCCGAACCTCACCCATTGGCAGGAGCGCGTGGATATGGCCGCGGCCTTCCGCTGGACCGAGCGTCTGGACATGCACGAAGGCGTGGCGAACCACTTCAGCCTGGCAGTCAATGACGATGGCACCCAGTTCCTGATGAACCCCAACCAGGCGCATTTCCGGCGCATTAAAGCCTCGGACCTGCTGCTGCTGGATGCCAATGACCCCAAGACCATGGACCGCCCCGACGCGCCGGACCCGACCGCCTGGGGCCTGCACGGCTCTATCCACCGCCTGTGCCCGCATGCGCGCTGCGTGATGCATGTGCATTCGATCCACGCCACCGTTCTGGCCTGTCTCGCCGACAGCACCCTGCCGCCGATCGACCAGAACACAGCCACCTTCTACAACCGCTATGTGGTGGATGGCGATTTCGGCGGGCTGGCGTTTGAGGACGAGGGCGCCCGCTGCGCTTCGATGCTGACCGACCCGAAGGTCAAGGTGATGATCATGGGCAACCACGGGGTGCTGGTGATCGGCGACAGCGTCGCAGACACCTTCAACCGGCTCTACTATTTCGAACGCGCCGCGGAGACCTATATCCGCGCCCTGCAAACCGGCCAGAAGCTGCGGGTGCTGAGCGACGAGATTGCCGAGAAAACCGCGCAGGAGCTGGAGGATTACCCGGATCAGGCCGAGCGCCATCTGGTGGAGCTGAAGGCGATTCTCGACGACGAAGGCTCCAACTACGCAAGCTGAGCGCCAGCAAGGGAGGCGGCACAATGGACGGAACTTTGCACACCGCGGAACGCGACCGGGAGGCCGAGCGCTGGCACTACCACCCCAAGGGACCGGTGCCGCTCAACCCGCTGTTCAGCTGGCCGCCGCGCCCGGCCGCGGTTCTGCGCTGGTACCGCGGCGCCTGGATGGAGATCACTTCGCTGACGCTCTGCTTCCTGCTGGCGCTGGCGGTCTATGCCTGGATGCTGCCGCCGCTGGCGGAGATGGGTGAATTCCGCCCCGGCTGGATGCTACGGGTCTGGCTCGCCAACCTGCTGCCGCAGGCCGCGGTGGCCGGGGGCCTGCACTGGTGGCTCTACATGCGCAAGGGCCAGGGCATGCAAAAGAAGTTCGACAAGCGCGACCTCTCACGCGGCAACGGCACCTTCACCTTCAAGAACCAGGTTCTGGACAACATCTGGTGGACGCTCGGCAGCGCCATCACCGTGGCCACCGTCTATCAATGGGGCATCTACTGGCTGATGGCCAACGGCTGGGTGCCGGTGGTGACTTTCGCCGAAGCCCCGGTCTGGTGCGTGGTCTGGATGCTGTTCATCCCGATGTGGTCCGGCCTGCATTTCTACTGGGTGCACCGGCTGGAGCACCACCCAAAACTCTACAAACACGTGCACGCGGTGCACCACCGCAACGTCAACATCGGCCCGTGGTCGGGGATTTCAAACCACTGGTATGAAAACCTGCTCTATTTCACCACCTATTTCATTCACCTGATCGTGCCGTCGCACCCGCTGCACCTGGCCTTCCATGCGATGTTCCAGCAGATCAGCCCGGTTCTGTCCCATTCCGGCTTCGAGCGGGTGATCGCCAAGGAAACCGAGGCCGCCAAGGCTGGGGATTTCTTCCACCAGCTGCACCACCGCTATTTCGAGTGCAACTACGGCACCTCTGAGATCCCCTTTGACAAGTGGTTCGGCACCTACCACGACGGCTCCGCCGCAGCGACAGAGCGGACGCGGGCCTTTAAGAAGCAGATGTACACTCGCTAGAATTGAGGGTTTCGGAAACTGATCAGGATCAAGGCGTATATATTCGCGAATCCCTATGCCTGACCGCAGAACAGTCAAAGGCATAGGAGAAAGCCCATGTTGCGCCTTGCATCCATTCTCTATTCGCTGATCGGCAGCAGCCTGGCAGGGGCGGCGGTGATTGTGGTTCTGGCGGCCGGGCTTGTCACAACACAGGCCATCATAGGCGCCGCTGCAGCGGGGGCGGTGCTGGCACTGCCAGTGGCCTGGCTGGTGGCGAAACAGCTTTACGCCCGCGGCGCCTGAGGCGCGTCAGGCGTTCAGGAACACCCGCGCGGCGGCTTCAAATTCCCGCGGCTTCTCTGCGTGCAGCCAATGGCCCGCGCCGGGCAGCTTGGCGAAACGGGCATTGGGGAAACGCGCGCGGATCTCCTCGCGGTGTTCCGGCAGCACGTAATCCGACTCCGACCCGGACAGAAACAGCGCAGGGCCGTCCCAAACAGCGTCCGTCTGGGGAAACGACATGATGTTCGGCATCTGACCGGCCAGCGCGTCCAGGTTCAGCTTCCAGCGCTTGTTCGCCAGATCCAGCGACTGGGTGAAGAAACTCTGCAGCGCAGGCTCCACCCCGGCTTCGGCCAGTTTTGCGGCAGCCTCGGGGCGGCGCTCGATGGTCTCCAGATCCAGCGATTTCATGGCGTGGATATACTGGATCTGCGTGTGGCCATAGGCGACCGGCGCGATGTCGGCGACCACCAGTTTGCGCACCGCCTCGGGGTGGTTCAGCGCCAGCATCATCGCGGCCTTGCCGCCCATTGAATGGCCAATCACATCCATCTGGCCGCCATGGGCCGCGATCACCCCGGCCAGATCCTCCGCCAGCTCCGGATAGGTGTGGCTGTCCGCGCGCGGGCTGTCACCGTGGTTGCGCATGTCCACCGCAACCACCTGCCTCTCATCCGACAGGCGCTTGGCGATGACGCCCCAGTTGCGGGCGGAGCCATAAAGGCCGTGAGCAATCAGGAGCGGGGTGTTTGCAGTGGCAGAGCCATGAATGATCGTGTTCAGCATGAGCACTTGATAGCGGCGCAGGCGGAGGCTTGCCACCCCCATTGAGGCAGCCGCAGCTGCAGGCTAGGGTAGTCCCGCACCGCAGCAAGGGGAGAGTGCCGCAATGGCCGCCAGCCTGGACCAGGATATCGAAGACATCCGCACCCTCCTGAAGGAGCGCGAGCACGCCTCCGGCGACCTGGCCGCTGCGCTGAAGCTCGTCCGCCGCCGCATCCCCCGCCGGATCTACAAACAGGGCATGAAGCTCGCCGCTGCGCTGCCGCTGCTGGAGCACCCGAAGCTGCGGATGACGGTGGACGAAAAGCCGCTGCAGGGCGCCGCCCGCGAGGTGAAGGCGCATCTGCACAAGATCGACCTCGCCGACCGCCGCAAGGGCTTCTGGCTCGGCGTCCTTGGCAGCATGGCGTTTTCCATCCTCTGCGTGCTGATCCTGCTGGTGGTGGTGTTGCGCTGGCGCGGCCTGATCTGATTTCCCGCTTTACCCCGTGTCTGCCGACTGTATTTTGAACGCAGTTCAAGAAAAGGCAGGGTGCCATGGCAGGCAAGGTGGAAGCGCGCAAGGCCGCGCTGCGGCAGAAACTGGTGGAAGCGGCGGAGATCCGCATCGCGCGCGACGGGGCAGGGGCGCTGCGGGCCCGCGACCTGGCGCATGATGCGGGCTGTGCGGTTGGGGCGATCTACAACGCTTTCGACGATCTGACCGCCATCATCATGGCGGTGAACGGGCGCACCTTCCAGCAACTCGGCGCTGCGGTTGAGGCCTCGGTCGCGGGCGCAGAGGCGGAACCGCCGACCCGCCGCCTGATCCTGATGAGCAACGCTTACCTGCATTTCGCGGTGCAAAACACCAACCTGTGGCGGGCGATGTTCGACCTGCGGATGGCCGCGGGAGACGCGGTGCCGGGGTGGTACCTGACCGCGCTGGACAGCCTCTTTGCCAATATCGCCCGCCCGGTGGGGGAACTGTTCCCGGACAAGGACGCAGGCGAGGCGGCTCTGATGGTGCGGGCGCTGTTCTCTGCCGTCCACGGCATCGTGCTCCTGGGGCTGGAGCAGCGCATCTCCGGCGTTCCGCCGGAACGCATTGAGCAGATGATCGCCCAGGTGCTGGAGCAAATCGGCGGCAGATAGTTTTTGAACGCCGTTCATGATTTTTCTTGAACGGCGTTCAGATTGTTGCTACATGATTCTTCGTGAACGATGTTCATGTTTGCGGAGGAAGCGATGTTCAATACTCTGAAGACCCTGATCACCGGCGCCAACGCCCGGGCAGAAGAGCAGCTGCGCGAGACCTACTCGATTGAGCTGATCACCCAGAAGATCCGCGAGGCGGACGCCAACCTGAAGGCGGCCAAGCTGACGCTGGCCAGTCTGATCCAGCGTCAGCGGGCAGAGCAGCGTCAGGTGGAAACCCTGGAGGAGCGCGTCCGCGACCTGATGGCCCGGGCAGGCGAGGCGCTGGAGGCGGGGCGCGAGGATCTCGCGCAAAGCGCCGCCCAGGCGGGGGCGGATATGGAAAACGAGCTGGCGGTGCGCCGCCAGACCCTGGACCGGCTCGACACCCGCATCCTTCAGCTGCGCCAGTCGGTGGAAACTGCCAGCCGCCGCATCACCGACCTCAAGCAAGGCGCGATTGCCGCCCGCGCCACCCGGCGCGAGCAGGACATCCAGCGCCGCCTGCGCCGCCACACCGGCGGCGACAGCCCGGCAGAGGAGGCCGAGGCGCTGATCCGCGACGTGCTGCAGCGCGACGACCCGTTCGAGCAGGGCGAGATCCTGCGCGAGATCGACGGTGAGCTGAACAACACCACCATTGCCGACGATCTGGCGGACGCCGGCTTCGGCCCCCGCAGCCGCAGCACCGCCGCGGATGTGCTGAGCCGTCTGAAACCCAAGGACTGACCCGACCTTTCTTATTCCACGCAGCCCGCCCGTCCGGGCTCACTGAATTTACTGGAGAAACAACATGTATACCGACAACACCGACAACAAGCTGATCATTTTTCTGAACTCCGCTGGCGTCGCCATCGCCTATGCGATGCTGGGGATTTCCCTGTGGCTCTCGACCGACGTGCCGCTGGCGACCAAGGGCTACTGGGGCATGGCTGTGCTCCTGCTGACGCTGAGCCTCATCAACGTTGTTAAATACCGCTTCGACCACCGCTCCAGCGAAGACCGCATCCGCAAGATCGAGGACGCCCGCAATGAAAAGCTGCTGGAAGACGCGCTGATGGACGCCAAGCAGGACATCTGAGTTGGCCTGATGATTGGAACCGCGCCCGCCTGACAAGGCGGGCGTTTTCTTTGCAGCCAAAAGAAAAC
This sequence comes from Leisingera sp. ANG-M6, assembly GCF_000813905.1. NCBI lineage: Bacteria > Pseudomonadati > Pseudomonadota > Alphaproteobacteria > Rhodobacterales > Roseobacteraceae > Leisingera > Leisingera sp. ANG-M6. The sequence goes on from NZ_JWLG01000009.1 coordinate 224,107, forward strand.
CGCCGCGGCTTTGGGGCCGCGGCGGTTTCTTTTTGTCTGATAAGCCGGAGCTTACAGGTTCGGATAGAGCGGGAACTTGGCGCAGAGGTCGGCGACCTTGGCGCGGACGGAGGCTTCCACGTCTGCATTGCCCTCTTCACCGTTGGCCGCCAGCCCGTCGATCACCTCGATGATCAGGTCGGCGATCTGGCGGAACTCCGCCTCGCCGAAGCCGCGGGTGGTGCCGGCAGGCGTGCCCAGGCGCAGGCCGGAGGTCACGGTGGGCTTTTCCGGGTCGAACGGGATGCCGTTCTTGTTGGTGGTGATATGGGCCCGCCCCAGCGCCTTGTCGGCGATGTTGCCGGTGACGCCCTTGGGCCGCAGGTCGACCAGCATCACATGGGTGTCGGTGCCGCCGGTGACGATGTCCAGGCCGCCCTTGATCAGCTGGTCCGCCAGCGCCGCCGCGTTGGCGCGCACCTGCTTCTGGTAGGCCTTGAACTCCGGCTTCAGCGCCTCGCCGAAGGCCGCCGCCTTGCCTGCGATCACATGCATCAGCGGGCCGCCCTGGATGCCCGGGAAGATCGCCGAGTTCACCTTCTTGGCGATGGCCTCGTCGTTGGTCACGATCATGCCGCCGCGGGGGCCGCGCAGGGTCTTGTGGGTGGTGGTGGTGGCGACATGCGCGTGCGGGAACGGCGAGGGGTGCTCACCGGCCGCGATCAGGCCTGCGATATGGGCCATGTCGACCATGAAATAGGCGCCCACGCTGTCGGCGATTTCACGGAACTTGGCAAAGTCGATCTGGCGCGGGATGGCGGAGCCGCCGGCGATGATCAGTTTCGGCTGGTGCTCGTTGGCCAGCGCCTGGATCTGGTCGTAGTCGATCAGGTTGTCGCTTTCGCGCACGCCGTAATGCACCGCGTTGAACCACTTGCCCGACTGGTTCGGCGCGGCGCCATGGGTCAGGTGGCCGCCGGAGGCCAGGTCCATGCCGAGGATGGTGTCGCCGGGCTGGATCAGCGCCTGGAACACGCCCTGGTTGGCCTGGGAGCCGGAGTTCGGCTGCACGTTGGCGAACTCGCAGCCGAACAGCGCCTTGGCGCGGTCGATCGCGAGGTTTTCGGCGACGTCGACATACTGGCAGCCGCCATAGTAGCGGCGCCCCGGGTAGCCTTCGGCGTACTTGTTGGTCAGCACCGAGCCTTGCGCTTCCATCACCGCGGCGGAGACGATGTTCTCAGACGCAATCAGCTCGATCTCGTCGCGCTGGCGGCCCAGCTCAGCGGTGATCGCGCCAAACAGTTCAGGATCGCGCTCAGACAGCGCTTGGGTGAAAAAGCCGGTGTCACGGGTCGCTTCAGTCATGGTGGCTCCGTTGGAGTAGGGATCAGATTTGAGCGATTTCCTATAGGAAACATCCTTGCGCCGGAAGCCTGTAAAGCGACATTTCCCTGCGACAGAACGGCAACTATGGTCATCGGCGGAAAGCTGTGATTGTTTCGGAACCAGATGCCTAATACCGGAAACAGATTTCATGAGTTTGAGAATCGCCTTTCTGGCCAGTGACGTTGAGGTGGCACAGGATGCGCTGGCGGAGCTGAGCCGCCGCTACGGCCATGTGCCGCCAGATCAGGCCCAGGTGATCGTGGCGCTCGGCGGCGACGGCTTCATGCTGCGGACCCTTCATACCATGATCGATCACCCGGCGCCGGTCTACGGCATGAACCGCGGCACCGTCGGCTTCCTGATGAATGAGTACCGCGAGGACGGGCTGATCGAGCGGCTTGAGGAAGCGGTGCAGGAGATTATCAACCCGCTGTCGATGACCGCAATGGACCGGCGCGGTGAGGTGCACAAGGCGCTGGCGATCAATGAGGTCTCGCTGCTGCGTGCAGGCCCGCAGGCGGCGCGGCTGAGGATTTCGGTGGATGGCAGGATGCGGATGGAGGAACTGGTCTGCGACGGCGCGCTGGTCTCCACACCCGCCGGCTCCACCGCCTATAACTACTCCGCACATGGTCCGATCCTGCCGATCGGCTCCGATGTGCTGGCGCTGACCGCCATCGCCGCCTTCCGGCCGCGGCGCTGGCGCGGGGCGCTTTTGCCCAGCAATGCGATGGTGCGCTTTGATGTGCTGGAGGCGGACAAGCGTCCGGTAATGGCCGATGCCGACTCGATTTCGGTTGCGGATATCGACTGGGTGGAAATCCGGACCGATACGCAAATCCGCCATAAAATCCTTTTTGACCCCGGCCATGGGCTGGAGGAGCGGCTGATTTCCGAACAGTTTACCTGAGTGTTTAACGCGGGCTTTACGAGGCTGTGAACGTCCCGGTAACCATTCCGTGCGAGGATTTATCCACAGGCTGATGCTGTTGGCACTGCCTGAGGCTGCAGAGCCGATGTGCCTGACCGGCGGTTTTTAGGTGTTCCAGTTTTGTGTTTCCCGCCGGTCTGGTCCGGCACGCCCGTAGCTTTGTTTGCGGGCGGACGATGCAGCGTTGGTAGTGAGTGGTTTGGGTCAGGAAGACTCCCGGGGGCGGCTGGCCCCGCTCCCGGGATGTTCGCAAAGCGTTTCTTTTCTTTGCAGCCCTTAGGAAGCTGTTCCGGTGCGATCAAGCACGGCGCGGGGCGGGCGCTATACTTAGCCCTCTGCTGCCATCTTCTCCCACAGGGGCAGGCACATGCGGCCCGCGCGGGCTTCAATCGCGGCGCAGGCGTCCACCGCCAGGTCCTCGCGCCAGCGGCGGGCAGCGATCTGCACGTTGACAGGCTGTGGACCCTTCGCCAGCTGCGCCAGCCGGGCCGGGACCGAGGCGGCGGGCAGGCCCAGAAAATTCATCGCATAGGAATAAACCGCACAGCCCAGCACCTCATGCACGCCTTCCGCACCTTCGGTGTCTCGGTCCGGTGCAAAAAACGGCTGCGGCAGGAAGGGCGACAGCACCAACGGGTAGTCCTCCATGAACAGCGACCACTCCCGCGCGTAATGGGTCCGCTTGGCCATCATCCGCAGCAGCTCATCGCCGGCGAAGGGCGGGAACTCCTGGAAGTAGACCGCAAAGATGTCGCGCACGGTCCGGGAGCCGGCCGCGTCCACATCATGTTTCATCAGCGCAAAGATCTCACCCATCAGTGCGCGGTAGCCGGTCCGCCCGGCATCGAACACGTTAGGCGGCTCCACTTCTTCGACTTGGTAGCCCGCATCGGTCAAAGCATCGCGGGCGAAATCCAGTGCCGCCTCGACCTCGGGGTGCAGGTCATAGCCATGGGTGTTCTTCGTGAAGGCGACCTTGATGGGCCCCTCCAGCGGCTCGCCGCGCCAGGGCATTGGCACATGGAAGGGGTCTCGGGGATCGGCGGCAATCAGCGCGGGCATCGACAGGTGCAGGTCCTCGGTGCTGCGGGTGATCAGCCCCTGCACCGACATCAGCTGCGCCAGCAGTCCGCGCTCAACCGTCTGGCTGGGGTTCCAGGCGGGCACCCGGCCAAGACCTGGCTTGACCGTCACCGCGCCATTGGCCGCCGCCGGGAAACGCAGGGAGCCGCCGATGTCATTGCCATGGGCCAGCGCGCCGATCCCGGCCATCACCGCGGCCCCCGCGCCGCCGGAGGAGCCGCCGGGTGAGATATGCCGGCCCCAGGGGTTATGGGTGCGGCCAAACAGCGGGTTGTCGGTATCGGCGCGGAAGGAGAATTCCGGCGTGTTGGTGCGCCCGATCACCACCGCGCCGGCCTTGTGCAGGTTCTCCACCACAGGGGCGTCTGCCGGGGCAATCAGGCCCTTCAGTGCGGTTACGCCGTTGGAGGTGGCGTGGCCTTTCTGGTCGATATTGATCTTGATGGTGACCGGCACCCCGTGCAGCGGGCCGGATGCCGCGCCGCTCTCGCGCGCCTTGTCCAGGGCACGGGCGCGCTCCAGCGCCTCGCTGCTGAGATCCACCACCACCGCATTCAAGGACGGGTTCACCGCCTTCATACGGTCGATGGAGGCCTGTACGGCCGCTTCCGCGCTCAGATCCCCGGTGCGAGTGAGCTTCGTCAGTTCTGTGGCGCTCAGTTGCCAGATGTCCGCTTTTGTCATGCTCAGGCCTCCCAAGCCGCAGCCTAGGCGGGCAGGGCGGCGTTGCAAGCAAAACCGGACGGCAAACAGGCTCCGCCTGCGGGCGGAGCCTACAAAAATCCTTGAAGGATCTTTGGCCGTTTCCAGAACTTGGAAACGAGGGAGGTTACTTGGCGTAGCCGATGGTTTGCAGCGCCGTGGTGATCTCGTCCAGAATGGCTGGATCGTCGATGGTGGCCGGCATTTTCCACGGGGTGCCATCGGCGATGTTGACCATGGTGCCGCGCAGGATCTTGCCGGAGCGGGTCTTGGGCAGGCGGTCGACCACAACCGCCAGCTTGAAGGCGGCAACAGGGCCGATCTTCTCGCGCACCAGCTTCACCACCTCGGAGACAACTTCTGCGTTGTCGCGATCGGCACCTGCATTGAGGCAAAGGAAACCCACCGGCATCTGCCCCTTGAGGCTGTCGGCGACGCCAATGACCGCGCATTCCGCGACATCCGGGTGGCCTGCCAGCACTTCCTCCATGCCGCCGGTCGAGAGGCGATGCCCGGCCACGTTGATCACGTCATCAGTGCGCGCCATGATGTAGAGGTAGCCGTCCTCGTCCTTCATGCCGGCATCGCCGGTCTCGTAGTAGCCGGGGAAGGTGTTGAGGTAGCTCTTCTTGAACCGGTCCTCGGCGTTCCACAGGGTCGGCAGGGTGCCCGGCGGCAGCGGCAGTTTCACTGCAATCGCGCCCAGCTCGCCCGCCGCAACCGGGTTGCCGCCTTCGTCCAGAATGTCGACCTCATAGCCCGGCATCGGCACCGCAGGCGAACCGAGTTTGGTCGGCAGCTCCTCGATCCCCAGCGGGTTGGCGGCAATCGACCAGCCGGTTTCGGTCTGCCACCAGTGGTCGACCACCGGCACCTTCAGCTGCTCCTGCGCCCAGGTGATGGTGTCGGGGTCCGCACGCTCACCGGCCAGATAGACCTGGTTCAGGCAGCTCAGGTCGTATTTCTTGACGTATTCGCCCTTGGGGTCCTCCCGCTTCACTGCCCGGAAAGCAGTCGGCGCGGTGAAGAAGCTCTTTACTTTATGCTCGGAAATCACCCGCCAGAAGGTGCCCGCATCCGGGGTGCCCACCGGCTTGCCCTCAAACACGATGGTGGTGTTGCCGTGGATGAGCGGCGCATAGCAGATGTAGCTGTGGCCGACGACCCAGCCCACGTCCGACGCAGCCCAGAACACATCGCCGGGATCGACGTTGTAGATGTTCTTCATGGTCCAATTGAGCGCCACCAGCTGGCCCGCGGTGTGGCGGATCACCCCCTTGGGCTGGCCGGTGGTGCCGGAGGTATAGAGGATATAGGAAGGATGGTTGCCCTCGACCGGCACACATTCGGCAGGCTCCACGCCGTACTGAAAACCGTGCCAGTTCACGTCGCGGCCCGGGATCAGCTCCGCCACTTCCTGCTCGCGCTGAAAGATCACGCAGAAGTCAGGCTTGTGCGCGGCCAGGTCGATAGCGCCGTCCAGCAGCGGCTTGTAATGCACGATCCGGCCCGGCTCGATGCCGCAGGAGGCGGCGATGATCGCCTTGGGCTTGGCGTCGTCGATCCGCACCGCCAGCTCGTTAGAGGCAAAGCCGCCGAACACCACCGAATGCACCGCGCCGATGCGGGCACAGGCCAGCATCGCCTCCAGCGCTTCGGGGATCATCGGCATGTAGATGATGACTCGGTCGCCTTTTTCCACGCCCTTGGCGCGCAGCGCCCCGGCCAGATTGGCGACACGGTTGCGCAATTCGACATAGGAGATTTCACGCTTGGTATGGGTAACCGGGCTGTCATAGATGATCGCGGTCTGCTCGCCGCGGCCCTGTTCCACATGACGGTCGACGGCGTTGTAGCAGGTGTTCACCTTGGCATCGGCAAACCACTCGTAAAGGCCTTCGCCCTTGTCAAACAGCGCCTGCTTTGGGGCCTCGTCCCAGCTGATCGACTGGGCGGCCTCCATCCAGAAACCTTCCGGATCCTGTTTCCAGGCGGCGTAAATATCCTGATATCCCATGGTGTTCATCTCCTCCTGCCAATTGCGTAGGCGACAAAGCGGCGGCCGGGCAAGTTTTGCCGCGTCTTCACGCAAGGTTCGTCAAGGAATTTACAGGTTTTGGCCGGATTTGCGCAGATGATTTACCGGATTTACAAGGCCGGACGGGTTTGCACTCTACCCGCTTTGCAAAGTGGTGTTTGCTGCAGAATATTCGGGAAAAGCCCGAAAGTTTTGCAAACTTGCAAATTCGGGCGCAGCGCACCCGGCCTTGCCACCGGGAATCACCCGCCTGAGGATTTTGCGAAGCGGGGCAGGCTGTCTTTCAGTTCCAGCCAGCTCACATGGTCTGAGTGGAATACGTGAAACCTGGGCGGCATCTGGCTGGGGCTTTCCAGCGTCGCGGTATAGAGGTGTATGTTCACCGGATCGCGCGCGGTGCGATAGGCCATCTGGGTGCCGCAGGTTTCGCAGAACAGCCGCTCGACGCCTTCCGATGAATTGTAGACCTTGGGATCCGAACCGGACCATTCGACCGCCTCATGCGGCAGCCCGAAAAACGCGGTGACGGGTGCCGCGCAGTTGCGGCGGCAGTCGGCGCAGTGGCAGTAGCAGCTCCAGGCCGCCTCGGCCCGGCTATCCCAATGCACTGCGCCGCAGTGGCAATGCCCTCTCATATCCGGCCTCCCTGATTGGGCGGCCGGCGGTAATGCATGGCCGCGCTGTTAACCGTAGTGCGCGACCGGGGTGCCGGCAATGGCGGCCATGTTCAGAAGGCCCCGCGCGGTGATCGAGGGGGAGACGATATGGGCGCGGTTTCCCATGCCCATCAGGATCGGCCCCACTTCCAGCCCGCCGGCCCGCATCTTGAGGATGTTGCGCACGCCGGAAGCGGCGTCGGCATGGGCGAAGATCAGCACGTTGGCCGCGCCGTCCAGCCGCGAATTGGGGAAGATCCGCTCGCGCAGTTCCGGGTCCAGCGCGGTGTCGATGTTCATCTCGCCCTCATAGACGAAATCGCGGCGCTTATCGTCGAGGATTTCGATGGCGGCGCGAAGGCGGCTGCCGGTGTCGCAGGAGATATTGCCGAACTGCGATTGCGAGCACATGGCAATCTTCGGCTCCAGACCGAAACGGCGCACGTGGCGGGCAGCACCAATCACGGTTTCGGCGATCTGTTCCGGCGTCGGCTCCACATGCACATGGGTGTCGGCGATGAACAGAGGGCCGTCTTCCAGGATCATCATCGACAGCGCGCCGTGCGGCGAGTAGGTGCCGCCACCCAGCACCTGCTGCACGTAATTCAAGTGCCAGCGGTATTCCCCGAAAGTGCCGCAGATCAGGCTGTCGGCCTCACCGCGATGCACCATGATGGCGCCGATGGCAGTGGTGTTGGTGCGCATAATTGCCTTGGCCAGATCCGGTGTGACGCCACGGCGCTGCATCACCTTGTGGTAGCTGTTCCAGTAGTCGCGGTAGCGGGGATCGTTTTCCGGGTTCACCAGTTGGAAGTCGCGGCCCGGGCGCACGTCCAGCCCCAGCCGCTCGCAGCGGCGCTCGATCACTTCGGGGCGGCCGATCAGGATCGGGGTCTCGGTGGTTTCTTCCAGAATGGCCTGCGCCGCGCGCAGCACCCGCTCATCCTCGCCTTCGCTGAACACGATGCGGCGGGCGGCGGCGCGTGCGGCCTCAAACACCGGTTTCATCAGTAGCGCCGATTTAAAAACGGTCTGTTTCAGCTTCTGCTTATAGGCCTCGATATCCTCGATCGGGCGTGTGGCCACACCGCTTTCCATCGCAGCCTTGGCCACAGCAGAGGACACCACAGCCACCAGCCGCGGATCAAAGGGTTTCGGGATCAGGTAATCAGCGCCAAAGGTCAGCTGTTCGCCCTTGTAGGCCGCCGCCGCCTCAGCTGACGTGGTGGCGCGGGCCAGTTCGGCAATGCCGTCGACGCAGGCAATCTGCATCTCGTCGTTGATCTCGGTTGCACCCACGTCCAGCGCGCCCCGGAAAATAAAGGGGAAGCACAGCACGTTGTTGACCTGATTGGGAAAATCGCTGCGCCCGGTGGCAATGATCGCATCCGGCGCCACCTTGCGCGCCTGGTCGGGCATGATCTCCGGCGTCGGGTTGGCCAGCGCAAAGATGATCGGGCGCTTGGTCATCTTGGCAACCATTTCCGGCTTCAGCACGTTTGGGCCAGAGAGGCCCAGGAACATGTCGGCACCGTCCATTACCTCGTCCAGCGTCCGCAGGTCCGAGGCCTGGGCGAAGGCCGCTTTCTGCGGGTTCATGTCTTCTTCGCGGCCCTCATAGACCAGCCCGTGAATATCGCAGAGCCAGATGTTCTCGCGTTTGACGCCTAGCTTCAGCAGCATGTTGAGGCAGGCAATCCCTGCCGCGCCGCCGCCGGTGGAGACGATCTTGATGTCTTCAAACGATTTGCCCGCCACATGCAGCGCGTTCTTGGCCGCGGCGCCGACCACAATCGCGGTGCCGTGCTGGTCGTCATGGAAGACCGGGATATTCATCCGCTCGCGGCACAGTTTTTCGACCACAAAGCAGTCCGGCGCCTTGATGTCTTCGAGGTTGATCGCGCCGAACGTCGGCTCCAGCGAGCAGACGATATCCGCCAGCTTCTCCGGATCGCTTTCGTTCACCTCGATGTCGAAACAGTCGATGCCCGCGAAGTTCTTGAACAGGACCGCCTTGCCCTCCATCACCGGTTTGGAGGCCAGCGCACCGATGTTGCCCAGCCCCAGCACTGCCGAACCGTTTGACACAACCGCCACCAGATTGCCGCGCGAGGTATAGCGGGCGGCATTGGCCTCATCCGCTTTGATCTCCACGCAGGCCTCCGCCACGCCGGGTGAGTAGGCGCGGGACAGATCGCGGCCGTTGGCCATCGGCTTGGTCGCGCGGATCTCCAGCTTACCGGGGCGGGGAAACTCGTGATAGTTGAGTGCGGCTTGCCGCGTGCTCTGTGAATCGGACATCTGGCGCTCCTCGGAAAGGGTATTGTTTAGCGTTAAACCATTTTTATTGCCGGAAACATAGCCCAAACTGGCGCAAACGGACGCGGCGGCAGCACGGGCGGCGGGTTCTTGCATAAACCATGCCGCAGGGTCACTGTCCTGCCAACAGATCAGGGAGTGAAAAATGAGCGAAACAATCGCCGAGATCCGCCTGCCGACGGATGAGCTGCGCAACGATATTCCGTTTTTTACCAAGGTGTTGGGTATGAAGATGGACATGATCTATCCGGCGGATGATCCGCGCACCGCGGTGTTTTCCGGCCACGGGCTTCGGCTGCGGGTTGAAAAGGGGGCGCCGGAAAGCCCCAGCACAATCCGTATTCTGACTGAAGATCCTGATGGATTTGCCGAAGGACAGCGCCGCCTGACCGCGCCCAACGGAACGAAAATCGAAATCGAAGAGCGCCACCCGCCAATGGTGATGCCGGAAACGGTGCACAGCTTTGTGGTCCGCCGCCTCAAGGATCAGGCGCCCTGGATCATCGGCCGCGCTGGGATGCATTACCGCGACCTTGTGCCGGACCGGCTGGGCGGGTCGATCATTGCCAGCCACATCCGCATTCCCGACGGCGGTCCGGTGCCGGACATGGTGCATTTCCACCGGGTCGGCTTTCAGCTGATCTTCTGCATCCACGGCTGGGTTGATGTGGTCTATGAGGATCAGGGCGATAAGATGCGGCTGACGGCAGGCGACTGTTTCATCCAGCCGCCGGAAATCCGCCACCGGGTGCTGGAGGCCAGCGACAATGTGCAGGTGATCGAGATCGGCGTCCCTGCGGAGCATGTGACCGAGATCGACCACGAGATGACACTGCCGACGCCGCACTACCGTCCCGAACGGGAATGGCAGGGACAGCGCTTTGTCTACAACAAGGCGGAAGGTGCCGCGTGGGGTCCGTTCCGCCTGCCGGGCTACATCTGCCGCGACACCACGATTGCCGAAAACACCAAGGGCGTTGCAGGTGTGCAGGTGGTGCGCCGGGGCGACGGCGATCCGCAATGGGCGGCGCATGACACCGACATTCACTTCACCTTCGTGATGAACGGAGCTGTCACGCTGGAGGGTGAGGGCCGCGAGCCGTACCAACTGGAGCAGGGCGACGCCTTTGTTGTTCCGCCGGGCATGAAGACCCGCCTCAGCGCGCCGTCGGATGATGTGGAGCTGTTGGAGGTGACGCTGCCCGGGGTGTTCAACACCTCGCTGGCCTGAACCCAGGGCGGCGCAAAGAACTGCATCCGGGGGCTTCCGCTTCCCGGATCAATTCAGCTATCCTGCGGCATCTTGACCAAATGATCAAAAAACGGGGAATCGACATGAGCCTCAAAGCCGCCGCCGCCGCTGTCCGTGAAAACGCCCACGCGCCCTATTCCAACTTCAAGGTCGGCGCCGCTGTCCGCTCCGCCTCCGGCCAGATCTATGTGGGCTGCAACGTCGAAAACGTGGCCTACCCTGAGGGCACCTGTGCCGAGGCCGGTGCGATTGCCGCGATGGTGGCTGCGGGGGAGACCGAACTGGCAGAGGTCTATGTGATCGCCGATTGCCCGACCCCGATCACGCCCTGCGGCGGCTGCCGCCAGAAGATCAAGGAATTTGCCAGCGGTGATGTGAAGGTTATCATGGCCACCACCGACGGCGAGGAGCAGGAGACGACCATCGGCGACCTGCTGCCCGGCGCCTTTGACGCGGACCATATGGAGCGCAGCTGATGGACGCCCGCGCCATCAACGCCTGCCTGCGCCGCGGTGAAACACCCGGCGAGGACGCGCTGCGCTGGTTTGCCGAGGGTCTCGCCAGCGGCGCCGTCTCAGACGCGCAGGCCGGGGCGTTTGCCATGGCGGTCTGCCTGCAGGGCCTGAGTGTCGAAGGCCGTCGCGCCCTGACGCTGGCGATGCGCGACACTGGCGATGTGCTGGCGTGGGATCTGGACGGTCCGGTGCTGGACAAGCATTCCACCGGTGGTGTGGGCGATTGTGTTTCGCTGCTGCTGGCGCCTGCGCTCGCGGCCTGCGGGGCTTATGTGCCGATGATTTCGGGCCGCGGGCTCGGCCACACCGGCGGCACGCTGGACAAGCTTGAGGCGATCCCCGGCGTCTCCACCAGCGTCAGCGAGGATCACCTGCGGAACATGATGCAGGACGTGGGCTGCGCCATCGTTGGCGCCACCGCGCAGATCGCACCCGCGGACAAGCGGCTCTATGCGATCCGCGATGTGACCGCAACGGTGGAAAGCCTCGACCTGATCACCGCCTCGATCCTCTCCAAAAAACTGGCAGCCAGCCCGGACGCGCTGGTGCTGGACGTCAAGATCGGCTCCGGCGCGTTTATGAAAACCGCAGATGATGCCCGCGCGCTGGCGCAGTCGCTGTGCGATACCGCCAATGCGGCGGGCTGCAAGACCTCGGCGCTGATCACCGACATGAACCAGCCGCTGGCGCCGGCGCTCGGCAACGCGCTGGAGGTGGCGGAGGTGATGCGGGTGCTGACCGGCAGCGCATCCGGCCCGCTGGCTGAGATTTCGGCCATTCTGGGCGGCGAACTGCTGGTTCTCGCAGGCCTCGCAGCGGATGCAGATGAAGGTGCAGCTCAGATAACCGAAACCCTCACTGACGGCCGCGCGGCGGAGCGTTTTGCCAAGATGATTGCCGCCATGGGCGGACCCGCGGACTTTGCCGCGAAATGGCAGGATCATCTGCCCGGCGCGGAAGTGGTGCGCGCGATCAAGGCGCCCGCTGCCGGGCATGTCTCCGCCATGAACGGCGAAGCGCTTGGCCTGGCGGTTGTCGCCCTCGGCGGCGGCCGCATGGTGGAGAGCGACCGCATTCACCCCGGTGTCGGCATCTCGGACATTGTCCGCCTGGGCCAGCCCGTCGGAGCAGGGGACAGGCTTGCCCGCATCCACGCCGCCAGCGATGATGCGGCAGAGATGGCAGAGGCAGCGTTCCTTGCTGCCATCGCCATCGGTGATGCGCCGGACAGCCTGCCGCTGATTCACGAAAGGATCTCCTGATGCCCCGTACCTTCCTTGTGGTGATGGATTCCGTTGGCATCGGTGGCGCGCCCGATGCCGGGACCTTCTTCAACGGCGACCTGCCGGACCTCGGCGCCAACACGCTGGCCCATATCGTGCAGGCTTGCGCTGACGGTCAGGCAGAGGATGGCCGCAGCGGCCCGCTCAACGTGCCGAACATGGAACGCCTTGGTCTCGGCGCGGTGATGCGGCTGGCGTCCTCGGTGCCGTTTCCCGGCCTGGACGCAGCGCCGCAAGGCCGCTGGGGCTGCGCCGCCGAACTCAGCCGTGGCAAGGACACACCGTCGGGCCATTGGGAGCTGGCAGGGCTGCCGGTGCCCTGGGACTGGCACTACTTCCCCGATCAGGCGCCGTCGTTCCCCGAAGACCTTTCTGCCTTTGTGGCAGAGCAGGCGGGCACCGATGGTATCCTTGGCAATTGCCACGCCTCTGGCACGGTGATCCTTGATGATCTGGGCGCCGAGCACATGCGGACCGGCAAACCGATCTGCTACACTTCCGCCGACAGCGTGTTCCAGATTGCTGCGCATGAGGAGACCTTTGGCCTCGACCGCCTGCTGGCCCTCTGCGAGGCCGTTGCCCCGCGCCTGCACGCAATGAAAGTGGGGCGGGTCATTGCGCGTCCCTTCCTCGGCTCCGAAGAAGAGGGCTTCACCCGCACCACCAACCGCCGCGACTTTGCGATCACCCCGCCGGCGCCGGTGCTGACCAACTGGGTGCAGGATGCGGGCGGCAAGGTCCATGCTATCGGCAAGATTGGCGACATCTTCACCATGTCCGGTATCGACACCCTGAAAAAAGGCGCGGATGCGCAGCTGATGCAGCACTTGTTCGACGCGGTGGAGACGGCAGAGGACGGCAGCCTGACTTTCGCCAATTTCGTCGAGTTCGACACTCTGTACGGCCACACCCGCGACATCTCCGGCTATGCAAGGGCGCTGGAGTGGTTTGACGCCGAACTGGGCCGCCTGCTGCCGCGCTTGCGCAAGGGCGACATGCTGGTGCTGACCGCCGATCACGGCAATGACCCCAGCTGGCCGGGCACCGACCACACCCGCGAACAGGTGCCGGTGCTGATCGCCGGGCTTGACGCGGGCCCCGTCGGGCAGGTCAAATTCGCCGATGTGGGCGCCTCTATCGCGGCCCATCTGGATGTGCCTGCCCAAGGCCCCGGTAAAAGCTTTCTTTGACCTCGTGGTCAAAACACGCTTGCCTGCCGCGGCCAAGCCCGTAAAAGCGCGGAAAAGCAAACTTTAGGAGTGCCCCATGACCGACCACCTGACCGTTGTTGATCACCCGCTTGTGCAGCACAAGCTGACCCTGATGCGGGACAAGGGCACCTCCACCGCGGGGTTCCGCCGGCTGCTGCGCGAGATCACCCAGCTGCTGGCCTATGAAATCACCCGCGAAATGCCGCTGACCACCACCAACATCGAAACCCCGATGGAGGAAATGGACGCGCCGATCCTGGCCGGCAAGAAACTGGCGCTGGTGTCGATCCTGCGCGCGGGCAACGGCATGCTGGACGGCGTGCTGGAACTGATCCCCTCGGCCCGTGTCGGCTTTGTCGGCCTTTACCGTGACGAGGAAACGCTGGAGCCGGTGCAGTATTACTTCAAGGCGCCTGAGGGCCTGAAGGACCGGCTGGTGATTGCCGTGGATCCGATGCTGGCCACCGGCAACAGCTCCGCCGCCGCCATTGACCTGCTGAAAGAAGCTGGTGCCAACAACATCCGCTTCCTGTGCCTGTTGGCCTCGCCCGAAGGCGTCGAGCGGATGAAAGAGGCGCACCCGGATGTGCCGATCGTCACCGCCTCGCTGGACCGCGAGCTGAACAAGAAGGGCTATATCCTGCCCGGTCTTGGCGATGCGGGCGACCGGATGTTCGGCACCAAGTGATCCGCTGGCGCCAGGGCGGAGCAAATCCGCCTTGGCAGCCACGCGGTGTGAATTAGTTGCAATTCGCGCAAAAATTGCCGGAGTGCGGCCTTATTGTTGCCGCAGAATCTTTACTCACAGGCCAGTTTCGGGCATCCTGCAGCCATATTTTGTGGGGCTCAGGAATGAAAATAACTAGAATTATTGCACTGGCCATCATCGCGGGGGCTGCTGGCGCCGCAGGGATACAGGCACAAACCCTGCGTGAAACCCGTCCGCCCGCTGAGTATCCGCCCGCATCTTACAAGGGCAAGCAGTATGTCGACAGCCGCGGCTGTATCTACATCCGTGCAGGCATCGACGGCAATGTCAGCTGGGTTCCGCGGGTTTCCCGCTCCCGCAAGCAGTTATGCGGCTATGCGCCCACTAAGGTCGCCGGCGCAACCCGGCAGCAGCAGCGGAGCGCAGCGCCTGAGCTGATCACCCTCGAGCCCAGCCAGCAGCCTGCGCAAACCGCCGCGGCTAAGCCGGCCCCGGCTCCGGCCAAACCTGCCGCTGTGCAGCCCAAGCCGGCAGCCTCAAGCACGCCGCCGCAGTCTGTCACCACCGCCAAGCCGCGCCGCACCCCGCAAACGACCAGTGTCCGGCCGGCCGCAGCTGCCACGGCGCCTGCAGCGCCCAAGCCCGCGGCCAAGAAGGTCGTGCGCGTCGCGCCCAAGCCAGCGCCCGCTCCGGTTCCGGCGGCGAAGCCTGCAGGCAATACCTCCTGCGCGGGCCTTTCCGATATCAGCCGCCAATACGCGGGTTCTTCGGGCGTGCGCTGCGGCCCTCAGGATGCTCCGCCAGTGACCTATGGCAGTCAGGAAATCGGGCCGCAGAGTTCAGTGCGGCTCACCCCGAATACCCGCGTGGTGCAGACCCACATCTACCAGGACCGCCGTCTCAGCAACAGTTTCACGGTGCCGGAGGGCTACCGCCCGGTCTGGACCGACGGGCGGCTGAATCCGCAGCGGGCGGAACGCACCGTGCGGCCCGCAGTGGTGACCAGTTTTGCCCAGGCCCCTGCAGGATATGAGACAGTGGCACGCGAAGACGGGCGGATGAACCCAATGCGCGGCGTGCGCACCCCGGAAGGCGATGCGCAGATGGCGCAGATCTGGACCGGCGGCGTGCCCCGCAAGCTGGTTCAGCTGCCGCTGGACCGGCCCGCAGTCAAACTGCCGCGCGGTGCGCGGCTCAGCCCGGCAGAGGCACAGCCCAAAGGCTTGCGCCTGTCGACCCGCTCGGCTCCCGGCGCTGCGGTACCGGATCAGCTTGCACCGGCCAGCCGCTATGTCCGTGCAGCGACCTATGCCGAACCAGCACAGGCCAAGGCAGCCGCCCGCAAACTGGCGTCCGCCGGCCTGACAGTGCGTCTTGGTACCGTCAGCCGCAAGGGGCAGCCTTACAAGGTGGTTCTGGCGGGACCCTACCAGGGTGAAGCACAGGCAGCCGCAGCACTGGCCAAGGTGCAGCGCGCCGGTTTCAGCGGCGCCCGGCTTAGCAAGTAAGACTTCGAACCCTAAATTTCACAGGCCGGGCGTCTGCCCGGCCTTTTCGGCACCAGGACAGATGCGGCCCGGCACTCAATGGCTAGTGCCGGCGGCAGGTAAAGACCACGGCCTCCAGCGGCATCCTCAAAGGCGGCGGTCCGAAACGGCCGCGAAGGGCGTCCAGAATGGCGCTGGCAACCTCGTCCGGGTCGACACCACCCCTGGACCGGATTTCATCAATCATCGGGTTGCCGTAAACCAGCGCCTCGGCGAATTTCTCCGGGTCGTCAATGGTCTTGTCCTGCCGGACCGTTTCATGGCGGATGCCGGACCAGTCGTCATCATTCAGATCGCCTTTCACGGCTTCGGGATCGCCATAGTGGAACGGCACCTTGTAAAATCCCGGCGGATCCGCAGGAAAGAACTCCGCCGCGGCCAAGTCGGCGATTTCCGCAAACGGGTTCTTTGCCATCGGTGCCCAGACATTGAAGACATAGTGCCCACCGGGTTTCAGCACCCGTGCGGCTTCCCGGAAAGCTGCCGCCTTGTCCGGGAAGAACATCACCCCGAACTGGCAGGCAATCAGATCAAAGCTGCCATCCGCAAATGGCAGCGCCATCGCGTCGGCGGGCTGGAAGGTGACACTTGTTGTATCGGACAGTTTTGCCTTTGCCAGCTGCAGCATCGGCTCGTTCAGATCGGTGACCGTCAGCGTGCAGTCCGGCGCCAGCCTGCGCCGCAGCCGCTGCGAGACAATGCCGGTGCCTGCTGCCAGCTCCAGAACGTTTTGCGGCGCCAGGTTGCGGCATCGGGCGGCCAGATCATCTGCATAGTTGTAGAAAATCACCGGCCCCAGGCCGCTGTCATAGTGACTGGGAATATCCCCGGTGAAACTGGCTGAGTTGTCCGGCATGGCTCACGTCCCCCCTGATCGTGCGTTTGCGCAGGTTTGACGATCCTAGCAGATCCGGCGCATTTTCGCGATTGGCAGGGGACAGGGGAGTAGAAAGTGAGGTCAGCCGCAGATGTTCTGCAGCTGCACCCAGTCGCGGTCGTTCAGAACCGGCTCCAGCTCGCGGCCGGCCATGGGATCGGCTTCGATCAGCCCCAGCACCGTCTCGCCGGTGATGTCCAGCGCATAGGCATAGGGGGAGGAGGGCAGGGCAGCGCGGGCAAACTCCGCCAGCAGCACCTCGTCGGGCAGTTGGGGCCGGGGACTGGACAGGGTGGCCTCGGAATAGGCATCCAGCGCGGCGCGGTCCAGCTCGCCGGTGGTCAGCAGCTTGAAGGTGGAGACGAAGCCGCCGGCCTCCAGCAGCTCCTGCATCGGGTCGCTGGCCTCTGCCCGGGCGCGTTCTGCCAGGATGGCTCCGGCGGCAACCGCCGGATCCTCGAAATCCTCGACGAACGAGCGGTTCAAAAGAACGATGCCGCCGGGCAGATGCAGGCTGCCGGGAATGCCGGAGCGCAGAATCGCCAGCTGCCGCACGCCGGTGCGCTGCGCCAGGTTCTTCAGGATCGGTGCCGCCTCCGGGGTGGCGCAGGCCGGGCCGGAGACCCGCTCGATCCGCCCCAAGAGCGCCTGTCCGATGGCCTTGCGTTTGATATCAGGCACGACGCTGACCGCATGGCGGGTCACGGCACCCGGCAGCCACAGAACCAGCAGCGCCAGCACCAGCGCCAGTGTGCCCAGGATACTGACCGCCCGCAGCCGCCCCGGCCGTGCACGCGACCGCCCAATCGCATTCTGCACCCGGGCAATGGCCTCCAGCATCGCGGTTTCGTCTTCCGCTAGCTCCAGCGTTTCGCCGGGGTCGCCGTCGGGGTGGAACAGGGCCGGGAACTCACCGGGATTGGCACGTTCCACTGCGGCCAGCGACCAATGCGCCAGCGGCTGGTCGTTCATGCTGGCAATGGTCAGCGTTGCATCGCCCAGCGAGATGATCACATCCCGCCGCTGGGCCTCAGGATCAGCGCGCCACAGGCCCGCAGCCTCCAGCCGCTCAAATTCCTTCAATGCCGTCATGCAGCTTGCCCGGTCCCCATCCGTCTCGTTGCCGCCAGAATAAGCACATAAAACAGGGGCGGCAATTTGCTTTGCCGCCCCTTAGTGCCGTTTCGCTGTGAAAAATCACAGGGACTTGGCGATTTTTCTCAGCTCGAACTTCTGGATCTTGCCGGTGGAGGTCTTGGGCAACTCCTGGAACACCACTTTCTTGGGCGCCTTAAAGCCTGCGAGCGTCTCGCGAGTGAAGGCGATCAGCGCCGCGGCGTCTTCCTTGGCACCGGCTTTCAGCTCGACAAAGGCGCAGGGCACCTCGCCCCATTTCTCATCCGGCATCGCCGCAACCGCGGCCAGCAGTACATCCGGGTGGGCCATCAGCACCCCCTCCACTTCGACTGAGGAGATGTTCTCGCCGCCGGAAATGATGATGTCCTTGGCCCGGTCAGCGATCTGGATGTAGCCGTCGGGGTGCTGGACGGCGAGGTCGCCGGAGTTGAAGTAACCGTTCTTGAAGGCCTCCGCCGTGGCTTCGGGGTTCTTCAGATACCCTTTCATCACCACATTGCCGCGCAGGGCAATCTCGCCTTGGGCCTGGCCGTCCATCGGCAGCACGTTGTGCTCGCTGTCGCGCACCACCACCGGCTCCAGCATCGGCATCGCGACGCCCTGGCGCGATTTCTTGGCGGCGATGCCCGCCTTGTCCAGCGCGTCCCAATCCTGTGCCTTCCAATAGCATTCGGTGACATGGCCGAAGGTCTCGGTCAGCCCGTAGACATGGGTGATGTTGAAGCCGAGGTTTTCGATCTTCGACAAGGTCGCAGGGGCGGGCGGGGCGCCGGCGGTGAAGACCTCGACCGTATGGTCAAAGGTGCGGCGCTCCTCATCCAGCGCGTTGACGATCATGTTCAGTACGATCGGGGCGCCGCCGAAATGGGTGACGCCTTCGTAGTGGATGGCGTTGTAGATGTTCTGCGCTGTGATATCGCGGCAGCAGACCAGGGTGCCGCCAACCAGCGGCATCATCCAGGTGTGGTTCCAGCCGTTGCAATGGAACAGCGGCACGATGGTCAGATAAACCGGGTGCAGCACCATGCGCCAGGACACCACCGTGCCCATGGTCATCAGATAGGCGCCGCGGTGGTGATAGACCACGCCCTTGGGCCGCCCGGTGGTGCCGGAGGTATAGTTCAGCGCCAGGCTTTCCCACTCATCCTCGGGCATGATCCACTGGAAGTCCGGGTCGCCGCTGGCCAGCAGCACCTCGTATTCCATGTGACGGCCGGTGGCGTGCCAGCTCGCCTGATCGTCGGCCACCTCGATCAGGACCGGGGCGGGGCCTTCCATCTCTTCGACGGCGGCCTCTGCCAGCTCAATGAACTGCGGGTCGACCAGCACGGCCTTGGCCTCGCCGTGGGCGAAGATATAGGCAACCGTGCTCACATCCAGCCGGGTGTTGATGGTGTTGAGCACCGCGCCGCAGGCCGGCACGCCGAAATGCGCCTCTGCCTGGGCGGGGATGTTCGGCAGCAAGGTCGCCACCACATCGCCGGGCTTTACCCCCAGTTTGACAAGGCCGGAGGCCAGACGGGTGCAGCGCTCATGGTATTCCGCATAACTCTTGCGGTGCTTGCCATAGCTGACCGCCAAACGGTCCGGAAACACCTGCGCCGCCCGCTGCAGATGGCTGAGCGGCGACAGCGGCACATAATTCGCGGCGGTCTTCTCCAGACCGGTTTCATCCGCCATCCACCCCATCAGTTTCCTCCCCTGAATCACTTTGGTGTCGCTTAGAGGACAGATATTGCGGAAAGTTGCGGGCAATGGGAAGGGTATGAAACAAACAGCCGCACTCTCCGCCCCGGGCACCAGCCAGACCGCAGCCGCACAGGCCATGCTGGCGGCAATGCTGATTATCGGCATCACCGACAACGCCGTGCCGCTGATGGCGGAGACCATCGGGCTCGGCCAGTTCTACCTGTTGCGCACATTTGTCGCACTGCCGTTCCTGTGGCTGATGGCGCGCGCCGGACTGGGCGGGCTGCGCTGCCGCAACTTCGGCGCTGTACTGCTGCGTGCGGTGCTGGTGGCGGTGTCGATGGTTTTCTACTTCTCCGCCGTGGCGCTGATGCCGATTGCCCAGGCGCTGGCCGGGCTGTTCACCTCGCCGATCCTGATCGTGGTGATTTCCGTCCTGTTCCTGAAGATGCGGATCGGCTGGATCCGTGTCGGCGCGGTGCTCGGCGGTTTTGCGGGTGTCATGATGGTGCTGCAGCCCGATCCTGCCGCCTTCAATTGGCTGATCCTGGTGCCGGTGGCGGGCGGGCTGTTCTATGCGCTCGGTTCGCTGGCCACGGGCCTCTACTGTCAGGGCGAAAGCACGGTGGCGATGCTGTTCGTCTACTTGCTGGTGCAGGGTGTGCTGGGGGCGATGCTGCTGGCGGGGCTGGAGATCTGGCCGCAGGACGTGCCTGCGGGAGCGGACGGTTTTGTCACCCGCGGCTGGGTCTGGCCGCTGTGGGAGATCCCGCACCTGATCCTGCTGCAGGGCTGCGCAGCAGTGGGTGGCGTGTTCCTGATCACCAAGGCCTACCAGCTGGGTGAGGCCTCTTATGTCGCTGTGTTCGAATACTCGGTGATGATCGTCGGGCCGGGGGTTGCCTGGGCCTATTGGGGGCAGGCGCTGAACCTCTGGCAAATGCTGGGGATCGGTCTGATCATCACGGCCGGCACCACCATCGCGCTGCGTTCGAAGTGAAGGGAAGGGGCGCTGCCCCTCTTGGCCCCACCGGGGCCAATTCACCCCGGAGTATTTGCGCAAAGGTGAATGGGTCTGCGAGGCGCTTCACAGCAGGCGTAAATCCATCGTTTCCTTACCCAGATCAATATCCTAGGGTCGGGGCATGATCCTGTCCCATGGCCGCCGGTACGTTTTTATCCATATCCCCAAGACCGGCGGCACCGCATTGGCGCTGGCGCTGGAGGCGCGTGCCATGGCCGATGACATGATGCTAGGGGATACGCCAAAGGCCCTGAAGCGCCGCCGCCGCCTGAAGGACGCTGAGGCACGCGGGCGGCTGTGGAAGCATTCCACCCTGGCCGATATCGAAGGGCTGGTGCCTGAGGACACTTTGAAAGGCCTCTTTGCCTTTACCCTGGTGCGCAATCCCTGGGACCGCGCGGTCAGCTATTACCACTGGTTGCGCGAGCAGAGCTTCGATCATCCGGCCATCGGCCTGGCGAAGGCGCAAGAGTTCCGTGCCTTTGTGCAGCACCCGGAGATCATCGCAGCCTTCTGCAGCAGCCCGGCGTCTTCCTACATGCGCCGCGCGGACGGGGCGGAGCAGTGCCAGCTTTATATCCGGCTGGAGCATTTCCAGAGCGATGCGCAGCTGCTGTTTGATCACCTCGGGTTTTCCCTTGAACTGCCAGTGGTCAATGAAAGCGGCCGCCAGCGCGACTGGCGGGTCTATTATGACGATGCCGCGGCTGGGGCCGTGGCCGAAGCCTGCGCGCAGGATATCGCGCAATTTGAATACTCTTTTAACGATTCTCTCCTATCCAGATAGCGTGTAGCGCGCTGATTGCGCCTGGCCGGAGCCTAATCCGGCAAAGGTTTGGCAGATCGGCGCAGAAACGTGAACAATGTCCGGTTTTCGCCTTAGTTCCGTCCCATAAGCGGCAAGGATCAAAGGAAAAAATTATCGGGCTGGCTGTTGGGGGTTCTCCGCAGCCTCTGGAAAGGAAAGCGGATGCTGGACTGGCTTCTGAAACGCACGAGCACCCCGGCTGGCGGGGTCATGAACAGCGGCTTTCCCCTGGTCGCCGTGGGTCAGGGCGGTTTCCTGGCGGGCACCCATGTGGCCTCTAACCTGGGCTGGCGCCCGGTGGAGGCGCTGACGCCCGGTGACAAGGTGCTGACCTTCGATCACGGCATGCAAACCGTGGTGGAGTTGCAGCGCGAGGTCATGATCCCGGCAGAGGGCGATCTGGAACCTGCCCGCTGTCCGCTGTTTGTGCCGCGCGATGCGCTGATGAACCGGGTGCCGATGTGGCTGATGCCGGATCAAGGCGTGCTGTTGGAAAGCGAACTGGTGGAAGACGCCCAGGGTGATCCCTTTGCCATCGTTCCGGCTTGCGCCCTGGAAGGCTACCGCGGTATCCGCCGGATGCATCCGGGCGCCCAGCTGGAACTGGTGATGCCGCGATTTGCCGAGGATCAGGTGATCTATCTGGAAGCCGGGATGCTGGGCTACTCGGCGGCACCGGCGAACCTGATGTGCGGCCGGGTGTTCTCCGAACAAGGCGCCTACCGCGTGCTGAACCCGGATGAGGCCCGCGGCCTGGTTCTGTCGATGATGGCTGAGGAAGAATACTGGCCCGCAGGCGCCGCTGCCGGCGCTTTGCAGCCTGAGGTCAGAATGTAAGATCAGTTTCGGCATTCAACTTGCTGATAAGGCATAAAAAAGGCCAGCGCATGGGCGCTGGCCTTTCCTCGTTTTATGTTTGCCTTCAGGCCGCCGCAGAAGTTTCCGGCGCAAAGCGGGTGTAGAAGCTCTGGCCCTTCTCCGCCATCTCCCGCAGCAGTTCCGGGCAGGCGAAACGCTCGCCGAACTGCTCCGTCAGGCTGTCGCAACGCTCCGCCGCATAGGGCGTGCCCAGGATGTCCAGCCAGCTGAGCGGGCCGCCGGACCACGGCGCAAAGCCCCAGGCCAGGATGGCGCCGACGTCGCCCTCGCGGATATCCATCAGCACGCCTTCCTCCAGCGCCCGGACCGCTTCCAGCACCTGCGCGAACATCAGCCGTTCCTGCACCTCGATCAGGTCGGGCTGTTCGGATGCCAGCGGGTACTTCTCCTGCAGGCCGGTCCAGTATCCGGCGCGCTTGCCTTTGTCGTCATACTCGAAGAAGCCCGCGTTCGACTTCCGGCCCAGACGGCCCAGTTCTTCCATCCAGAAGATCAGGTCATCCGCCGGGCTTTCCGGGTAGGCATCACCCATCGCCGCCTTGGTGGCACGGGCAATCTTGGCGCCGAGATCAATCGAGGTCTCATCGGTCAACTGCACCGGACCCACCGGGAAGCCCAGCTGGCGCGCAGCGTTGTCGATCAGCACCGGGCTGACGCCCTCGGTGATCATCCGCAGGCCCTCGTTGATATAGGGCAGGATGCAGCGGTTGGCGTAGAAGAAGCGCGCGTCGTTGACCACAATCGGCGTCTTGCGGATCTGGCGCACATAATCCAGCGCCTTGGCCACCGCGCGGTCGCCGGTTTCTTTGCCCTTGATGATCTCCACCAGGAACATCTTCTCGACCGGCGAGAAAAAATGGATGCCGATGAACTGGTCCGGCCGGCTCGATGCTTTGGCCAGCTCGGTGATCGGCAGGGTGGAGGTGTTGGAGGCAAAGATGCAGTCCTCGGGAATGATCGCCTCGACCTTTTGGGTCATCTCGGCCTTGACACCCGGGTCTTCGAACACGGCCTCAATGATCAGGTCGCAGCCCTTCAGCGCGTCCAGATCCGGGGTGGCGGTGATCTGCGCCAGCAGCGCTTCTTTCTTCTCCTCGGTTGCCTTGCCGCGCTTGATGCCCTTGTCCATATAGGCGGCGGAATAGGCCTTGCCCTTGTCGGCGGCGTCCTGGTCACGGTCAATCAGCACCACCTCCATGCCGGCCTGAGCCGACACCAGCGCGATGCCCGCGCCCATCATGCCCGCACCCAGCACGCCGATTTTCTTGACCGACTGGTCCGGCACGTCCTTGGGCCGCACTGCGCCCTTCTCCAGCGCCTGCTTGTTCAGGAACAGGCTGCGGATCATGGCGGAGGACGACGGGTTCATCAGCACATTGGTGAACCAGCGCGCCTCGATCTTCAGTGCGGTGTCGAAATCGACCAGCGCGCCTTCGTAGATGGAGGACAGCAGCGCCTTGGCCGCCGGGAAGGCGCCCTGGGTCTTACCGTGCACCATCGCGGAGGCACCGACAAAGGTCATGAAGCCCGCGGGGTGATATGGGGCGCCGCCCGGCATCTTGTAGCCCTTGGCGTCCCAGGGCTTGACCAGATCGGCGTCCTTGGCGTTCAGCACCCACTCCTTGGCCGCCGCCAGCGCATCGTCGGAAACCGCGTCGATCAGCTGGGCGCCCTTGGCTTTCTTCGGGTCCATCATCTTGCCTTCCAGCAGGACCGGAGCGGCGGCCATTGCGCCCACCATGCGGGAATACCGGGTGGTGCCGCCGCCGCCGGGGAAGATGCCGATCATGATCTCCGGCAGGCCGATCTTGGCCTTCGGGTTGCTGGTCATCACCCGGTGATGGCAGGCCAGCGCAATCTCGGTGCCGATGCCGGCGCAGGTGCCGTTGATGGCACAGGCCACCGGCTTGCCGCCCTTCTTGGTCTTGGGATCCATGCCCGCTAACTCCAGCTTGCGCAGGATGCGGTGGCCGCCCATGGTGAAGTCAAAGAGGCCTTGGGCCGGGTTCTCCCCCGATTCCTCGCGGATGGTCGCCAGAACATTGAGGTCCATGCCGCCGGCAAAGTCTTTCTTGCCGCTGGTGATCACGATGCCCTTGACGGCGTCGTCCTCCAGCGCCCGGTCCACGTATTCCTCCACCAGGCCAAAGGCCTCGCGGGTGAGGACGTTCATGGACTTTCCTTCGGCATCCCAGGTGATGATTGCGACGCCGTCTGCGTCCACGTCGTATTTGAAATCGCTCATGTGTCTTCTCCGGTCTGGTCAGCCGTCAGCGGGCTGCCGTCCTTGCGGGTAAAGGTGAACTCGCCGCTTGCGAATTTCACCATCATGTCCAAATCGCTGTAATAGCCGGTCTCAGTTGCGGTGCGGGTGCCCACCACCAGAAAGGCGGCAGGCTTGTCCGAACGGTTCACCAGATGGTGGCCGTTCTCGTCCCCTGCCGGGAATGCTGCGCAGTCGCCGGGCATCATCTCATGCGCGCCCTGATCGTCGATCAGTGTGCAGGTGCCCTCTGTCACCATCACGAACTCGTCCTGCTCCATATGGTAATGGCGCAGGGAGGAGGCCGCGCCAGGCTCCAGCCGTACGATGTTGACACCGAACTGGCTGAGCCCGCCGGGATCGCCCAGCGGCTGCACGCTGCGGCCCGCACAGGCTTCGGCCAGCTTGCCGGGGTAGCCCGATCCGGTCCGCCAGGGCAGTTGGGATAGGTCCAGCTTCGGCATCAGACGCGCTCGATGATGGTTGCGGCGCCCATGCCCGATGCAATGCACAGGGTGGCGAGGCCGCATTCTTTGTCCTGCCGCTCCAGCTCATCCAGCAGGGTGCCGATGATGATCGCGCCGGTGGCGCCCAGCGGGTGGCCCATGGCGATGGAGCCGCCGTTGACGTTCACCAGCTCCGGGTCGACGTCAAACGCCTGCTGGAAGCGCATTACGACAGAGGCAAAGGCCTCGTTCACCTCGAACAGGTCCAGGTCGCCGATTTTCATGCCGTTGTCGGCCAGGATCTTTTCGGTCACCGGCACCGGGCCGGTCAGCATGATGGTCGGATCGGTGCCGATCTTGGCGGTGGCCTTGATCCGCGCGCGCGGCTTCAGGCCGTGGCGTATCCCGAACTCCTTGTTACCGATCAGCAGCGCCGCAGCGCCATCCACGATGCCAGAGGAGTTGCCCGCGTGGTGAATGTGGTTGATCCGTTCCAGATGCGGGTATTTCAGCATCGCAACCTTATCAAAGCCCGGCATCTGCTCGCCCATCATCTGGAAGGCCGGGTTCAGCGAGCCAAGCGCCTGCATGTCGGTGCCGGGACGCATGTATTCGTCATGGGCGAGGATCGGCAGGCCATTCTGATCCCGCACGGTGATCACCGACTTTTCAAACCGCTTCTCTTCCCAGGCTTTGGCCGCCCGGCGTTGGCTCTCCATTGCCAAAGCGTCCGCCTGATCCCGGGTAAAGCCGTATTCAGTTGCGATAATGTCGGCCGAGATGCCCTGCGGCACGAAATAAGTCTCCATCGCGAGGCTCGGGTCCACCGCAATCGCCGCGCCGTCGGAGCCCATGGCCACCCGGCCCATCATCTCCACGCCGCCCGCGATATAGGCATCGCCTGCACCACCCTTCACCTGGTTCGCCGCCAGGTTCACCGCCTCCATGCCGGAAGCGCAGAAGCGGTTGATCGCCAGGCCCGGGATACGCTCATCCAGGTCCGAGGCCAGTACGGCAGAGCGCGCCAGGCAGCCGCCCTGTTCCATCACCTGGGTCACGTTGCCCCAGATCACATCCTCAACGGCGTGGCCTTCCAGGTTGTTGCGCTCCTTGATCGCGTTCAGCGTCAGGGCGGAGAGGCGGACCGAAGTCACCTCATGCAGGGAGCCGTCCTTGCGTCCCTTGCCGCGCGGGGTGCGCAGCGCGTCATAGATATATGCGTCTGTCATTGTGCTCTCCTCAGGCCCGGTCCGACGGGTTGCCGGGCATCAAATCATAGGGGTGTTTCCAGCCGGGCAGGGCGCTGATGCGGTCCAGCCAGGCGTCGATATGCGGCCATTCGGCCCGGTCAAAGCCGAAGGGTTCCGGGTAGTAGAGGTAGCTGCAGCAGCTGATGTCGGCATTGGTGAGGCTGTCGCCAACAATCCACTCGCGGCCCTCCAGATGGTGTTCCAGCGTGGCATAGGCGGCCTTCAGGCGGCCTTGCATGAAGTTGATCACTTCTTGCGAGCGGTGCTGGTCCGGCAGGAAGTTGATCAGAAACCGGGTCATGCCGGCCTGGCTGGACATCTTGTGATTGTCCCACAGCACCCAGCGCAGCACTTCGTATTTGTCCTCAGGGCGGCCGCCAAACTTGCCGGTCTTGTCGGTGATGTACTGCTGGATCGCGCCCGACTGGCTGAGCGTTACATCCCCGTCTACCAGAACCGGAGCTTCGGCCATGGCAGAGAATTCCCGGAACTCCGGCGTGCGGGCCGCGCCGCCGAAGAAGTCGACAAAGACCGGTTCCCAGTCCAGCCCGGCCAGCTCCAGCGCCAGCGCGGCTTTGTAGGAGTTGCCGCTTTCGCCAAAACAATGCAGTTTCATTGTCATTTGTTGCTCCCTGTTTCGGATGGCGGAGCGGGGGTTTCACACCCCCGCACCCCCGTGGAGTATTTTTGGAAAGATGATGGGGCATTAACCCGCCTCATCGCTCCGTTTGTTACCTTGGGCTTGCGGTACAGGCTGGAGAGCCGATGGCCGTGAAAGGTGAAGACGTCCCTGCCCATTTGGCGAAGGCTTGGGGGCAGGGACACTGCCTTGGCTTCATCTTTCCCCAAATACTCAAAATCCATCACCAGCCTCCCGCGATCCCGCCGCGGCCCCTGCGGCTACAGCGACCGCGCAATCAGCTCCTTCATGATCTCGTTGGTGCCGCCGTAGATCCGCTGCACCCGCGCATCTGCCCACATTTCGCCCACGGCGTATTCCTGCATGTAGCCGTAGCCGCCATGCAGCTGCAGGCATTCGTCCAGCACCTCGCCTTGGGTGTCGGTGATCCAATACTTGGCCATTGCGGCCTTCTCGACGGTCAGCTTGCCCTGCAGATGCTCACTGATGCATTCATCCAAGAAAGCGCGCGCGACCTTGGTCTTGGTCAGGCATTCGGCCAGCTTGAAGCGGGTGTTCTGAAACTGTGTCAGCGGCCCGCCAAAGGCTTCGCGCTCCTTGCAGTAGGCCACCGTGCGTTCCACCGCGCCTTCCATCGCGCCGACCGCGCCGCAGGCGATGATCAGCCGCTCCTGCGGCAGCTGCTGCATCATCTGATAGAACCCCTGGCCCTCGACGCCGCCCAGGATGTTCTCCGGCGGGATTTCCACATCGCTGAAGAACAGTTCCGACGTGTCCGCCGCATGGCAGCCGATCTTGTCGAGGTTGCGGCCGCGGCTGAAGCCCTCGGCGCCATCCGTTTCAACCGCCACCAGCGACACGCCCTTGGCGCCTTGGGACGGGTCGGTTTTGGCCGCCACCAGGATCAGGTTGGCGTGCTGGCCGTTGGTGATGAAAGTCTTTTGCCCCGACAGCCGGTAGGCATTGCCGTCCTTCACTGCCTTGGTTTTGATCGCCTGCACGTCCGACCCGGTGGAGGGCTCTGTCATCGCTAGCGCGCCAACCAGCTCGCCGGTCACCATCTTCGGCAGCCAGCGCGCTTTCTGCTCCTCGGTGCCATAGGCCAGGATGTAGTGGCCGACGATGCCGGAATGGATGCCATGGCCCCAGCTGGCCAGGTTGGCGCGGCTGCCTTCCATCAGGATCACTGCCTCATGGCCGAAATCACCACCGGCGCCGCCGTATTCCTCGGGGATCGAGGGCAGGAGAAGGCCCAGCTCGCCGGCCTGGGTCCAGGTCTCCCGGTCCATCAGGCCCTGCTTGCGCCAGGTCTCGAACTTGGGGGCCCATTCATTGGTGATGAACTGGGCCGTCATCTCCCCAAGCATCTGGTGCTCGTCCGTCATCCATGCGGAATGCGTCTCGGTCATCTCTCTCCCTTTGCTGCGCTTTTCTAGCGCTTTCGCGCCTCCAGCTCGGCGTTGAACAGCCGCAGCCGGTGGCTCAGGTTCTCGTAGTCTGTCACGCTGTCGAAATTCTCGAACAGGAATGACAGCGCTTCGCCTTCATCCAGCCCCGCCTCCTGGGCGAACTTCTTCAGCCTGCGGTAGCCGTCCTCGGTCATCGCGATCGGCAGGCGGCGGGTCAGGCGGAAACGTTTCGGCATCTTGCGGTCCTTTGCGTGTCAAAGCACCGGCCGGGGCAGAACCGGGCGCCCCGCAAGGGGACGCCCGCAGGCATCAGAAGGCGTCCGCGTCCAGCGCCATCACCGTGTCCGCACCGCTTTCGATGCGGGCCAGGTGCAGCTTGGTCGCGGGCAGCCGCCGAGCCATGTAATACCGGCCGGTTGCGAGTTTCGTCTCATAGAACGCCGCGTCATCGGCCCCGGCGTCAAGCGCTTCCTGCGCCGCCTTGCCCATCCGCGCCCACATCAGGCCCAGGCAGACCTGCCCGAACAGATGCATGAAGTCATAAGAGCCTGCCAGCGCGTGGTTGGGGTCCTTCATGCCGTTCTGCATGAAGAACATGCCAGCCGCCTGCAGATCCTTGGAGGCAGCCTGCAGCGGCTTGATGAAATCTTTGGTGAAAGCCTCTGAAATCTCTTTGTTTTCCTGGCAGAAGGTCTTGACCATATCAAAGAAGGCCAGAACGTATTTGCCGCCGTGCTGGCCCAGCTTGCGGCCCACCAGGTCCAGCGCCTGAACGCCGTTGGCGCCCTCGTAGATCATCGCGATGCGGGCGTCGCGGGTGTATTGCGACATGCCCCATTCCTCGATGTAGCCATGGCCGCCATAGACCTGCTGCGCCAGCACGGTCATGTCATAGCCCTGGTCGGTCAGGAAGCCCTTGATCACCGGCGTCATCAGCGAGATCAGACCGTCCGCGTCCTTGTCGCCTGCGCGGTGGGCCTGGTCGATCAGGGTGGCGCCCCACAACAGGAACGCGCGCGCGCCCTCGGCAAAGCTTTTCTGATCCATCAGCGAGCGGCGGATGTCCGGATGCACGATCAGCGGGTCCGCCGGTCCATCCGGGTTCTTAACGCCGGTCACGTCGCGGCCTTGCAGCCGGTCCTTGGCGTATTCCAATGCGTTCTGATAGGCGGCCTCGGCCTGCGCCAGACCCTGCATGCCGACACCCAGGCGGGCTTCGTTCATCATGGTGAACATGGCGCGCATGCCCTTGTGCTCTTCGCCCAGCAGCCAGCCGGTTGCGCCGTCATAGTTCATCACGCAGGTGGAGTTGCCGTGGATGCCCATCTTCTCTTCGATCTTGCCGACCGAGACGCCGTTACGTTCGCCCAGCGAACCGTCTTCGTTCACCAGGAATTTGGGCACGATGAACAGGCTGACACCCTTGATGCCCTCGGGACCGCCGGGGATCTTGGCCAGCACCAGATGCACGATGTTCTCCGCCATGTCGTGATCGCCGGAGGAGATGAAGATCTTCTGCCCGGAAATCTTGAAGCTGCCGTCCCCCTGCGGTTCCGCCTTGGTGCGCATCAGGCCCAGATCGGTGCCGCAATGCGGCTCGGTCAGGTTCATGGTGCCGGTCCACTGGCAGCTGATCATGTTGGGCAGATAGGTTGCTTTCTGCTCTTCCGTGCCATGCGCCAGAATGGCGGAGGCCGCACCATGGGTCAGGCCCTGGTACATGGTAAAGGCCTGGTTCGCGGCTGAGAAAAACTCGCCCACCGCGGTGCCCATGACATAGGGCATGTTCTGGCCGCCGAATTCTTCCGGCATGTCGAGCCCGGTCCAGCCGCCTTCCTTCACCTGCTCAAAGGCTTCCAGGAATCCCTTGGGGGTGTAGACCACGCCGTTTTCCAGGCGGCAGCCCTCCTGGTCGCCCACCGTGTTCAGCGGGTGCAGCACTTCGCTGGCGATCTTGCCTGCCTCTTCCAGCACGGCGCCGGTGAAATCCGGTTCCAGTTCGTTGTATCCGGGGATGTCCTGGCCGGAGACCTTCAGCACGTCGTGCAGGATGAACTGGGCGTCTTTGGCGGGGGCTCGATAGGAAGGCATTGCGGTCCTCTTCAGGGTCTTGGTGATCGTGGTCAATGCCGGGCAGGCCGGCGGGAAAGGGCGGGGCGGCGGCCTATTCGGCCGCCTCCTGCTTGGCCTTCATCGAGGCGATCATCTTCTCGCCCCAGGCCAGCTGGTCCTTCAGGTCCTCGATTGCCTCGGTCAGCTCCTCGCGCTGGCGCTCCATATCGGCGAGCCGGTCACGCGCGACCTCATAGGTCTTGGTGAGCTGGGTCACCTGCTGGTCGCCGACGTGGTACAGCTCCAGCAGCTGGCGGATTTCCTCCAGACTGAACCCGAACCGCTTGCCGCGCAGGATCAGCTTCAGCCGGGCGCGGTCGCGTTTGGTGAACAGCCGCTTCTGGCCGTCGCGGATCGGGAACAGCAGTTCCTTGGCTTCGTAGAACCGGAGCGTGCGGGGCGTCACGTCAAAGGCCTCGCACATCTCGCGGATGGTCATGGTTTCTTCGGTCATCATCGTCACTCTTACGGCTTGGTGCAGGCCCAAGCTGTGCGCAGTTCGGATTTCGATCAAGACTGACTTTACGTTTACGTAAGTTGTACGTTGCGTCACTTTGCGGGGCGTTACTGGTTCGCAAAACGAACATAAAGTGACGTAACGTTACGGGCTGACTGGCTGTCTGCAGGCGGGTTTCGCCAATGCACCTGGCCAGAAATCTGGCGAATCCGGCAGCGGAATCTGCAAAAGAAAAACCCCGCCAAAAGGACGGGGTTCAATTACCGGAAAGATGTGCTGGCCCTATTTAAGCAGCGCCCGGGTGCTTTCGCGCAGCTCGCTCAGCTCTTCGATGGCCTCATTGATCTGCTCACGCTGCTTTTCCAGCTCCACCAGCTGCCGGTCGGCCATTTCCATGAAGGCGTGGTTCTGGGCGTCGTTGCCCTCTTTCTCATAGATCAGCAGCCACTGGCGGATCTCTTCCAGCTGAAAGCCGAACTTGCGCCCGCGCAGGATCAGTTTCATCCGGGCGCGCTCCCGCGCACCGTAGAACCGCGACCGGCCTTCGCGGTCCGGCTGCAGCAATTCGATGTATTCATAGTAGCGCAGCGTCCGCGGCGTGACCTCGAACTCTGCGCACATTTCCTTGAATGACAATCTTTTGTCGGTCATCCGTCGTCTCCCTTGCCGGGAACCTATGCACTTGCAGCGAACAGTGCAACCTCCGCGGCGGCACACTTGCGCTTTTGCCGGGGCAGGGCCAAAGATGAGGGAGAGAATCCAAAGGACACTCCCATGGCCGACAAGACCGACCTCGCGCGCCAGTTCATCGAAGCGATTCCGCACGCCAAGCAATTGGGAATGAAGCTGACAGAGATCGGCGACGGTACCGCCGAGATCCGGATGGCCTATGACGAAAAGCTGATCGGCGATCCCGCCACCGGCGTCATTCACGGCGGCGCGGTCTCAGCCCTGATGGACACATGCTGCGGCGCAGCGGTGATGAGCCACCCGTCCGCCCCGGGCGGCACCGCCACCATCGACTTGCGCATTGATTACATGCGCCCCGCCACACCGGGGCAGGCCATTACCACCCGCGCCACCTGCCACCACATCACCCGCACCGTCGCCTTTGTCCGCGCCGTGGCAATGGACGAGGACACGGACCGCCCCGTCGCCACCGCCTCAGGCGCCTTTACCGTGGAGAAGAAGTTTTGAGCCGCCCCCGTCCCGAACCGATCCAGGTGGTCAAGCAGCGCCGCGATGCAGCCCTGTCGGCGCTGGTCGACTCGGTGCCCTACATCCGCTTCCTGAACGTGACCTTCGAGCGCCGCGGTGATGAGCTGACTGCGGTGCTGAATTTCGATGACAAGCTGATCGGCAACCCCTTCCTGCCGGCGATCCACGGCGGGGTGACGGCGGCCTTCCTGGAAATCACCGCGATGATCACGCTCAACTGGTCGCACCTTTGGCAGCGCATCGAAAGCGGTGATCTGGACCCGGCGGAAATGGCCAAGGGCAACCTGCCGCGGCAGCCCAAGACCATCGACTTCACCGTCGACTACCTGCGTTCCGGCTTGCCGCGCGATGCCTATGCCCGCGCCCGGGTGAACCGTTCCGGCCGCCGCTATGCCTCGGTGCATGTGGAGGCCTGGCAGGATCACAAGGACAAGCTGTTTGCCCAGGCCACCGGCCATTTCCTGATGCCGCAGGACCAGAACGGCGAAGGCTGACCGGATGACCAGCGCGGACACGGAGATCACCCATAAACGGGTGCTCAGCATCGCATTGCCGATTGTGCTGTCGAATGCCACGGTTCCCATTCTGGGCGCCGTCGATACCGGCGTGGTCGGCCAGATGGGCGAGGCTGCACCGATTGGCGCGGTGGGCATCGGTGCGGTCATCCTGGCGACGATCTACTGGATCTTCGGCTTCCTGCGCATGGGCACCACAGGTCTCGCAGCGCAGGCGCGCGGGGCCGGGGACTGGGGGGAAACCGGCGCGCTTCTGATGCGCGGGCTGCTCCTGGCCTTTGCTGCCGGAGCCGTCTTTATCATCGCGCAAGGCGCCGTTTTCTGGGGCGCCTTCGCACTGGCACCCGCCAGTGCCGAGGTCGAAAGCCTGGCCCGTGATTACCTGCAGATCCGCATCTGGGGGGCACCTGCCACCATCGCGCTTTATGCGGTCACGGGCTGGCTGATCGCGGTGGAGCGCACCCGCGGCGTATTCCTGCTGCAGGTCTGGATGAACGGGCTGAATATCGCGCTGGACCTATGGTTCGTGCTGGGCCTCGGCTGGGGTGTGGAGGGCGTCGCCATCGCCACGCTGATTGCAGAATGGACCGGGCTGGCGCTGGGGCTGTATCTCTGCCGCGATGCCTTTGCCGGTGATCAATGGCGCGACTGGGGAAGGGTGTTCGACCCGGCGCGACTGAAACGGATGATGCAGGTGAACGGCGACATCATGGTGCGATCGGTGCTGCTCACTGGGTCCTTCACCACCTTCCTGTTCATCGGCTCCGGCATCGGCGATGTGAACCTCGCCGCCAATCAGATCCTGCTGCAATTTGTCGAGATCACCGCCTTTGCACTGGACGGCTTTGCCTTCTCCGCTGAGGCTTTGGTGGGCGGCGCGGTTGGCGCCAAGGCGCGGGCCCGCGTGCGCCGCGCGTCGGTGATCACCTCGCAATGGGGCGTGGGCGGTGCAGTGCTGTTGGGCATCGCCTTTGCTGTTGGCGGGCCATGGCTCATTGACCTGATGTCAACGTCGCCGGAGGTCCGCGAAGCGGGCCGTGTATTCCTGGTCTGGGCGGCGGTGCTGCCGGTCTTGAGCGTTGCCAGCTATATGTTCGACGGTATCTACATCGGCGCCACCTGGACCCGCGACATGCGGTGGGCGATGCTGCAATCTGTTGCCATCTACGTTGCGGCACTGCTGCTGCTGGTGCCGGCCTTTGGCAATCACGGCCTGTGGGGCGCACTGATTGTGCTGAACATTGCCCGCGGCGTGACGCTGGGCCTGCGCTACCCGCGGCTGGAGGCGCAGGTGGGCGTCTGAGACAGCCGGCATTCTGCGAGAATTCCGGTCTGTTTTCCGGCGCGGAAAACCGGTGCTTCGAACCCCAAAAATCCTCGCCGGATTTTTTGGCCGTTTCC
Organism: Leisingera sp. ANG-M6; assembly: GCF_000813905.1. Classification (NCBI taxonomy): domain Bacteria; kingdom Pseudomonadati; phylum Pseudomonadota; class Alphaproteobacteria; order Rhodobacterales; family Roseobacteraceae; genus Leisingera; species Leisingera sp. ANG-M6. Next base: position 257,846 of record NZ_JWLG01000009.1, read on the forward strand.
CGCGCCGGGAAACGGTCAGAGCAGGGTTTCGATCGCCTCGGTCGGGCGGCCGATCACCGCCTTGCCGTCCTTGATGGCAATCGGGCGCTCGATCAGGATCGGATGCGCGGCCATTGCCGCCAGCAGTTCCTCCTCGGCGCTGTCCTTGGAAAGGCCCAGTTCCTTGAAGACCTTCTCGCCGGTCCGCATCATCTCCACCGCGGAGACGCCAAGAGCGGTCTGCACCGCCTTCAGTTCCTCAACCGAGGGTGCATCCTCCAAGTACGCGCGTGTTTGCACCTCTGCACCGCGCTCCTCGATCAGCGCAAGGCCCGCGCGGGATTTGGAGCATTTCGGGTAATGCCAATAGGTGATCACAGCCAATCCTTCCGTTTGGTTCCAACCGCTTGCGCGACGTTTTCGAACCCGTCGCGGGCCAGCAATTCATCCAGGCCGCGGGCAATGTCCCCGGCCAGCGACAGCCCGCCATAGACCATTGCTGTGTAGAATTGCACCGCAGCGGCCCCGGCGCAGATCTTGGCATAGGCCTGTTCCGCCGTGCTGATGCCGCCGACGCCGACCAGCGGCACCTTGCCATCCAAAAGCTCCGACAATTGTGCCAGAACCCGGGTGGACTTTTCAAACAGCGGCGCGCCGGACAGACCGCCGGCCTCGCCCTTATGGGCGCTTTGCAGACCGTCGCGCGACAGGGTGGTGTTGGTGGCAATCACCGCGTCGATGCCACTTTCCAGAGCGACGGCGGCAATATCCTCGATACCCGCACGGTCCAGATCCGGCGCGATCTTCAGGAACACCGGCACCCGGCGGCTAAGGCCCTCGCGGGTCTCGATCACACCGGCCAGCAGCGCTGACAGCGCCGCCTTGCCCTGCAGGTCGCGCAGTTTTTCGGTATTGGGCGAGGACACGTTGACGGTGGCAAAATCCAGATGCGCACCGCAATGGGCCAGCACTTTGGCAAAATCCGCGGCGCGGTCCTCGCTGTCCTTGTTGGCGCCGAGGTTCAGGCCAATGACCGCATCGCGCGGGCGCTGCGCCAGCCGGGCGCCGATCGCCGCCATGCCCTCATTGTTGAAACCGAAGCGGTTGATGGCCGCCTTGTCCTCCGTCAGGCGGAACAATCGCGGCTTGGGATTGCCCGGCTGCGGGCGGGGCGTCGCCGCGCCGACCTCGATAAAGCCGAAGCCGGATTTTGACAGCGGTGCCAGTGCCTCGGCGTTCTTGTCATAGCCAGCCGCCAAACCAACCGGGTTCGGCAGGTCAATCCCGGCCAGCGTGGTCTTGAGCCGGGCAGAGGTGACCGGGCCGGGAGCTGGGGCCAGTCCCATCGTCAGTGCCTTCACCGACAGCCCGTGCGCGGCCTCCGGGTCGATCCGGTGCATCGCGGCAAGGGCCAGCTTCTCTGTCAGCTTCATGCCATTTCCTCCGGGAACTGATGGGTGCCCTCCACCAGCGGAAGCTGCTTGGCCCAGACCACATCCGACATGCGGATATTGCGGTAGAGATGCGGGAACTCGGCGCCACCGCGGGACACTTCCCACTTCAGGTCCGCGCCCATCGCATCCGCATCGCAGGCCAGCAGGGTCAGTCCCTCGGCGCCGGCAAAATGCTTGGCTGCGGTTTCCGCGGCCTGGGTGGCGGTGGAGAAATGGACATAGCCGTCCGCAACATCGATCGGCGCGCCCGGCGTCTCGCCCGCGGCCTGCAGTGCGGCCCATTCGTCCGCCCGGAAAATCTTGTAAATCAGCATAGCGGCCTGATGCCCTGCGTTTGCAAAGGAATCAAGGGGGATTGGGGGCAAGCCGCCGGTCAAGCTGACGCAAGGGGAGGCAGCACCACGGCTTTTCCCCTTTGACCGGCGCGGGGTTTGGGCGCAGGATTCCCAAAAACAGAACAACGGGAGCGCTCCTCATGATTGCACGTATTCTCACATCGGTTGCAGCCCTGGCCCTGACTGCCGGAGCGGCAGCGGCGGAGTACAAGCTGACCATCCTGCATACCAATGATTTCCACTCGCGGTTCGAGCCGATCAACAAATACGACAGCACCTGCGACGCCGAAGATCAGGCCGAGGGCAAGTGTTTCGGCGGCACCGCGCGGCTGGTGACGGCCATCGCGGACGCACGGGGACGGGCGGAGAATTCGATCCTGGTGGATGGTGGCGACCAGTTCCAGGGTTCGCTGTTCTACACCTATTACAAGGGCAAGGCCGCGGCGGAGTTCATGACCAAGCTGGGCTATGACGGGATGACCGTCGGCAATCATGAATTCGACGACGGGCCGGAAGTGCTGCGCGGTTTCATGGATGCGGTGGGCTTTCCGGTGCTGATGTCGAATGCGGATGTGTCGGGTGAACCGGCGCTGGCGGATGTTCTGAAGAAATCCACGGTGATTGAGCGGGGCGGCGAGAAGATCGGCCTGATCGGGCTGACGCCGGAGGACACGCATGAGCTGGCAAGTCCCGGCAAGAATGTGCATTTCTCCGATCCCGTGGCGGCGGTGCAGGCAGAGGTGGACAGGCTGACGGCAGAAGGGGTGAACAAGATCGTGGTGCTCAGCCATTCCGGCTATGGTGTGGACCAGCGGGTGGCGGCAGAGACCTCCGGTGTAGATGTAATCGTTGGCGGACACAGCAACACCTACCTGTCCAACACTTCCGAGAAGGCCGCCGGGCCTTATCCGACCGTGGTGAACGGGGTGCAGATCGTGCAGGCTTATGCCTATGGCAAGTTCCTGGGCGAGCTGAACGTGACGTTTGACGATGCGGGCAATGTTGTCAGCGCCAGCGGCGAGCCGCTGATCATGGATGCCGCAGTCAGCGAGGATGCGGCGACCCTCGACCGGATCGCGGAACTGGCGCAGCCGCTGGATGAGATCCGAAACAAGGTGGTGGCAGAGGCGGCAGAACCCGTTGAAGGCAGCCGGGATGTCTGCCGGGTGCAAGAGTGCCAGATGGGCAATCTGGTGGCCGATGCGATGCTGGACCGGGTGAAGGATCAGGGCGTGACAATTGCCATTGCGAATTCAGGCGGTATCCGGGCCAGTCTGGATGCGGGGGAGGTCACTATGGGTGAGGTGCTGACCATCTTGCCGTTCCAGAATACGCTGTCTACTTTCCAGATCGACGGCGCGACTTTGGTCGCGGCGCTGGAGAACGGCGTCAGCCAGGTGGAGGACGTCAAGGGCCGCTTCCCGCAGGTGGCCGGGCTGAAATTCAGCTGGGACAGCTCCGCCGCGCCGAACGCGGGGCGCGTTTCCGAGGTGATGGTAGCTGAGGGTGAAGGGTTCGTGCCCATTGATCCGGCCAAGACCTATATGGTGGTCACCAATGACTATGTCCGTAATGGCGGCGACGGCTATGCGATGTTCGAAGGAGACGACAAGAACGCCTATGACTTTGGCCCCGACCTGGCGGATGTGCTGGCGGAATACATGGCCGCCCAAGGCCCCTATACGCCCTATACCGACGGGCGGATTTCACAGGTGAAATAGGCCGCGGCATATAGGTCCGGACCGGACCCAATGTTTCGCGCGCGAAACATTCGGGCAGGAGGGCTGCCGCATTATCTTTAGGCACCCTTAACCTTCGCCACCCGTTTGTTAACGGGGTGGCGGGGGCTTTCCCGCAGCCGGCGCGCATGGCAGAATAAAGCCATGGACCACCCGCTGATCGACCTCATCAATGCCCGGATCGAAGCCGCCGAGAAGGACGGCGCCTTTGACAACTTGCAAGGCGCCGGCAAGCCGCTGCCGAAATGCGACGACCCGGAGAATGAGCTGGTCAACCGGCTGGTGCGCGAGAGCGGCGGGGTGCCGGAATTCGTCAGCCTGTCGCGAGAGCTGCAGCGGCTGCGGGCGGAGCTGCGCGAGGCCGGCGACCGCAGCCGCCGGCAGGAGATCCTGAAAGAGATGTCGATGATGGACGCGCGGATCGAAATCGCGCGCAAGGCTTACACGAAGTAACTTCTGTTAACCCTTGATTTCCGGCCAGATTTCCGGGTTCAGCCCGTCGATGAAGGGCGCCAGGACATCGGCGTATTTTTCCCATTTGCCGATTGAGCGCGTGTGCGCTGTCTGGCGGACCTGGGTGTTCGACAGTGTCAGCACCTGGCCCTCGTGGCGTTCCGGGTGGGCCATATCCTCAACCCAGTTCAGCCCGCAAAAGTCCGCCAACTTGCGGCTTTCGCCCTCGATATCGGCAACGAAGTCTTCGTAGCGCAGGTCATAGATCCGCCCCGGCATCACCTGCCGCCAGTGCTGCATCAGCCGGCCATAGAGGTTGAACCGGTGCGCCATCGCCTTGAGGTCGTAAGCATAAGTGAGCGAGCTGCCGGAGAAATAGCCGCGCCAGATCGACAGCGCCACATCGCGCGGATCGCGGCAAAGATGAACAAACCGTGCATCCGGGTAGGCGGTGGCAAGGTGGCCCAGCAGGCGGTAGTTGTCGGGCATCTTGTCGACATAGGCTGCGGTGCCCTCAGGCATTCCGGGCAGGCGGCTGATGTCCTCCGACACGAAAGTGCGGGCGGCCTCAGGCGTGAACTCCTGATCCTTTTCGATAAAGGGGTGCAGCAGGAACGCCGGCACGCCGCGTTCGCCCAAGGGAAACACCTCGGGGTGCAGGCCGATCACGGTTTCGGTCAGGGTTGTGCCGGAGCGGGGCATCCCCACCACATAGATCGGGCGCGGGCCTTCCGGCGCGGTTTCTGCCGGGGCGATCTGACCTGGGAAAGCCGCCATGATGCGGCTGAACTGACGCTCGCTCTCTTCGTAGCCGTAGGGGGTCTGCGCCGCCATACAGGCGTTGGCCTCGTCATTGTGGGCGGCAAAAGCCTCCTTGTCGCCCGCCTGATCGGCGATCCGGGCGAGGGCAAAGCTGACGTTGGCACGGTCAAGCGAGCGGGGCGCGGCGGCTTTCAGCGCCTTTTGCGCGACGGGCAGCAGCTCCGCGTTCTGCTCTCGGCTGCTGATGCGGGCCAGCATTTCGAGCACCTGGGTGTCCTTGGGATCCAGCTCCATCAGCGCCAGGCACTGCTCGCGCGCTGCAGCGCTTTCGCCGTTGGAGATCAGCTGGCTGGCGAGGCGGCGGCGGGCCTCGGCGTTCTGGGGCGCCACGGCGACGGCTTTTTGTGCGGCTTCGGTGGCCTCGTCCTGGCGCATCAGGCGGGCCAGCAGCAGGCTGGCGTTCTGCAGCGCGTCGGCGTCATTGGGGTTCACCTTGAGCGCGGCCTGATAATCCGCCAGCGTGGCCTTTTCATCGCCCAGCGTGTTCCAGGCAGTGGCGCGCAGCCGCAGCATCCGCGGCTGGCGCGAGTCGCGGGCCAGCGCCGCGGTGGCGGCCTCAATCGCGGCCTCTGCGTCGTTCATCACCAGATGCGCCTGTGCTTGAAGATAGAGCGCGGCCTGATCGCCGGGCTGGTCCTTCAGTACCCGCTCGAGCAGTTTCATCGCCGGTTCGCCCTGCTGCATGAACAGAAGCGTCTGCGCTAGGTTCTTGCGGGCGTCGTGAAAGCCGGGGGCCAGCGCCAGCGCCTTCTTGAAATAGGGGACAGCATCACGGTGCTTGCCCAGGCCGGACAGGGAGATGCCCGCGATATTGGGGAAATCCGGGTGGCTCTTGTGCCGCTTCATGCCGCCCTTGGACTGTTTCAGCGCCTGTTTGAACTTACCCTGGTTGAGAAAGCCCAAGGCGGACTGGAGATCGTTCTGAAGAGTCATGAGGCCTATCTATCATCCTGTCAGGGCGGCTGAAAATCCTGTGCCGCGGAAGGTTTTGCAAACGCGCCGCGGGCCGGGTTAGAAATCAGCATGTGCGGACGATTTGCCATAACCTTGCCCACGGATGCAATGGCGCAGCTGTTTGCGGCGCAGCCGGCAAATGATTTGCCCAAGGTGCCCAATTACAACGTCTGCCCGACCAACCCGGTGCATGTGGTGCAGGCGGGTGATGCCGGGCGGCAGCTGGTGTCCATGCGCTGGGGGTTTCTGCCGCATTGGTACAAGACAGAGACCGCCGGGCCGCTGCTGATCAACGCGCGGGCGGAGACGATTGCGGAAAAGCCGGCCTTTGCCAAGGCCGCCCGCGAACGGCGCTGCCTGATCCCGGCCAGCGGGTTCTATGAATGGACCAAGTCGGAGGAGGGCGCCCGGCTGCCCTGGTACATCCGCCGCAACGACGGCGCGCCGATTGCCTTTGCTGCCGTTTGGCAGAGCTGGGGGGCTGACGATCCGGTCAAGACCTGCGCGATTGTCACCACGGCCGCTAACGAAGGGCTTTCACCTATCCACCACCGGATGCCGCTGATCCTGGAGGCCGGCGACTGGGGCAAATGGCTGGGGGAGGAGGGCCATGGCGCCGCCCGGCTGATGCAGCCGGGAGCGGAGGGCGTGCTGGACTTCCACCGGGTTGATCCGGCGGTGAACTCCAACCGGGCTGAGGGGCCGGAGCTGATCGAACCCTTCGGGGAGGAGGATATCCCGCGCGGGCAGCTGATCTGAGCGCTACTCGGCAGCGTGGCGGGCGGGCAGGTCGCGCTGCGGCGCGCGGCTGAGGTCATTGCCTGCAAGGGTCGCCTTTTGCAGCAGCGCCACGAAGGTGTCCTGTTCCGCCTCGGTGAGGCCGGTCAGGATGCCGGGCTGCGAGGCCCGCACGATGGGCAGGATGTGCTCCAGAAGCGCGGTTCCGTCTCGGGTCAGGCTGACCTCGCGGGCGCGGCGGTCGGCCCGGGAAACGCGGCGTTCCACCAGTCCCTTGTCCGCCAGCCGGTCCACCACCTTGCCCAGGGTGGCGCGGTCATAGGCGATAAGCCCGGCAACCGAAGCCTGGTCGATGCCGGGATGGCGGTGGATGGCGGCCATTGCGGCAAACTGCACTGGTGTGAGGTCAATGCCTTCACCCGCCATGCGGTCCATGAACTGGGCCACGGAAATCTGGTGCAGCCGCCGGATCAGGTGGCCGGGCAGGGTGTGGATGTCCAACGGGTCAGTGGTCATGGCCTTTTGGTCCTTGGCAGTCTGTCACCGGGCTGTTTGCGCCGGGGTGTCTGTTCGCGAGACTTGCCATAGCGCCCTGTGCGCAATGCGCGCAAGACTTATCGCCGCGGCAGCAGCAATTGCGGCTTTTCCTTGCGCATGGGGCGCGGTAGGCATGGGCCATGGCGCTGAAATTCACCTCATTGCAAGAGTTCTATGCCCACGGGTTCGACACCGTGATCGACGTGCGCAGCCCGGCGGAATTTGCCGAGGATCACGTGCCGGGCGCAATCAGCCTGCCGGTGCTGAACAATGAGGAACGGGCTGAGGTCGGCACGATTTACGTGCAGGACAGCCCCTTCAAGGCGCGCAAGCTGGGCGCGGCGCTGGTGTTCCGCAATGCCGCCAATCACATCGAGCAAAGCCTGAGCCACCACGAGGGCGGCTGGAAGCCGCTGGTCTACTGCTGGCGCGGCGGCCAGCGGTCGGGGTCCTTTACCTGGATGCTGCAGCAGATCGGCTGGCGCGCCGAGGTGGTGGAGGGCGGCTATCAGAGCTACCGGCGGCTGGTGAATGCGGCGCTCTATCAATCCGCACTGCCGCACCGGCTGGTGGCGCTGGACGGCTATACCGGGTCTGCCAAGACCGAGGTTCTGAAGCGCGCCGGAGATCTGGGGGTGCAGGTGCTGGACCTGGAGGGGCTGGCCAATCACCGGGGTTCCTTGCTGGGGGATATGCCAACGCCGCAGCCCTCCCAGAAGGGGTTTGAGTCCGCTTTGGCGGGTGCGCTGATGAGGCTGGACCCGGCCCGCCCGGTGCTGGTGGAGGCGGAATCGAGCAAGATTGGCCAGCGGATCATCCCGCCTGCGGTCTGGGACGCGATGAAGCAGGCGCCGAGGATTGAGCTGCAAGTGCCGGTGGCCGCACGCTGCCGCTACTTGGTGCAGGCTTACGATGACATCCTGTCAGATGCGGAGCGGCTGCGCGAGAAGCTGGGCCCGCTGCGCGCCCACCGCTCCGGCGCTGTTGTCGACGGCTGGTTTGCCAGCATCGAGGCGGGTGACAAGTCTGGCCTGACCGAAGCGCTGATGGTGGAGCATTACGACCCCGCCTACCGCAAGTCCCGCACGGCCATTGGCGCAGAGGTCGCTGCTACGGTCGGGGCCGAAGCGCTGGATGAGGCGGGACTGGATGCGGCTGCAGCGCAGGTGGCAGCGGTTATGTCCGGTCTCTGACCGGAGCTCTCCCGCCCGTCGCCGGGACATCTGCGATGCCCCGCGCCCGTTTGGCGCTGCGCCGCGGCGCAACGGGACTGGGTATTTTCGACCAGAAAGAAGCAGCAGATGTTGGGCTTCTTTCTGGTCTGAAATACCCCGGGGTGAATTGGCCCCCTAGGGCCAAGAGGGGCTGGCCCCTTGTCAGTATCAGCGCTAGGCGCTGAGGGTGATGGCCCCGGTGTCTTCTGTGACCTTGCCGATGAGGGATGCCGGATAGCCGGCGGTTTGCAACTGCTCCAGCAGATTTCCGGCCTGATCCGGGGCAACCGCGGCCAGCAGGCCGCCTGCGGTTTGCGGATCAAACAGCAGGTCCTGCCAGCCGGTGGTCTTCAGCTTCGGCAGGGCGGCCTGATTGGCGGGGAACAGCGAGGAGCGGATGCCGCGGTCTGCCAATTCGGCGGCGCCTTGCATCAGGGGGATCCGGCCGGTGTAGAGATCTGCCCCGGTGCGGGAGGCCTCGCAGATGCCCAGGAGATGGCCGAGGAGGCCAAAGCCCGTGACGTCGGTCATCGCGTGGGCGTTCTGCAGAATGCGGGCGGCGGCGCCCTGCGGCTGGCTCATCTGGTCAAGCGCGGCCGCCACCCATTCTCCCTTGGCTTCGCCGGCCATCTCCGCGGCCATCAGCACGCCGGAGCCGAGGGGTTTGGTCAGGATCAGAGCATCGCCGGGTTTGGCGCCTGCAAGGGTGATTGCCGGGCGTTGGCAGAGGCCGGTGACAGTAAAGCCGATGGTCAGTTCATCCCCCAGCGAGGTATGGCCGCCGATGATGGCGGCCCCGGCTGCCAGCATGACTTCAGAGGCGGTGCCCATGATCTCCTGCAGGGTGCGGGCCTGCAAGGCGGGGGACATGCGCGGCAGGATCAGGTTGGCGGTGGCGGCCTGAGGCTCTGCCCCCATCGCCCAGATATCGCCAAGCGCATGCACGGCGGTGATGCGGGTCATCAGCACCGGGTCATTGGTGAAGCTGCGCAGGTGGTCGGTGCTGATCACCTGTTGGACGCCGCCGGTGGTCAGCAGGGCGGCGTCGTCGCCGGGCAGCGGCGTTATGTCGTTGCGGTTCGTGCCGCCAAGCCCTGAAAGCGTTCCGAGCAGCGCGTTGCGCCCGACCTTGGCGCCGCAGCCGCCGCACATGGGCTTGTCTCCAAGTGCCTGCTCCATATCGAGGGTGTGTTCGGCAGGCAGCGGCGAGGCCTCCATGGTGGGCAGATCGCGGAACTTTTCCATGAAGGCCTGGTCGATGCGATCCTTCCAGGTCCACATCAGCGGGCCGGACAGGGTGGTGCCGAAGCGTTCGCCGAGCGCTTCCCTGGAGCCCATGGAGATCAGTTTCAGGTAGTCCTTCTGCGGCTTGTATTTGCGCAGCGGGTCGCCGGTCATCAGGGCGCGCAGGTTGTGGTAGAGCACCGGGGCCTGGCGCACGGCGTAGACGCCTGCCTTGGGGCGCGGGGCGAACTCCATATGGGCGCAGTCGCCGGCGGCAAAGACCTGCGGATCAGAGCTTTGCAGGGTTTCACTGGCGCGGATGAAGCCGTCGTTCAGGTCTAATCCGCTGTCCGCGAGCCAGCCATAGGGACGGGCGCCGGCGGCGCCGGTGGTGAAATCCGAGAGGATTTCGCGCCCGTCCTGCAGCGTGATGTAGCCGTCTTCGATTCGTTCTATGTCGGCGTTCTCCTCCAGCCGCACGCCGTGTTCCACCAGGGCGCGCCGCAGGGTCTGGCGGGCCTTTTCGCCAATGGCGCGCAAGGCGCTGCTGCTGTCGATCAGCGTCGCCTGGGCGAGGCGCCCGCGGGTGCGGAGGGCATGGGCCATGGCCAGCACCAGCTCCACCCCGGCAACGCCGCCGCCGATCACCGCGACATGGGCGGGACCGTCATCCTCGCGGAAGGCAGCCCAGCGGGCGGCGAAGCGGCCCAGTGGCTTGGCCGGGATGCCGTGCTCGGCAAAGCCCGGCAGGTCCGGCATGGCGGAGGTGATGCCGATGTCGACGGACGCCACGTCATAGGCAATCGGCGGGCGGCCGGGCACGTGCACCAGTTGGGCGGCGGTGTCAATATTCTCTGCCGCGCCCAGCACCACGCGCGCGCCGGCAGAACGGGCGAGGCGCACGAGGTCAATGTCCAGCTCATCCCGCTGATAATGGCCTGCCACAAAGCCGGGCAGCATGCCCGAATAGGGCGCGGTGGGGCCGGGATTGATCACCGTCAGCCGGGCGCCGGGCAGGGGCTTCATCCCCCATTTGCGCAAGACCAGCGCGTGGGTGTGGCCGCCGCCCACCAGAACCAGGTCACGGGTCAGCGGCAGGCGGGAGGTGTCGATCACGGGTCAGGCCTTCCTGAGTGCTGTGCGTTCAGTCTTCGGCGGGCGGCGTCTGTTCCGCGCTGCGGCGTTCCTCATCCTCGGGCGTGTCATGGGTGGCCCAGTGATCGTCGCCGCCCGCCTCCGGCATGGTATCGCGGGTTTCCTGCCGGTGGATGTGCACCTTGGCAATGAAATTTGCCGTGATCGGTGCGGTCAGGAACAGGAACAGCGTGATCATCAGTTCATGGTAGGAGAAGTATTTCTCAAACGCAGCTGCGTGCAGCATGGAGGCCAGCAGCACCCCGCCGACACCAAGGGTCGTGGCCTTGGTCGGCGCGTGCAGGCGCGACATCTGGTCGTTCAGCTTGATCAGCCCAAAGGAGCCGACAATGCCGAAGATGCCGGCGGTTACCAGGAAGGCGGCGACGAGGAATTCAAACAGGGTTTCCATCTTTCTGCCCCTTACTCGATGATGTTGCCGCGCAGGATGAAGCGCGCGTAGGCCACGGTGGAGACAAAGCCGAGCATCGCGATGATCATTGCGGCCTCAAAGAAGATCTCAGTTCCCAGCGCCATGCCGTAAAGCACCATCAGGGCGATGGCGTTGATGAACATGGTGTCGAGCGCCAGGATGCGGTCGGCCACATCGGGGGCGGTGACGACCTTCCAGAGGTTCATCAGCATGGCGAGCGCGAAACAGGCGAAGGCGAAGGTGGCAGCGCTTTCGATCATTCGAAAATCTCCATCAGCCGGCGCTCGTAGCGCTGTTTGATTTCATCCCGCACCGCGTCGGGGTTGGGGGCATCGAGGCAGTGGACCAGCAGGGCGTGGCCCTCATCCGAGACGTCCGCCGAAAGGGTGCCGGGCGTCATGGTGATGGTGCCGGCAAGGGCGGTGATTGCCTCCGGCGTTTTCAGGTCCAGCGGGATGGTGATCCAGTTGGGGCGCCGGTCGGCGTTGGGTTTGAACAGCACAATGCGGGCGACGATGATGTTGGCCTGCACGATGTCCAGCAGCACAACCAGGATGTATTCCGCGATCTTGAACGGGCGGCGAAGGTTGGGCCGGTTGGGCCAGAAGGGTTGGGTCACGAAGGGGATCACCACCCCCAGCAGGAAGCCGAAGACCAATGAGTTCAGCGACCAGCGGTTCACCATCAAAAGCCAGGTGAGGGTCAGCAGGAGCGTGAGCAAGGGGTGCGGAAAAAGCCGCCAGACCAGTTTCATTCAGCCGTCCTCCCAAGCACGGTGTCGATATAGGCCGAGGGCGCGTAGAGCTGCGCCGCCGTTGCCTCGGCATAGCGGGTGGCGGGGCCTGCAAAAACGGTGAGCGCCACCAGCCCGGCCAGGAGGCCGAAGCAGGCCACGAAGGCCAGTGCAGGCGGCGGTGCGGTTTCAGCAGCGGTGTAGCCGGGTTCCTCTGCAGCGCGTTGAGGCAGGCCGTGGCCCTTCCAGAACAGGAGCGAACCTGCGCGGGCCATGCCGATGATGGTGATGAGCGAGCCGAGCAGGATCACACCCCAGATCCAGGGGGCGAGATCGGCGCCGCGGGTGGCATCAAGGACCAGCAGCTTGCCCAGGAAGCCCGAAAGCGGCGGCATCCCCGCCAGCGCGATGGCCGCGGCAAAGAACAGCGCTGAGATCAGCCCGGTCTGCGGCATCGGCAACTGGGGCAGGATCCACTGGCCCTGGCGTTCCATCACCAGGTCAGCGACCAGGAACAGCAGCGCCGCAGCCAGTGTCGAGTGTACTAGGTAGTAGAGCGCAGCTGCGGCGGCGGTCTGGGTGAACAAAGAGATTGCGATCAAGAGCGTGCCCATGGAGGCGATGGCGCCGAAGGCGGCGAGGCGGCCCAGCTTCTTGGAGCCGAGGACGCCGATGGCGCCGGCGCCAAGAGTCAGCATGGCGGCGGGCAGCAGCCAGCTTTCGGTCAGGCCTGCGGTGGCCTCAACCTCGGGGCCAAAGACCAGCGTGTAGATGCGCAGGATCGAATAGGCGCCGACCTTGGTCATGATTGCAAACAGTGCCGCCACCGGCATCGGCGCGTTGGCATAGGCCGAGGGCAGCCAGAAGTGCAGCGGCAGGAGCGATGCCTTGATCGCGAAGACCAAGAGGAGCATCACCGCGCCCACGCGCAGAAGGGCGGTGTCCTCTGCCGGAATCTGGGCGACCTTCACCGCCAGGTCGGCCATGTTGAGGGTGCCGGTCACGGAGTAGAGCGTGCCGAGTGCAAACAGGAACAGGGTGGAGCCGAGGAGGTTGAACACCACATACTGCACCCCGGCCTGGAACCGGCGGGTGCCGCCGGAATGGATCATCAGCCCATAGGAGGCGATCAGCAGCACCTCGAAGAAAACGAACAGGTTGAAGGCGTCGCCGGTCAGGAAGGCGCCCATGATGCCCATCAGCTGGAACTGGAACAGCGCATGGAAGTTGGCGCCGCGGGTGTCCCAGTTGGAGCCGATGGCGTAAAGCAGCACCGGTAGAGCCAAGAGCGACGTCAGCACGATCATCATCGCCGACAGCCGGTCCAGCACCAGCACGATCCCAAAGGGTGCGGGCCAGTCGCCGAGCTCGTAGACCTTTACCGTGCCATCGGCGGACTGCGCGGCCAGCGCCAGTGTGATGCCTGCCAGCAGCACCGCACTGGCCAGCGAGAAGATCCGCTGCAGGTCCAGATGGTGGCGCAGCACCATGATGATGAAGGGCGCAACGAGGGCGGGCAGAACCACCGGCGCGATCAGAAGATGCTCCATTATGCGTCCTCCTCTGCGCCGTCTGCCTCAACCGGCATGGCGGTGCCGTCATCGCGGGACGAGAGATAGGCCCCCAGCGCGATCATCACCACAACAGCAGTCATGCCGAAGGAGATCACGATGGCGGTGAGCACCAGCGCCTGCGGCAGCGGATCGGTATAGGCGACCTCCTCATATTTGTTGAGGATCGGCGGCGCCCCGGTGACCAGCCTGCCGGTGGCAAACAGGAACACGTTGACCGCATAGGTCAGCAGCGACAGGCCCAGGATCACCGGGAAGCTGCGGCGGCGCAGGATCAGGTAGACACCTGCCGCCGTCAGAATGCCCACGGCCGAGGCAACGAGAAGTTCCATGCTTATCCCTCCGTCCCGGTCTTGGCCGCTGCGTCGCGTGCCGGGTTGATGTCCATTGCGTGTTCGGAGCTAATGCCCGGCTGCCAGGCAAAACGCGACAGGCTTTCGAGTGCCAGCAGCACCGCACCGACGACGGCCAGGAAGACGCCGAGGTCAAAGAGGGCGGCAGTGGCCCATTCGAACTCCTCCAGCGGCGGCCAGTGCAGGTAGCCGAAATCGCTGGTGAGGAACGGCTTGCCGTTGAACCAGGCGCCCATGCCGGTGGCGGCGGCAATCAGCACGCCGGAGCCGATGATGGCGTGGTAGGGATAGCGCTGCCGCTCGGTCGCCCAGGCAAAGCCGGAGGCCATGTACTGCATGATGATGGCGATGGCGGCGACCAGGCCGGCGATAAAGCCACCGCCCGGCAGGTTGTGGCCGCGGAAGAAGATATAGGCGGCGACCATCAGTGCCAGCGGCATCATCACGCGGGTTGCCACCACCATCATCAGCGGATGGGCGTCGCCCGCTTGCGGCAGGTCGGGCTTGCGGTTCAGCAGATAGGCCCGGACCTTGGAGCCGAGCACGGCCTCGGTCAGGGCAAAGATCACCATGGCGGCGATGCCCAGCACGATGATCTCGCCAAAGGTGTCATAGCCGCGGAAGTCGACCAGGATCACGTTTACCACATTGGTGCCGCCGCCGCCCTTGTAGGAATTGGCGAGATGGAAGTCCGAGATGGTCGGGAAGGCGAAGTCGCGCATCAGGAGCGCATAGATCAGCCCGCCCGCCCCCAGGCCCGACACCGCTGCAATCGCGCCGTCGCGGAGGCGGGTGAGGGCCGGGGTCTCGACCGGGGTTTCCTTGGGCATGAAATTCAAGGCGAGTAGCAGCAGGATGATGGTCACCACCTCAACCGAGATCTGGGTCAGCGCCAGGTCGGGGGCAGAGAGGTAGTTGAAGGACATCGAGACCACGAGGCCAACCACGCCGATCAGCACCAGAGACAGCAGGCGGTTGCGGTGCTTGGCGACGATGAACAGGGTTGCCACCACCAGGGCAAACCAGCCAACCACCGGCAGGGCGCCCGGCTCCTGCAGCTGGCGGGTTTCAACGCCCAGGGTTCCGCCGCGGTAGGCGAAATAGCTGATGGCCACGGTAAAGGTGACCATGATCGCCGCGTAACGGGTGAGGACACCGTTGTGCAGCCCTTCGGTCACCAACTGGCTGAGCCGGGTGAAGGCGCCGATCAGGGCCTCGAAGATGGTTTTTGCTTCGGGCCGGGGCAGGGCGTTCCAGGCCCGCTGAAGGGGCTTGTGCAGCGCCAGCAGGGTCAGGCCGCCGATGGTGGCTGCGATGGACATGTAAAGCGCCGGGGTCAGACCGTGCCAGAGCTTGAGTGAATAATAGGGCAGCTCGCCGCCGCCGATCACTGCGCCTGCAGCTGTGGCGACCATCGGGCCTGCGAGTTTGGCCGAGGCAAGGCCGATCAGCACCACCAGTACGACCAAGAAGGCCGGGCCGATCCACATGCCTGTGTTCGGGTCATGCGGGTGGCCGGGGTAGTCGTCACGCTTTTGCCCGAGGAAAACGTGCACGATGAAGCGGAAGGAATAGGCGGCGGAGAAGAGTGCCGCCAGAGTGGCCAGGGCGGGCACGATCAGGTGCGAGCCGTTCCAGATGGTGTGGGCGGTTTCCTCCAGCATCATCTCCTTGGAGAGGAAGCCGTTGAGTGGCGGGATACCGGCCATGGACAGGGCTGCCACCGTGCCGATGGTGAAAGTGATTGGCATCAGGTGGCGCAAGCCGCCCAGGCGCTTGATGTCGCGGGTTCCAGCCTCGTGGTCGACGATGCCCGCGGTCATGAACAGCGCCGCCTTGAAGGTGGCATGGTTGATGATGTGGAACACCGCGGCAACCGCGGCGATCTTGGTGCCAAAGCCCAGCAGCATGGTGATGAGGCCGAGGTGGCTGACGGTGGAGAACGCCAGGAGCGCCTTGAGGTCGTCCTTGAAGAGGGCAATCACCGCGCCGACCAGCATGGTGACAAGGCCGGTGGTGGCAACGATGTAGAACCACTCCGGCGTGCCGGCCAGAACCGGCCAGAGGCGCGCCATCAGAAAGAGGCCGGCCTTCACCATTGTGGCGGAGTGCAGATAGGCCGAGACAGGCGTTGGCGCGGCCATCGCGTGCGGCAGCCAGAAATGGAACGGGAACTGCGCCGATTTGGTGAAGGCACCCAGCAGGATCAGGATCAGTGCGGGCAGGTAGAGATCCGAGGATTGGATCGCTTCCTTGTTCTGCAGGATCACGCTGAGGTCATAGGAACCAGCGATATGGCCCAGCATCAGCATGCCGGCAATCATCGCCAGCCCGCCGGAGCCGGTCACCGTCAGCGCCATGCGCGCGCCCTGGCGGCCCTCGGGCAGGTGTTTCCAGTAGCCGATCAGCAGGAAGGAGCTGAGCGAGGTGAGCTCCCAGAACACCAGCAGCAGCAGGATGTTGTCCGAGAGAACGATGCCGACCATCGCGCCCTGGAACAGCAGAAGGTAGCTGTAGAACTGGCCCATGGGGTCTTCGCGCGACAGGTAGTAGCGGGCGTAAAGGATGATCAGGAGGCCGATGCCCAGGATCATCGCCGCAAACAGGAAGCCAAGGCCATCAAGGAAGAAATGCGCGTTGAGGCCAAGGGCGGGCAGCCAGTCCACCGCGGCAAAGACCGTCTCGCCGCGGAATACTGCTGGGATGTGCAGCATCAACCCGATGAAGGCGAGCAGCGTGGTCAGCCCGGCGGCAGAGGCAGCCGCATTGCGTCCGGCGCGGATCAATAGCGCGGGAAAGACGGCTCCGATAAAGGGCAGGGCCGCAATCAGGAAAAGGGACACGTGCAAGTCTCCTGTCGGGTTGGCGCGTCGTTTTTAGGCCAGTGCTAAGCAATTTTGTTGCTCAGAACCACCCCCGCCGCCCGGATTGCGGCGGTAATGCCGCAGCCAAAGGCAGAGTGAATACGCTCGTTACGGGCATAATTGGGCAGCAGGCGCGCAATAACAAGAACTTGACCGATGGAATCGGCCTGTTTCTGGTGATTGAGGGCCTGTGGCCTGCTAGACCATAGGGGCAAAAGCGGCAGCGGAGGAACGATGGCTGGGGCAGACGCAATAAACCCGACGCTTACGCGGCGGCTGGTGCTGCTGGGCGGCGCTGCTGCCGCAGCGGGGGCCGGCATCTGGTGGCAGCGCCGCCAGCCACCGGACCACGATCATCCGCGGCTGACCGTGGCGGAGGCCTATGCGCAGGCGCAGGCCGGCGAGATTACCCTGGTAGACATCCGCACGCCGCAGGAATGGCGGGCGTCGGGTGTCCCAGTGGGCAGTCATCAGATCGACATGCGGCGGGAAGACTTCATCAAGGCCCTGCAGGCTGTGGCGGGGCCTGACCGCTCTGTGCCTGTGGCGCTGATCTGCGCCCGCGGTGTGCGCTCTGCACGGGTGACGCTGATGCTGTCGGAGGCGGGTTATACCCATGTGATTGACGTGCCGGAAGGGATGCTGGGGTCTGCAGCCGGGCCGGGCTGGATCGCCGGCAACCTGCCGGTGGCGCGGTGGCAGGGATGATGCAGGGGTTGAGAAAGGCGGCGGCTGCCGCGGCTCTGGCTGCGGTCTGCGGCAGTGCGGCCATGGCGGAGTGCGGCGCAGAGGCAGGTGCCTGCAGCATTGAAGAGGGACAGTATCAAATTGTCCTGCCGGATCCTGCGGGGGCAGAGGGCGCAGTGCCGGTGGTGATGTTCCTGCACGGCTATGGCGGCAGCGGCAGCAGCGTGCTGCGCAACCGGACGCTGGTGGCGGGGCTGAAGCAGCGCGGCTATGCGGTGATTGCGCCCGAGGGGCTGCGCCGGGATGGCAGCGGACCGCAATCCTGGGGGTTCGGCCCGTTTACCGGGGGGCGTGACGAGGGCGCGTTTTTTGCTGCGGTGCTGGCGGATGCGGCAGAGCGGTTCGGGACCTCCCGGTCGCAGACGGTGCTGGCCGGGTTCTCGGCCGGTGCCTTCATGGTGCATTACCTGGCCTGCCGCGACCCTGCCGCCTTTGCGGCTTATGCGCCGGTGTCCGGCGCCTTCTGGCGGCCGCAGCCGGAACGCTGCAATGGCCCCGTGCGGCTGTTGCAGGTGCATGGCTGGCGCGACGAGGTGGTGCCGCTGGAGGGCCGAATTCTGGGTGGCGGGCGGTTTGAGCAGGGCGATGTCTTTGCCGCGCTAGAGGTTTGGCGGGAGGCCAACGCTTGCACCTCTCATGCGCCGGACAGGGCGTGGAGCGCAGATGGCCTGATGCGCCGCCGCTGGGACTGCGGGCCGGGTGCGGATATTGAGCTGGTGCTGTTTGATGGTGGCCATACGCTGCCCAAGAGCTGGGCGGAGCTGATGGCGGAGTGGTTCGAGGACCAGCCGGCGGTGCGCTGACGCCGCCGGAACGTCTAGCGCCGCCGGAGCGTCTGGAAAAGGGCGGCGGGCACCCGCCCCTTCGGCCTGAAAATCAAAGATTTGCAGGCCAAAGCGTTGGGCCGGGCAGCGCGCCCGTGCGGGCGCGCTGCGGTAGCGTTTGCCGCGGGCCTCGCCGCGCGTCTGCGCGGCGCTGGGCCCAAGGCCGCCAAGGGTGTGCCGACCAGCCGGGGCATCCTGCGGGCGCGGGAGTTCCTTGTTTGCGGCGGTTACTCTGCCGGGGTGCCGCGGGCGGTGGTACCGTCCAGCAGCGCCTTCAGGTCAGCGCGGGCGGCACGGGCGGCGCGGGTGATCTGGGGTTCGGTGAATTCCTCCCGCGTGGCCATCCAGTGGCGGATGCGGTTCACGGTCTTGACGCCGGAGAGCGCAGACAGCGGCACCGCCAGCACCAGCGACAGCGCGATGGGCGCCAGCCACAGCGACACTGTTCCGGTCAGGATGCCGGCCCAGAGCGCAACACCGCTGACGGTTTCCAGCGCGTGGCAGGTCACAAGGGTACGCAGGGAGTAGCTGCCGCCGTCACGCGCCTGCGGTGCCCAGCCGCGCTGCAGGCCAAGGGCGGTGCGGAACACCGCGATCATCTGCTGCACCATCAGGATCGGCGCATAGAGGATGGCCAGCACCACCTCGGACACGAAAGACAGTGCGAAATGCACCGGGCCGCCGTATTCGGAAAACCGGTTGCCTGTGAGCGGCAGCGCTGCTGCGGCCAGCATCTTGGGCGCCAGAAGCATGGCGTAGATCAGGATGATCACCAGCACATGCTTGGGCTCGGACATGTCGGGCCAGCTGGGGCGGAAGGGGTTGGCTTCGCTGAAGTAGCTGATGACGGACGCCTCTTCGCTGCGGCCGATCACGGCCCAAAGGACCAGCAGTGCAAACCAGACCGGCGCC
Source organism: Leisingera sp. ANG-M6 (assembly GCF_000813905.1). Classification (NCBI taxonomy): domain Bacteria; kingdom Pseudomonadati; phylum Pseudomonadota; class Alphaproteobacteria; order Rhodobacterales; family Roseobacteraceae; genus Leisingera; species Leisingera sp. ANG-M6. The sequence continues at coordinate 276,866 of NZ_JWLG01000009.1, forward strand.
ATCAGGTAGCCGATCGCGCCTGCAAACAGGTGGAAGCGGGAGATTGCGCGGAAGCCTTTGGCGTGCAGCAGGTTGAGGTGCTGCAGGTTGCCCTGGCACCAGCGGCGGTCGCGCAGGATGTGGTCGATCAGGGTGGCCGGTGTTTCCTCGTAGGAGCCGCGGATGCGGGGCAGGAAGCGCACCGACCAGCCGGCCCGGCGCAACAGGCCTGCCTCGACGAAATCATGGCTCATGATCAGCTTCTCGCCGCCGCCAAAGCGGGAACGCAGCAGCGGCAAGCCGGCACAGGCGGCAAAGGCGCGGGTGCGGATGATGGCGTTGTGGCCCCAGTAGTTGCCCTCGTGGCCGGCCCAGCGGGCGAGGCCCTCGGCCAGTGCCAGGCCGTAGACACCGTTGGCGAATTGCTGCATGCGGCCAAAGACCGATTGCGCGCCAATCAGCTGCGGGTAGCTCTGGATCAGGCCTGCGCTTGGGTCGCGGGCCAGCGCATCGGCCAGCCGGGCGATGGCGCGGCCGGTCATCAGGCTGTCGGCGTCCAGCACCAGCATTGCCTCATACCCAGCGCCCCAGCGGCGCACCCAGTCGGAGATATTGCCGACCTTGCGGCCTTCGTTGTCGTCGCGGCGGCGGTAGTAGAGCTCAGTGCCCTCGGGCAGCATGGTGCGCAGCGCCTCGACGCTGGCGCGCTCCTGCGCGGCAATGGCGTCGTCGCGGGTATCCGACAGGATGAACATCGCGTATTCATGCAGGCCGCCGCGGCCGTGAAGCTCCTGCAGCATGGTCTGAGCGTTGCCCAGCACGTACCAGGGCACCTCGTTGTAGACCGGCATCAAGAGCGCCACCTTCATCGGGCGGGCAGCACCGCGGGCGGCGGTGCGCTCGCGGCGCGACAGCCCGTAAAGGCCGAGCAGTACAGTGGAGACGGTGAAGGCGATCCAGAAGAAGTTGAAGGCGATCAGCGCCAGCAGGATCATCTCCAGCACTGAGAAGCCGCCATCGGTGAACCAGCCGGCCATGACCCAGGTCAGAACACCGGTTGCGGCCATCGCGGGCGAAAACGCCAGCAGGCGCCACAGCGCCACCTGGCGCGGCGCAGCACCGCCGGGGGCTTCCGCATCGCGAAAATCCTTGCTGAAATCTTGCTCCGGCATCGCCAGAGGCTGTTCCGGAGGCATCAGATCACACATGGTCATGCGGTCCACCTGTAAAGCCAGACCTCAGAGGCGGGGCTGCCGTCTTTCCTGAGCTGGGCGCGAAGTTCGACGTGGTCCCGGTCGCCCGGATCAAAGTAGAAAGCGAGCCGCAGGCCGCCGGTTTCCGGATTGCGCTGCAGCACGCCTTCGCTGGTCGCCACATGGGGAGAGTGGATGTGGACGTCAAGGGTGTCCGGTTCGCCTTCGAGCAAGGGGTGCGCGGCGAAGTCGATGGTCATGATCCGGCCCGGACCGCCAAAGATGCGGGCGCCTTCGGCGGTGTCGGTCACCCGCGGCATCGGCAGCACCGGCTCGCCGCCCCAGGTGAGGCGGTAATTGAGGCTGACCTCGGACCCGGCGGCATAGGGTTCGCGCGGGCGCCAGTAGGCGACGATGTTGTCGTAGATTTCCTTGTCCGCCGGGATTTCCACCAGCGTGACAGCGCCTTTGCCCCAGTCTTCCTTGGGTTCCACCCACAGGCAGGGGCGGTTGTGATAGAAGGCCTCGAGGTCGTTGAAATCCGACAACTTGCGCGACCGCTGCATCAGACCGAAGCCGCGCGGGTTGTCGTCCACGAAGGAGGACACTTGCAGGCGTTTCGGGTTGGCCAGTGGCCGCCACAGGGTTTCGCCATTGCCGTTCAGTACCAGCAGCCCGTCGCTGTCGTGCACCGCCGGGCGGAAATCGTCGAACCGGTGGCGGTTGGTGGCATCGAACAGGAACATCGAGGTGAGCGGCGCAAGGCCTGCATGGCTCAGCTCCTCGCGGGCAAACAGGGTTGCCTCCACATCCATCACGGCGCTGCTGCCCGGGGTGACGGTGAAACGGTAGGCGCCGGTCACCGACGGCGAGTCCATCAGCGCATGCACCACCATATGGCGCTGGCCGGGGGCGGGGGCCTCGAGCCAGAATTCGATGAACTCGGGGAATTCCTCGCCTTCGGGGTCAGCGGTTTTCAGAGCCAGGCCGCGGGCAGACAGGCCGTAGGCATTGCCGATGCCGATGGCGCGGAAATAGCTGGCGCCCTGGAAGACGCAGAACTCTGTCTTCTTGGTGGGGTCGTCCAGATCGGTGCGCAGGCGCAGGCCTGAATAGCCCAGGTCGCCCTCGGTGGTGAGGTCCGGCGCCTTTTCGTTTTTGTCGAACAGCGAGAGGTCAAAGGGCACGCGGCTGGACAGCCCGTCCGTCACCGTATTGATCTGGATGGCGCGCGGGAAATAGAGGCCGGGAAGGAAGAAATCAACGTTGTAGCTGCGGTCAGTGCTGGACCACAGCGCGTCCTTGGTGCGGAACCAGCGGGCCTTGTAGTCGTCATAGGACTGCTCCAGCCAGTCTTGCGGCACCATCGGGCGCTCGGCATAATCCTTCGCGGCCAGGGCGCGGGCCTTGGCGATCACGACATCGCGGGTGAACGGCACGGCTTCGCTGGCCATGCCGGGCAATGCGGCAAGGGCGGTGCTGCCAAGTGCGGCAGCCATGAATGTGCGGCGGGTCAAAGTGCTCATCGCTTGGCTCTCCAAGGTTGCGACTTGAACCAGGCTGCGGAGTAAGCGCAGACAATGATTAGGAAAAAGCCAACCAGGTTGGCGAATGCCGTGGTCATAACCGCGCGGTCGGTCTGGTCAAGCGCAAAGCCGATGAACCGCGCCAGAGCCATGGAGAAAACAAACACCGCAAGCGATTGCTGGCCGACCTTGGTGATCAGTTTCAGCAAAACTGCCCAGGTGCGGGCCGCCAGAGACTGGCCGGAGGCGATGAGCCGCTTGCCGCCAGTGCCGGCCGCTACCCAGCCCAGATAGGCCAGCGACAGGAAGTGGGCATAACGCAGCAGGCCGAAGTCTGTTTTCTCGCGCCATTCGGCGGTGATTTCCCAGGTCGGGCGGATCAGGCTGGCCAGGTCCTTGTTCGCAGCTTCCACCCACAGGAACACCTTCCAGGAGCCGAAGGGCGCCGACAGGACCAGGAATGCGGCGGCCAGAATCACCAGCGCCTTGGAGACCGGCGGCGCAGGCAGCCAGCCTTTCATGAAGGCAAAACCGGTGAAGAACAGCAGCTGCCAGCCGAGCGGGTTGAAGAACCATTCGCGGTCTGACCAGGGTTCCGCCATGAAGGAGATACCGTCCGGGCCGAGGCCGATCATGTAGGGGTTGGCGGTGAGCCAGATCAGGATGCTGGCGGTGGCCACAGTCCACAGACCTGCCTTCTCCAGCCCCATCATCAGCGGCATCAGCAGAAGAACCACCAGGTACATCGGCAGGATGTCAAAGTAGTTCGGAACATAGGTGAGGGTGAACAGCCCGGTCAGCTGCTGCACCGTGTTGGTGAAGAACCAGTGCAGGTTCAATGAGCCGATATAGCTCTTGTCGAAGCCGCCGTATAGGTCGAGCAGCGCCATCGAGGCGGCGAGGAAGAAGAACAGGCCGATATGGGCCCAGTAAACCTGCCAGCAGCGGAACACCACGCGGGCGGTGCCGAGCCACCAGCCTTGCTTGGCATAGGAGCTGCCGAAGGCAATGGCCGAGGCCATGCCGGAGCAGAAGACGAAGATCTCTGTTGCGTCGGAAAAGCCGAACCGGGCCGGGATCCAGCTGGCCCAGCGGTTGCCCGGGATATGCGCCACCAGGATGATGAACATCGCTATACCGCGGTAGAAGTCGAGCCGCGGGTCGCGCACACGGGGTTGGGCCGCCTGCAGCGGGGGCTCTGCACGGTTGGCAGCATTGGGGTCTTTCTGAGGCCCGGGGAAGGGCGCAACGCTGGACATCGGTCGTTTCTGGTCCTTGAAGGTCTTATTCGGCGGGAACGCTTGCAGCGTCGGGTGAGTTCCGGCCCTGGGCGATCAGAGCGCGGCGGGCCAGGGCGTAATTGTCCTCTGTGCCGCCGCGCTTGACGCAGCGGTCATCCAGTATTGCTTCGACTTCGTCAAGCTGTCCTGCACGCAGGCCGGCGTCTATGGTTATCCGTTCGAAAACATCGCGTTGCGCGTGGCTGCCGCCGGCCAGCTGCATGGTTGTGCGGGCTGTGGATAAATTTGCGAAAGCGGCCTTGTAATTACCGTCTCCGAAGGCCTCAAGCCCGTCGGCGGCGGCGCATCCCGGGGCAGCCATCCGTTCCTTCGCCTCGCTGCCGCCCGCGTCAGCATCGGCGTGAATCCGCTGAACCAGCCGGTGCGCCTCCTCCTTTCGGTGGCCGGTGAGGGCCAGGAGGTAGTGCAAATCGGCAAAAATCAGGCTTCCATCCTCGGTCCGGTTGGCACAGAGATTCGCCAGTTCCTCCCAGCGGGGGCCCACATTGACGCCTTCCAGTTCCAGCCGCATCAAGAGCGAGGTGGCGTTGGAGATGTCGCGGTAGTCGTCGGTTTTGTCTTTGCGGACCTCACTGTCATAGAGGGCGATGGCTTCGTCCATCTGGCCCAGGTCCAGATGCATCAGCGCCTTGTGCCACCAGACGTGATAGCGGAAGTTGTTGCAATGGGCCCAGGCGTCCTCGCGCCCCTCAAGCCATTCCAGCCCCGATTTCGCGTTGCCGGTCATGTCGTGAACGTGGGCGACCGCGTGCAAGCCCCAGGCATCGTCCGGTGCCATCCACAGCGCCTGGCGCCCTGCGTTGGCGGCGCGTTCGTACTCGCCGGTTTCCTCCAGCGAGAAGGAGTGGCAGCCCAAGAGGTAGCCGCGGCCTGCGTGGTCGGGATCGTAGGAGGGCAGCACCCTTTCAATCGAGGCGCGCATGCCAGCGGAGTCGCCCATGATAAAGCGGATGCCGTGGCTGAGTTTCATCGCCAGCGTGTCCTGCGGGAAGATGTCCAGCACCTCCTCCATCCGCTGGATGGCCTGGCTGGGATGGCCCGACAGCCAGTTCTCCAACGCGTCGACATACTTGCGTTCGCGGGGCAGGGCGCCTTCATAAAACGCCTTGGCGTCGCGCAGCGCCTCGCGGGCGGTCGGCAGTAGCTCGGACCGGCCAAGCATTAGCAGCGACAGCCCCTTGATCGCATGGGCCAGGGCAAACTCCGGTACCGCTTTCAGCACCGCGCCCAAGTGGTCGGCGGTGACGGCGGCGTGGGCCAGAACCCCCAGCTGCACGGCGTTCCAATCCTGCAGCGCGGCTGCGTCAGTCAGGCTGCTGTCTTGGCCGAAAATGTCATGCGTCATGGGATTCCAATCTCTTTTTTGAACTCTGCGCGGTTTCCGTGTGTTCCAGTAATGTAGAGTAGAACATCGGATTGACCCGGGCGAACCCCGCTCTCGGTTTGGTGATGGGCTGTGTGCCTGCAAATGTGAATTTCGCCGGATGTGTAGGATTTCCCCTGAAAATTCTGCAAGGGGCCGTGGCAATTGATTGCAAAAACACCGCCGGTTTGGCGGTGTTTTGCCGGAAACTGTAACACTTGGCGGAATGCTGCCGCGGATTTGGGCGGTCAGGGCGTTCCGAAGGGGGAACCCGAGCCCAGAATCTCTTCTGTGCCTTCGCCGCATCGGGGCGGCGCGTGCCGGTATGTGACTGGCGTGCGCGAGAAATTCAGCGGGTTGCCCAGCAGCCTAACCGGGCCTGCCGCGGTGTCCATGCCGATCGCCATGTCGCGGGCTTCGACTTGATCGGTGGCGAACAGGGTTTCAAGGTTTTGCACCGGGCCGGCTGGCACCTTGCGGGCCTCCATTGCGTCCAGCACCGCATCTGTGGTGAAGCGCTGCACAGAGGGGATCAGGATGGCATTCAGCGCATCGCGGTTCTGCAGCCGGGCGGGGTTGGTGGCAAAGCGGGGATCTTCTGCCAGGCCCTCGAGCCTTAGGAACTCCATGAAACGGCGGAACTGGCTGTCGTTGCCCACCGCCAGGATCACGTGGCCGTCCGAAGTCTCATAGACGCCATAAGGCATGATGCTGGGGTGTTCGTTGCCGCGGCGCTTGGGGTTCTGGCCTGTGTTCAGATAGGCGACGCCCTCGTTGATCAGCCAGGCGATCTGGGCATCCACCAGGGCCAGGTCGATCTGCTGGCCTTCGCCGGTTTTCTCGCGGTGGTGCAGTGCGGAAAGGATGCCGATGCAGGCGTACATGCCGCACATCACATCGGCGATGCCGACGCCTGCCTTCATCGGCTGGCCGTCCGGCTCTCCAGTCAACGACATGATGCCGCCGAACCCTTGGGCCATGATGTCATAGCCGGGCTTGTGGCTGTTGGGGCCGGTTTGGCCGTAGCCCGAAATGGAGCAGTAGATCAGCCCCGGCAGATCGTCCTTGAGGCTGGCATAGTCCAGCCCGTATTTCGCCAGCCCGCCGGGTTTGAAATTCTCGATCAGGATGTCGGCTTCTGCTGCCAGGCTGCGGATCATTTGCTGGCCGTCTTCCGTTGCAATATCAATGGCGACCGAGCGTTTATTGCGGTTGGCCGCCATGAAGTAGGCGGAAAGGTCGGATTGCTGCCCGTCCGCATCTGTAACATAGGGCGGCCCCCATTGCCGGGTGTCGTCGCCGCCGGTCTTGGGGTTTTCCACCTTGATCACCGTGGCGCCGAGGTCGCCCAGGAGCTGGGTGCAGGTCGGGCCTGCCAGGATGCGGGAGAGGTCGAGAACCTTGACGCCTTTGAGGGCGCCGTGGGGCAGCAGGTCAGATGCGGCCATCGTAGCCTCCGCGGTCGATCACAGCCGAGATGACGGTGAATTTGTCTGATTTCATTGCGTCCATCAGCGCGGCGCGCAGTTCGCTTCGGTTGGTGACCGTCACACCGTTGCCGCCGAACGCCCGGCCCATGGCGGCAAAATCGTGCTCGGCGAAATCGACACCGCCGTTGGCAAGCTGGCGCTGGCGCTGTTTCAGCTCAATCAAGGCAAGGCTGGCGTCCGCAAAAACCACGAAGATGGGAGCCACGCCAAGTTCGGCAGCTGTGGCGAGCTCGCCTGCGACCATCAGAAAGCCCGCGTCACCGGAGAAACTGACCACCGGGCGGTCCGGCTGCGCCAGCTTGCGCCCGATGGCCATTGGCACGGCGCAGCCCATGGTGCAGAGGCCGGAAGACTGGATCAGACTGCGCGGCTCGGAACATTCCCACATCTGGCTGAGCAAAATACGGTGGGCGCCGCTGTCGGCGGTGGCGAGGGTTTCCGGCGGCAGGGTCGCGCGGCATTCGGCGATGACACCGGCCGGGCCCCAGTTGTCATCCTGCGGGAAGGCTTCCGCCAGCGCGGATTTGACCGCTGCCGGGCGGCCATTGGTCCAGGTTTCGCGCGGGGCGGTGCCTTCGGAGAGGGCTTCCAGCGTTGGAATGATGGCGGTCAGAAAGTTCAAGCCGGCCTGATGCATGTAGTGGGTGTTGGCCTCTGGCGCGATGTCGATGACGTTCTGGGTGTCAAGATTCCAGACATTGCGCCAGCCGGGGCGCATCTCAATCGGGTCATAGCCGATGGAGAGCACCAGATCGGCCTCGCGCACCAGCGGCAGCAGGTGTTTGTCCGCCAGCGGTGACAGGCCCGCACCGCCCAGGCAGAGGGGGTGGTTCTCAGGCAGGATACCCTTGGCCTTGTAGGTTGTGACGAAAGGGATCTGGTGTCTCTCAAGAAAACTGCGAAGGGCAGTGCCTGCGTTTTCCTGCAGCGCATCAAGACCAATGACCGCCACCGGACGTTCAGCTGCAGCCAGCCAGGACCGCGCCTGCGCCAGTGCCTCTCCGCTTGGCGCGCTGGCACTTGCAGGCGCGCGGCGGACGCCGCGGTCCTTTGCCGGCGCATCTGCCACCGAGATCGGCACGTCAATATGCACCGGCCCGTTTCGGGGTTCAGTTGCGATGGCGACCGCCTTGTCTGCGATCAGGTCCGCAGCTTCGGCGTCCAGCCTGAAGGTCGCCTTGGTGATAGGGGTGAACACTGCGCGGTGGTCAAGAACTTGATGGGTATAGCTTTGTTCCTCCGCTGCATCGACGCAGCCGGTCAGCACCAGCATCGGCACCCGGTCCTGATGGGCGTTGGCGACCACATTGATGCCGTTCAGCGCACCGGGGCCGAGGGTGGCGATCAGGATGACCGGCGCGCCGTCCGCATGATGCACACCTTCGCCCATGAAGCCGGCGCAGTTCTCATGCTTGGCCAGGTGAAAGGCGATACCCGCGCGTGTAAGCGCATCGACCAGGGTCAGCACCTCGCCGCCGGGCATCCCGAAGGCATGGCGGCAGCCTGCCTCATAGAGCCGCCGGGCCAGAACATCGGCTGCGCGTGAGGGTTCTGTCATCTTGTTCGTCCAATCCGTTGATTTGCCGCCAGAATGCCGAGCCTGTGCCCGCGCGCAAGCCCTCTCACGCCAGTGTGAGAAATGCTGCGGCGGTTTTTGGCGCAAACGGGGGGATTTGGGTATTTGTGACCAGAAAGAGGCTGCAGCTACTTTTGGGCCTGTTCAGCGATTAACGCGAAGCGGCGGTCGAGTTGGCCGGCCAGAGCTGCAAGGCCTGCGCCGCCCTCATCCGCGTATGGGGCAAAGACATGAGTGGGCAGTTTGTAAGACAGCGTGGCGGTGCCGTCAGCCTCCTCTGTCACATACATTCGCACGGGGGCCTCGATCATCGCTGCGGTCGACAGGGCGAGGATATTCACTGCGAAATCATTGTTGAAGAGGCCAATCACCCGATTGCCGGGGATGGTGATGCCGCGGGCGGCGGCAGCGCCGGTGGGGCCTGCCTGGGTGACGACGCCCAGGCCTTGGGTTTTGGCTGCGGCTTTGACATCTGCAATCAGCTGCTCGAAGGGTTTGGAGGTCTCATGCACCGCCCAGCCGTCACGCGGGGAGATGCTGCCAGCGGCGGCTGTTGAAGCTGTCAGGATCAAGGCGGCGGTCAGACGGATGAAAGACATGGGGCTTCTCCAAGGCGTGCTTGAAACATCTAGGGCATAACCGGGGAGCTGCGGCTCACAATTTAGTGGGGCTGAGGCGCCCGGTCAGGTTGCGATCTTGCCGCCACCCTGTTTGGTGATCACGACTACCGAGGGGCGCGGCGGCATCGCCGGGTCGAAATCCGGCCAGCGGGTGGCCGGATCCTCGAAGGTGGATTCGCGTTCGAACCCTTTCAGGCTGGTGGTGCCGTCGGTGCCGGGGTGCTGCACTGCCAGGAACAGGGTTTCATTGTCCGGGGTGAAGTAGGGGCCGCAAAGCTCTGCCCCCACGGGACATCGGAAAAACAGTTTGGAGTGGCCGCGCAGACCCCCTTCGGTCTCCACGCCATATAGCCCGTCGGATTTGCCTGTCTTGTCCCACTTGCGGCCCTGGTCGGTGGCGACCCAGAGGCGTCCCTCGGCGTCGATGGCGCAATTGTCCGGTGAGCCGAACCAGCCGTTTTCTGTGGTTTCCAGGTTCCATTGCGCTCCTACGGCGGCAATTGCGGGGTTTCCGCATTGCACCAGGATGGACCAGCTGCCGCGGGTGGCAGCGTGGTCGCCGCCGTCCTCCTTGAGTTCGATGATATGGCCGAAATCAGACTCAGGCCGCGGATTGGCGGCGTTGGTCTGGCCCGGCTCACGCTTGGAGTTGTTGGTCAGCATCACGAAAGCAGTGCCGTCGCCGCGCGGCGAGACATCTTCGGGGCGGTCCATCGGGGTTGCGCCCAGAACATCCGCGGCCAGGCGGGCGTCAATCAGCACGTCTGCCTGGCTGGCAAAGCCGTTGTCCGCCGTGAGCGGCCCGTGGCCTTGCACCAGCGGCAGCCAGTGCAGGGTGCCGTCCGGATCAAACCGGGCTGCATAGAGCATTCCTTCGGAAAGCAGACGGGAATTGGCGGCGCGGTCCTGCGAAACCGATCCGCGGGAGACGTATTTATAAAGGTATTCGAACCGGGCATCGTCGCCCATGTAGACCACCAGGCGGCCGTCGGCGGACAGGGTGGTTTCCGCGCCCTCATGCGCAAAGCGGCCAAGCGCTGTGTGCTTTACCGGCGTGGAATGCGGATCCAGCGGATCAACCTCAACAACCCAGCCGAAGCGGTTCACTTCGTTGGGTTCTTTATCGATGTTAAAACGGTCGTGGAATTTGCCCCAAGCGTACCACAGGGCAGGCACGTTGTAGCGGGCCATCTGTGCGGCCTCTGGCTGGCCCGTGAGATCGGGCTCGCCCTCGGCGTCCAGTTGATTGGTCCAGAAATAGCCGTGAAAGTTCTCCTCAGCCATCAGCCAGGTGCCCCAGGGAGTCATGCCGCCGGCGCAGTTGTTCAGGGTGCCAATGACCTCGCGCCCGGTAGGATCAGCGCCGGTCTGCATCCGCGGGTGGCCCGCGGCGGGACCATCAATGGCCATCACCGTGTTCAGCGGGGAAATGCGGCGGTTCATCCTGCCGTCGCGGACAACGGCCCATTTTCCCTCCGGGTTGCGGGCAATTTCCACCACTGAGCCGCCGTGGGCGGCCATTTCGATTTCCGCCAGTTCCCGTGTCATGCCAGCAAACTCTGCCTTGTCCTGGCGGCCAAGGCCGGGGAACATCACCTCTTCATTTGTGTACTCATGGTTCACGCACAAAAGCCCGCGGGTGCCTTCTGCGTTGAGGGGCAGGAACCCAACATAGTCGTTGTTGTAGCCGAACTGCTGAAGCTGTGCTGCGGCGCTCTGATTCATCACGTCGAAATCCGGCGCGTCCGCGGTGATGGGGTCCCCCCAGCGCAGCAGGATGTCCGCGTCATAGCCCGGTGCGACATGGTGGGTTTCGTCGTTGCCCCATGCCAGTTCGTCAAAGGCGTAACGGCTTTGAGCACTTGAGACAGCCGCGGCGGCCCGGTGCGGCTGAGTGAGAGCCGTCGCGCCAAAAAGGGCAGCAGAGGCAGAAGTGCCAAGCATTCCCTGAAGCACCGCGCGGCGGCCATGGCGGGCGGTGATTACATCTCCGATGGTGCGGTGACGGATCGGGTTGGCGGGGCAATCATCAGCGGCTTCAAAAGCTTCCGCCTTGTTGCCGGTCTGCGGGTCATTGATGATCTGCCTGCGGTTCATTGCTGCGCTCCGGTTGGCGTGCCGCATGGGGAGCGGCTTGCGCGGTTTTGCCGGAACGCAGAGTATTCTGCAGCCCGATGGCGTCAATCGCCGTCGTTGCAGAAAATATCGTAGACCACTTCCAGAACGCGGCGGGGCTTATCATCCGCGAGGCTGTAGTAGATCGCTTTGCCGTCGCGGCGCGGGACAACCAGGCCCTCAAGGCGCAGCCGGGAAAGCTGCTGGGAGACGGCAGCCTGTCGGGCCGACAGAAGTTGTTCCAGTTCCGTTACGGATTTTTCGCCGGAGACCAGATGGCACAGGATCATCAGCCGCCCCTGATGGCTGATGGCCTTGAGAAAGTTGGAAGCCTTGGCCGCGTTTGCAACCATTTGCTCCTTTTCTTCCGGATCCATATCAGCTGAAAACTCGGGCAGTGGCATCTTGTGTCTCCTGGTGGCACCGGGGCGCCTTACTCCTTTTTGAAATCCGTGCTGGCGAATACTTGGCGTAATTTCTGCGTACTAACAACATAATATGTAGGAGCTGTTACCAGAGTTGAACGGCGCGGCCAAAAGAAAAGCTGCCAATTTTGGTTTTTGTAAAGGTAGCGCCTTTCCGCCCGCTCTAGGCGCAGGACCAAAGATAGGGCGGGTGTTCAAGCCGCCTTTCTCAGCTCCAGCCCTTGCGGAAGAAGTGCGGCGAAGCGCCAAATTTTCGCTTGAACTGGCGTGAGAAGTGGGTGGCCGAATTGAAGCCCGAGGCCAGCGCGATCTCGGTGACAGACATTGAGGTTTCGTTCATCAGCGCAAAGGCGTGGCTGAGGCGCATGTCAAAATAGACATGCATCGGGCTTTGGTTCAGATAGCGCGAGAACAGCCGCTCCAGCTGGCGGCGGGAGATGTCGAGCCGGTCGCACAACTCGCCGATCGACAACGGTTCCTCGATCGATTCCTGCATAAGCTGCAGAGCGTTCAGCAGGCGCTGGTTGCGGCTGCCGATGGCCACCGCATAGTTCGACTTCTGCGGCGCCGCCTGGCCGCCGGAGCGCACATGCAGGCACATATCGGCGACGATGATCGCCAGTTGCTTGCCGTGGCGCTCCTCGATCAGGTGCAGCATCATGTCGGTGGCGGCATTGCCGCCGCCGCAGGTCATCAAGGGCCCCGAGATTTCGAAGATGTTTGGGGAGGGCTCCAGGCTGGGATAGCTTTCCAGGAAGCCCGGCTGGTTTTCCCAGTGCAGGGTGAACTTGTGGTTCTTGATCAGACCGGCCTGAGCCAGCGCAAAGGCACCGGTGCAAATACCGCCAATGGAGCGGCCAAAGCGGCTTTCGCGGCGCAGCCAGTTCAAGGTGACTTCGCTGGCGGCCGCGTGCGGTTCAACGCCTGCGCAGACAAAACCCATCGAATCCGAGGGCAGCGGCTGCAACTGGGTGTCCGGGGTTACCACCATGCCGTTGGAGCAGCGCACCGGCTGGCCGTCCTCCGTCATGATGTACCAGCGGTAGAGCCGGGTGCCGGTCACCTGGTTGGCAATGCGCAGGGGTTCGATAGCAGCGGCCACCGGCAGCATCGTCGCCTTGGGCAGCAGCAGGAAATAGAAATCCTGCGGCTCGCCCTCAAATGGAATGGCGAGATTGGCGGCGGCGCCTTTCTGAACGAAGCTGTCATCGGACATGGCGGGACCCCAGCGCAGCACCCGGTGAAAGACACCGGGCGGAATTCGGACTTGATTTTGCTTCCTAAGGCGCTGGTGCCGCGCGCAGCCCGAGAATAGCGACAGCGTTCCAGCGGATTGCGACACCACATGCAGGTTTGCGTCATTGGGAAAATGCCTGCCGCCTCTTGCAGGTCAAAAGGGGCGATACTAAGACTCGGGTAACACACTGTCGGGTATGGTGCCGGACATAAACAACGCAGGCAGGTTGCAATGATTGATCCCAGAGAAACATACATGAACACCCTGGTCCCGATGGTGGTTGAGCAGACCAGCCGGGGAGAACGGGCCTATGACATCTTTTCCCGCCTGCTGAAGGAGCGGATCATCTTCCTGAACGGTCCGGTGCATGACGGGATGAGCTCGCTGATCGTGGCCCAGCTGCTGCACCTTGAGGCAGAAAACCCGTCCAAGGAAATCTCCATGTATATCAACAGCCCCGGCGGCGTTGTGACCTCCGGCCTGTCGATCTATGACACCATGCAGTACATCAAGCCCAAGGTCTCGACCCTGGTGATCGGTCAGGCGGCCTCGATGGGTTCGCTGCTGCTGACCGCCGGCGAGCCGGGCATGCGCTTTAGCCTGCCGAATTCCCGCGTGATGGTGCACCAGCCCTCAGGCGGCTTCCAGGGTCAGGCGACCGACATCATGATTCACGCCGAGGAAACCCTGAAGCTGAAAAAGCGCCTGAACGAGATTTACGTCAAGCACACCAGTCAGGATTACGACACCATCGTCAATGCGCTGGAGCGCGACAACTTCATGTCTCCGGAAGAGGCCAAGGAATTCGGTCTGATCGACGAGATCGTCGAGAACCGCGCCAAGGGCGACGACGAGCAGGCCTGACGCCTGCGCTTGTGAACAGCCGTGTGCCCCGCGTTTCAGATGGGGCGCACTTTCACATTGTGGCGGCCTAAGCACTGGCTTAAGCTGGCCAAAAGATGAATTGCCCCGCAGCGCGGGCGCAGCGGACCGGGCGGACTGAAAGGTAGACCATGGCGACGAATTCAGGCGGCGACAGCAAGAACACCCTCTATTGCAGCTTCTGCGGCAAGAGCCAGCATGAAGTGCGCAAGCTGATCGCTGGCCCCACCGTATTCATTTGCGATGAATGCGTTGAACTGTGCATGGATATCATCCGTGAAGAGACCAAGGCCTCCGGCCTGAAGGCGACCGACGGCGTGCCGACGCCCAAGGATATTTGCCAGGTGCTGGATGATTACGTGATCGGCCAGGCCACCGCCAAGCGCGTGCTGTCGGTTGCGGTGCACAACCACTACAAGCGTCTGAACCACGCCCAGAAGGCGGGTTCTGACATCGAACTGGCGAAATCCAACATCCTGCTGATCGGTCCCACCGGCTGCGGCAAGACGCTGCTGGCGCAGACGCTGGCGCGGATCCTGGATGTGCCCTTCACTATGGCGGATGCCACCACGCTTACCGAGGCCGGTTACGTGGGGGAGGATGTCGAGAACATCATCCTGAAGCTCTTGCAGGCGTCGGAATACAACGTTGAGCGCGCGCAGCGTGGCATCGTCTACATCGACGAGGTCGACAAGATTACCCGCAAGTCGGAAAACCCCTCGATCACCCGCGACGTGTCGGGCGAGGGCGTGCAGCAGGCGCTGCTGAAGCTGATGGAAGGCACCGTCGCCTCTGTGCCGCCGCAAGGCGGGCGCAAGCATCCGCAGCAGGAATTCCTGCAGGTGGACACCACCAACATCCTGTTCATCTGCGGCGGCGCCTTTGCCGGCCTCGACAAGATCATCGCGCAGCGCGGCAAGGGCTCGGCGATGGGCTTTGGGGCTGATGTGCGCGACAATGACGAGCGCGGCGTTGGCGAGATCTTCAAGGATCTGGAGCCGGAAGACCTGCTGAAATTCGGCCTGATCCCGGAATTCGTCGGCCGTCTGCCGGTGCTGGCAACACTCGAAGATCTGGACGAGGATGCGCTGGTCACCATTCTGACCCTGCCGAAGAACGCCCTGGTCAAGCAGTACCAGCGCCTGTTCGAGCTGGAAGACACAGAGCTGGACTTCACCGATGAGGCGCTGAGCGCGATTGCCAAGAAGGCAATCGAACGCAAGACCGGCGCCCGCGGCCTGCGCTCGATCATGGAGGATATCCTGTTGGATACCATGTTCGACCTGCCGGGCATGGACAGCGTCACCAAGGTGGTTGTGAACGAGGAGGCCGTGACCTCTGACGCGCAACCGCTGATGATCCACGCGGATGCGGAGAAAGAGCCGGCGTCAGCGGGCTGACTGGCGAAAGTTTCTGATAGAGCGGCGCGGTCATTTCCGCGCCGCTTTCATGTTGAGGAGAGAAACATGATCAAGCGGATTTCTTCGGGCGGCGAGTTCGAGGCCAAGATCGGCTATTGCCGCGCTGTGGTCGCCGGCGGTTTCGTGCATGTTGCTGGAACCGTAGGGCAGGGCGACGACGTGGTGGCCCAGTGCCGCTCGGCGCTGGACACCATAGGTGCGGCACTGGAGAAGGCAGGCGCCAGCTTTGCCGACGCAGTGCGGGTGAACTATTACCTGCCGGATGCAGCGGAGTTCGAACCCTGCTGGCCCATTCTGGCGGAAACCTTTGGCGCCAACCCGCCGGCGGCCACCATGGTGGAATGCAATCTGATTGACTCCAAATTCCGGATCGAGATCGAATTGACCGCGCTGGCACCCGCTGAGGGCTGACCCTGCCAGCGGCACAGAGGCCGCTGAGGCAAATCTGCCAAATCCCGCCAAGTCACAGGCTGCCCGTGGCGCAAGCCACTGGACCTTGGCGGGAAATTGGGCCATATCGAAGTCGGAAAAATCCGGAGGCACCCATGGGAATCCTGAACACACTTCTGCGCGCTGTGACCTGGTGGAACGGCTCCACCCTGAACACCCGGATCTTCACCGCCCGCAAGGGCATCAAGGTGGGTGAAGATGACCAGGGCAACGTGTTCTACCGCAACGCGGATGACAGCAAGCGCTGGGTGATGTTCAACGGCGAAGTGGAAGCCTCCCGCATCAGCCCCGACTGGCACGGCTGGCTGCACCGCACCTTTGACGAGGTGCCGAGCGAAAAGCCGCTGAAGCACAAGGCCTGGGAAAAGCCGCATCAGGAAAACCTGACCGGCACCATCATGGCCTATGCGCCGGCCGGGTCGATCCGCGCGGGCGGCGAGCCGAAAGAGCGCCGCGATTACGAGGCCTGGGTGCCCGAGTAAACACATCTGCCAAAAGGCTGATTTCATGTCCCATAATCCTACTGAAGTTTTTGCCGGCGGCATCGTGCTGGCGGCGGCCATCGGCTTTGCCGTTTATGCAGGGCAGGCGGCTGGCCTGTCGCGCGCCGGCTCCACTTACGATTTGAATGCGTCTTTCCGCTCTTTGGAAGGCGTCAGCGTCGGCACCGACGTGCGGCTGGCCGGGGTCAAGATCGGCACCGTGACCGGTGTGGGCCTGAACCCGGAAACCTTCCGCGCCGATACCGTTTTTTCGGTTAAAGATGGTATCGAGATCCCCGACGACAGCGCCGTGGTGATTTCCTCCGAAGGCCTGCTGGGCGGCAATTTCGTTGAGATCATGCCGGGCGGATCGCCCTTTGCCTTTGAGGCGGGTGACGAGATTGAAGATACCCAAGGCGCGGTCAGCCTGATTTCGCTGCTGGTGAAATTCGTGGCTGGCGGCGGTGAGGAAGAGTCGTGAAGCGGCTGACCGCAGCGCTTACGGCGGTGGTGCTGGCTATGCCCGCCTGGGGGCAGGAGCAGGCCGCACAAGGCACCGCTGCGGTGCTGCGCGCGCTTGACAAGGTGAACGGGCATTCCGTCGATGCTGAGGTCGCCATTGGCGCCAGCGCAGAGATGTTCGGCCTTCTGGTGACTGTGCGGGATTGCCGCTATCCGGCGGAAAACCCGACGGGCGATGCCTTTGCCTATTTGTCGGTTCAGGACCCCAAAAACGGGGCAGAGCATTTTCAGGGCTGGATGATTGCCTCCAGCCCGGCGCTGAACGCGCTGGACCACAACCGTTACGACGTCTGGGTCATCCGCTGCAAAAGCAGCTGAGGATCCGGAACTGCCGGCCGCATGAAATCCGCATCCTTGTCCAAAGCCTCGCGCAGGAGCGCGCGGTAGCGCGCGCGGGTGACTTCGACGCCGCCAAGGGAGGCCAGATGCGGGGTCAGGAACTGGGTGTCGCATAGGGTGAAACCAGCCTGCACCAGCCGGTCGGTCAGATAGGCAAGTGCCACCTTTGACGCATCCCGGCGGCGGGAGAACATGCTTTCACCGAAGAACGCGCCACCCAGAGACACGCCGTATGTGCCGCCTGCCAGTTCGCCCTGGTGCCAGACCTCGAGCGAGTGGGCGTTGCCCATCAGATGCAGTTCCAGGTAGCGGTCGCGGATTTCACTGTTGATCCAAGTTTCTGCCCGGTCGGCGCAACCGTCCACGACACCTGCAAAGTCGCAGTTCACGGTGATCTCGAAGCCGCCGTTGCGGATGCGCTTGGCCAGAGAGCGGGAGATGCGGAATCCGTCCAGCGGCAGGATCCCGCGCCGCTTGGGGTCGACCCAGAACACTTCGGGGTCATCGCGGTGTTCGGCCATCGGGAAAACACCGGCGGAATAGGCGTGCAGCAGGAGATCGGCAGTCAGGCTCATGGTGCCGCCAGTATAAAGGGCAATGGCAGGGAAATGTAAAACGGGGCGCATCCGGATGGTGCGCCCCGCAGGTTTTTAACCCGGTGTGTTCTCTTCCAGCCAGCGTTCCAGCCAGTGAATGCCGTAATCGCCGGTGTGGATGTCCTGCTCCTGCAGCAGCGCGTGGAACAGCGGCACGGTGGTGTCGATACCGTCGATGATCAGCTCGCCCAGGGCCCGGTTCAGGCGCGCCAGCGCCTCGGTTCGGTCGCGGCCGTGCACGATCAGCTTACCAATCAGCGAGTCATAGTAAGGCGGGATCGAATAGCCGTCATAAAGCGCCGAATCCATCCGCACACCCAGGCCGCCGGGGGCGTGGTACTGGGTGATCTTGCCCGGGCAGGGCGAGAAGTTCGGCAGTTTCTCGGCGTTGATCCGCACTTCGATGGCGTGGCCGTTGATCTCCAGGTCTTCCTGGGTGAAGGACATCGGCAGGCCTTCGGCCACCCGGATCTGCTCGCGCACCAGGTCGACGCCGAAGATGGCCTCGGTCACCGGGTGTTCCACCTGCAAGCGGGTGTTCATCTCGATGAAGTAGAACTCGCCGTCCTCATAGAGGAACTCGACGGTGCCGGCACCGGAATAGCCCATCTTGCCGATGGCGTCGGCGCAGATCTTGCCGATGCGGGCACGCTCTTCCGGGGTGATGCAGGGGCCGGGGGCCTCCTCGAACACCTTCTGGTGGCGGCGCTGCAGCGAGCAGTCGCGTTCCGCCAGATGGATGCCGGTGCCTTTGCCGTCGCCAAAGACCTGAACCTCGATATGACGCGGCTTCTGGAGGTATTTCTCCATGTAAACTTCGTCATTGCCAAAAGCGGCCTTGGCCTCGGAGCGGGCGGTGGAGAAGGCCGAAACCAGCTCTTTCTCGTCCTTGGCGACCTTCATGCCGCGGCCGCCGCCGCCGGCGGTGGCCTTGATGATCACCGGGTAGCCCATGTCCGCGGCGGCCTTCTTGGCTGCGCCAATATCAGGCACGCCGCCGTCGGAGCCGGGCACCACCGGGATGCCGAGGTTCTTGGCGGTTTCCTTGGCGGTGATCTTGTCGCCCATGATGCGGATATGCGCCGCCGACGGGCCGATGAAGGTCAGGCCGTGATCTTCGATGATCTGCACGAAGTTGGCGTTTTCCGACAGGAAGCCGTAGCCCGGGTGGATCGCCTGGGCGCCGGTGATCTCGCAAGCGGAGATGATGGCCGGGATCGACAGGTAGCTTTGGGTGCCGGAGGGCGGCCCGATGCAGACCGATTCATCGGCCATGCGGACGTGCATCGCGTCGGCATCTGCGGTGGAGTGCACCGCGACGGACTTGATGCCCATCTCCCGGCAGGCGCGGATCACGCGCAGGGCGATCTCGCCGCGGTTGGCAATCAGGATCTTGTCAAACATGGCAGACCCTTATTCGATGATGACCAGGGGAGACCCGAATTCAACGGCGGCGCCGTCTTCGACCAGGATGCGCTTCACGGTGCCGGATTTCGGGGCCGGGATGTGGTTCATGGTCTTCATCGCTTCGACGATCAGCAGGGTGTCGCCTTCGCTGACCTGCTGGCCAACCGAAATGAAGGACGGCGAGCCGGGTTCCGGCTGCAGGTAGACGGTGCCGACCATCGGCGATGTCACGGCGCCGGGATGGCTGGCCGGATCGTCGTTTGCGGCTGCAGGAGCGGCAGCGGCGGCAGGCGCGGCTGCGGCAGCAACCGGTGCGGGGGCAGCTGCGGCAGGAACCTGTACCTGCACCGGTGCAGCTGCCATTGCAGTCTGGCGCGACACACGCACGTTCAGACTGTCGTCGTCGCCATAGTCGCGTTTGACCTGCAGCTCGGTCAGGTCGTTTTCGCGCAGCAGCTCCGCCAGCGCCTTGATGAATGCCACGTCAGCTTCGTGAGATTTGTTGGTCATATTGTCCTCAGCCAATTCCGACAGGCCCGCCGGAGGGGCGGGCAGGAAATTAGGGCGCTTATAGGGCAAGGATTACCGCAAGGAAAGCACTCCTGAACTGGGCTGTAACATGAGGGCTATGGCGCGGATTCGCAATTGCCGGCAGGAAATTCCTGGTCAAAGAGGCATCCCGGTCAGTTTGGCCACCAGCTCCGGCAGCTTGCGGGCGCCGAATTTCTGCAACAGATGCGCCCGGTGGCTTTCCACCGTGCGGTAGGACAGGTCCAGCTGCTTGCCGATCTCCTTGGCTGACAGCCCCTTGCAGGTAAGGATCGCCACCTCGCGTTCCCGCGGGGTGAGGGAAACGACAGGGCGGTCGTCGGAAATATCGGCAAAGGACCAGATGCCGGTCTGAAACGGCGCCTCCGGCGTCACTGACCGGCCCCGCACCCGGCACCAGAACAAGCCGCCCGACCGGCGGCGCATGATGCGCTCGTCGCTGTAGCTGCCGCTTTGCGCCTCGGGCTGCTGCAGAAGGGCGCCGATGCGGTTGAAGTCTTCCTGGCTGGGATAAAGCTCAGCAACCAGCATTCCGGTGTAGTCGCCGGGCGCGCCGCCGAAGGTCGCCGCGAATTGCAGGTTGCACCGGGTGATGACGCGGCGTTCCAGAACCGCAAGGCCTACAGGGGCATGTTCAAAGGCAAGATCGCTCATATGGTATTCTTACGCAGGTATTTTTGCGGAATTGAAGGGCTTTGCTTGTGCGTGCCAGTTTCCGGCCGCAACGGCAAGCCGGGGAGGCGATTGGGATGAACATTGCAGTGTGGCTGGCGAGGATGGCCGCGGCAGAGGGGGCGCGGCCGGCGCTGTATCTGGGGCAGCAATTGGTTGCAGATTACGCCGGGTTCCATACGCGCGCGGCCTCACTTGCGGGCTGGCTGCGGGCGCAGGACATCGCGCCCGGTGACCGGGTTGGCATTTTCATGAAGAACTGCCCGGACTACCTGATCGCGCTTTATGGCATCTGGTATGCCGGCGCGGCGGCGGTACCTATCAATGCCAAGCTGCATGGCAAGGAGGCGGAGTTCATCCTGCAGAACTCCGGCGCCCGGCTGGTGTTCACCTCGCCGGGCCTGACGGAGGCTGTCGAAGGCACCGAGGCCGAGGTGCGCTGCGTGGATATCACCGGCGCGGACTATGCCGCCGCGTTGCAGGCGGTTCCCGTGGCGGAACCCGCGCAGCGCTTGCCGGAAGACCTGGCTTGGCTGTTTTATACCTCCGGCACCACCGGTCGGCCCAAGGGGGTGATGATCACGCACCGGATGCTGATGAACATGGCGATTGCCTATTTCGCGGATGTCGATCAGGTGAGCGCGGAGGATTACGCGCTGTACGCAGCGCCGATGAGCCACGGCGCAGGGATCTATGCGATCCAGCATGTGCTGGCCGGCGCGCGGCATGTCTGCCCGGTTTCCGGCGGCTTTGACGAGGCGGAGATTTTCGATCTGGCTGCGCATTTTGGCCGCGTGCACATGTTTGCCGCGCCCACAATGGTCACGCGGATGACGGCTGAAGCGAAACGCCTGGGCCGAAAGGGCGAGGGCCTGCGCACGGTCGTCTATGCCGGCGGCCCGATGTATGTCGCCGACATCATGGAGGCGGTGGAGCATTTCGGCCCGGTCTTTGTGCAGGTCTACGGGCAGGGCGAATGCCCGATGGCGATCACCGCGCTGCCGCGCCACGACGTGGAGGACCGCGCGCATCCGCGCTGGAAGGAGCGGCTGGCCAGCGTCGGCCGGGCGCAGAGCGTGGTTGAGGTGCGGATCGGCACGCCGGAGGGTGATTTCCTGCCAGCGGGGCACCACGGCGAGATCATGGTGCGCGGCGATACGGTGATGCCCGGGTACTGGGAGAACCCGGAAGCGACAGGGAAAACCCTGATCAACGGCTGGCTGATGACCGGCGACATGGGCGTGCTGGACGAGGACGGCTACCTGACCCTGCAGGACCGCTCCAAGGACATGATCATCACCGGCGGCTCCAACGTCTATCCGCGCGAGGTGGAGGAGGTGCTGCTGATGCACCCGCAGGTGCGCGAGGTCTCCGTGGTGGGCCGTGCCCATGCGGACTGGGGCGAGGAAGTGGTGGCCTTTGTCGTGGGCGATGCGCCGGATGCGGAGCTGGATGAACTGTGCAACAGCCAGATCGCGCGGTTCAAACGCCCCAAGGCCTATATCCGCATCGAAGCGCTGCCCAAGAACAACTATGGCAAGGTGCTGAAGACAGAGCTGCGGAAGATGGTCTGAACGCGGATCAGGCCGGGCGGGAAGCCGCGCCTTCGCCCGTGTCCGGCTGCCGCTGCCCCATCATGGTGTCAATCAGCAGGCTCATCAGCTCGGCCCGGTTTCCGGTGCCGGATTTGCGGTAGATGGCATTCAGCTGCGCCTTGACGGTGCCTTCGGCACTGCCGCGCATGGCGGCGATTTCGGCGGTGCTGAGGCCTTTGACCAGAAAGGTCGCGACGTCCAGCTCGGCGGGCGTCAGGCCCCAAGTGGAAAACTCGGCGTCGATCACGTCCTGCACCGCAGCCTGGGCGGCGTTCAGAGTTTCCTCCAGATGCGCCTTGCGGCGCAGCAGCCACAGCAGGATGCGGGTTTCGATCACGATTGCCGCTGCCAGCGCCAGCGCCGCCAGCCCCTCGATATAGGCGTGCGGGCCTTCGCCATGCTCGGCTTCTCCCGCTTCCAGACCGCCGAGATCGGCAATCATGTCGCCAAGAAACACTGCCGCGCAGAGGGCCTGCACGGCAATGACGGCAATCAGGATCCAGGGTCTGGCCGGGTCTTGCCGCTGTGGGCGCATTGTCGGGTCTCCGCTGAGGTGCCGGGCATCTCCTTGTAGCCAGTGACCATTGCGCGCGCCAGATTGACTTTGGTGCGGCGGCTTTCGAACAGCACCGCTGCCACATGCAGAACGACCGAGAATTCTGCCCAGGCGGCCAGCGCCTCATGCAGCTCTTCCGGCCATTCGATGCCCCAGAACATATCCGTGGTCATCAGCCAGCCGGTCAGGGCGATGCCGCTGACGGTCAGCAGCAGATTGTAGATCATCAGCGCGCCGAGCGGCGTATGCCCCAGGTGCCGCCGGACCCGGCCCGTTGCGATGTCGCTCAGCTGCCCGGCTGCGGCGCCTGGATCAGGCGGAAAGCTGGAAAACCGCGCATAGCGGCTGCCGGTCATTCCCCAGAGCACCCGGACGGCGACCAGCGCGGCAACACCATAGCCGATGTAGAGATGAAGATCGCCCTCTGGATCGGTGATCAGCGCGTTGGCGGCAAATCCCGCCGCGAGCGACCAGTGAAACAGCCGGACCACAGGGTCCCAGACGTATGTGCGGCGCATGCCGGCCCTCCTGCAATGGCCGGGCACGGTATTGCGCCCGGCAGATTGTGATTTGTGCCGGTCAATCGTCTTCTTCGATCTTCACCACCTCGATCTTGTCGTTGAGGTAGAATTCGTACCTTTTGCCGTCCTTCAAGGCATAGGCTTCGTAAAGACCGTCTTCGGTTTCGATCTTGCGCACTTCATAGCCCTGGCCGGTCAGCAGATCGCGGATCTTGGCCTGGGTTTCGGCACTGGGGGTGCCGTCAGAGGCAAGCGCCGCTGCGGCTGGCAGCGCGAGGGCGAGGGTGGCGAGTTTCAGGGTTTGGCGCATCGGGTGTCCTTTCTGTGTCCTGCCGGGTGCCGCACCGGAATGGCGCGGGCCGTGGCAGAGATTTCGGGGACAGAACGGCGGAAAAGAATAGGCGCCAGGGTGGAAAGGACGCAGAAGCAGCGGGCGTATAACCAGGGTTTATTGCAGTGAAAACTGATCTTTACAGACGGCGGCTGCAGCTGTTGCCCAAAAAAGGAGGCCAGCCCTGAACAGAGCCGGCCTCAGTGACCCTGTGCCGGCACGCGGGCGGCCGGCACGGCGGAGATGATGACTTGGATGCGGTTCAGATCGCCAGGTATTCGGCGCGCAGCTCTTCGTTTTCCAGAACCTCGGCGGCGGTGCCGTCAAAGACGATGCCGCCGGTATCGAGGATCACCGCACGGTCCGCCAGTTCCAGGGCGCGGACCGCATTCTGCTCGACAATGATGGTTGTCATGCCCTGTTCCTTGATGTGGATGAGGGTCTTTTCAATCTCGTCCACGATTACCGGGGCGAGGCCTTCGTAGGGTTCGTCCAAGAGAAGCACCTTGATGTCGCGGGCCAGCGCCCGGGCAATCGCCAGCATCTGCTGCTCGCCGCCCGACAGCGTCACGCCTTCCTGCTTGCGGCGTTCGCCAAGGCGCGGGAACAGGTCGTAGAGACGCTCCAGCGACCAGCCGATGGGCGGCGCGATCTGCGCCAGTTGCAGGTTTTCCTCCACTGTCAGGCCAGGGATGATACGACGGTCTTCGGGCACCAAGCCCAAGCCCGCAGCGGCGGCCTCGTGCGAGGCCATGTTGTGCAGCGGCTTGTGGTCCAGCCAGATTTCGCCGCGGGTCACCATGGGGGAGCCGGTGCGGGCGATGGACCGCAGGGTCGAGGTCTTGCCCGCGCCATTCCGGCCCAGCAGCGCCAGGATCTCGCCCTCATGGACGTTGAAGCTGATGCCTTGCACGATGTAGCTCTCGCCGTAATAGGCGTGCACATCCCAGACCGACAGGAAAGCCGGAGCGGTGGTGGCTACATTGGCGTTCTTGGAGAAATCGGGTTTGACGTTCATCTTGGTTCCTCCTTACGCCGACTCGCCCAGGTACGCTTCGCGCACCTTCGGGTTGCCGCGGATGTTCTGGGGATCGTCCTCCACCAGCGGGGTGCCCTGGGCCAGCACGGTGATCCGGTTGGCGAGGCTGAACACCACATGCATGTCGTGCTCGATGATGGCGATGGTGATGTCGCGCTCTTCGCTGATCTGTTTCAGCAGGTCGATTGTGTTGTTGGTGTCGGCCCGCGCCATGCCGGCCGTCGGCTCATCCAGCAGCAAAAGGCGTGGCTCTTGGCTGAGGCACATGCCGATCTCCAGCCGTCGCTTGTCGCCGCGGGACATGGCGGCGGCGTGCATGTGCCGCTTGTCCGCCATGTTCATTTCTTCCAGCATGTGCTCAGCCTTTTGCAGGATGTCCTTCTGTTTCAGCACCGCGGAGAGGGCGTTCAGCTCAAACGCGCCGTCCCGCTTTGCAAAGCAGGGGATCATCATGTTCTCCAGCACCGTCAGATCGCCGAAGATTTCCGGCGTCTGGAACACACGGCTGATGCCCATCTGGTTGATCTCGTAAGGCGCGCGGCCCAGCACCGACTGGCCGTCGAACATGACGGAACCGGTGTCGGGGATCAGTTTGCCCACCAGGCAATTCAGCAGCGTGGACTTGCCGGCGCCGTTCGGCCCGATTATTGCGTGGACCGAGTTTTCCTGAACGCTGAGGTTCACGTTCGAGAGCGCCTGCAGGCCGCCGAACCGTTTCCCCACGTCTTTGACTTCAAGGATACCCATTGTTTCGTCTCCTCATTCCGCGGGGTTGGTTTCGCCGGCAGCCTTGCTGCCGTCTTTGGCCTTGCGGCGGCTGAGCCAGCCCTTGATCCGCTGGCCGCCCTCAACCAGGCCGCCGGGCAGGAAGATCACCACCAGCATGAACAGGATGCCGAGGGTCAGATGCCAGCCCTTGCCGATGAAGGGGTGGATGATGAACACCACCGCGTCCTCCATCCCGTCCGGCAGGAAGCTGAACCAGGTGTGCAGCACGTTGTCGTTGATCTTGGAGAAAATGTTCTCGAAGTACTTGATGAAGCCCGCGCCCAGCACCGGGCCGATCAGCGTGCCGGCGCCGCCGAGGATGGTCATCAGCACCACCTCGCCGGAGGCGGTCCACTGCATCCGCTCCGCGCCTGCCAGCGGATCCATCGAGGCCATCAGCCCGCCTGCAAGACCTGCATACATGCCGGAGATCACAAAGGCGGCCAGGGTGTAGGGACGGGTGTTGAGGCCGGTGTAGTTCATCCGCTGCTGGTTCGACTTCACCGCCCGCAGCATCATGCCGAAGGGTGAGCGGAAGATGCGGATCGACAGGTAGAAGGCTGCCAGCATGATCAGCGCGCAGAGGTAGTAGCCCGCGTTGAACTGGAACGCCCAGGGGCCGACCGCCATCTCGAAGGTGGAGCGCATTTCAAGGCCGAACAGGTTGGTCACCGGGATCGAGCCGTCCGCGGTGGCAGAAACGCCCAGGATGCGGGGGTCTTCCAGCGTCAGCTGCAGGCCGGTTTCGCCGTTGGTGATCGGGGTCAGCACTGAATAGGCGAGGTTGAAGGACATCTGCGCAAAGGCCAGCGTCAGGATCGAGAAGTAGATGCCTGAGCGTCTCAAGCTGACAAAGCCGATCAGCAGCGCAAACAGGCCCGCGACAATCACCGACAGCACGATCGCCGGGATCACGTTCATGCCGATCAGCTTGAACATCCAGACGGCGGAGTAGGAGCCGACACCCAGGAAGGCCGCGTGGCCGAAGGACAGGTAGCCGGTGAGGCCGAAGAGGATGTTGAAGCCGATGGCGAAAATCCCGAAGATCACGAAACGCTGCATCAGGTCCGGATAGCCCGCGTTGAACTGCGCCAGGGCGCTGTCCGTTGGGAACGGGTTCAGGATGAAGGGCGCAAGCAGCGCGAGGCAGGCGACGATGATCAGCTTTGATGTGTCTTTTTTGTCGAGTCCGAACATGTCTTATTCCTCCATCACGCCTTTGCGGCCCATCAGGCCCCGCGGCCGGGTCAGCAGAATAATGATTGCGACCACATAGATGATGATCTGGTCGATGCCGGGCAGCAGCGATTTGACCTCGTTCATCGAGGCAAAGCTTTCGAGCACGCCCAGCAGGAAACCCGCCAGCACCGCGCCGGGCAGGGAGCCCATGCCGCCGACTACCACCACCACGAAGCTGAGGACCAGGAAGTCCATGCCCATGTGGTAGTTGGGGGAATTGATTGGCGTGTACATGACGCCCGCGAGGCCGGCGACAGCGGCGGCGATGCCGAACATGATGGTGAAGCGGCGGTCAATATTGATGCCCAAGAGGCCCACGGTTTCGCGGTCTGCCATGCCGGCCCGCACCACCATGCCGAAGGTGGTGAACTGCAGGAAGCTGAAGATGCCGCCGATGATCAGCACCGCAAAGAAGAAGTAGACCACGCGCCAGACCGGATAGACGATGTCCATGCCGATGGCGGCTCCCAGGTTCACAACGCCGTTCAGGGCATCCGGGGCCGGGGTCTGGATCGGGTTGGCGCCGTAGAAGTACTTCACCACTTCCTGCAGCACGATGGCGAGGCCAAAGGTCACCAGGATCTGATCGGCGTGGGGGCGCTTGTAGAAATGCTTGATCAGCCCGCGCTCCATCACATAGCCGACGCCGATCATGATCGGGATCGCAAAGAGGATCGCCAAAGGTACCGCCCAGTCGATGATGCTGCCGCCGATGTCGGGGCCGAACCAGGCCTCCACATAGGGGGTTTTCACTTTGAGCGGGTTGCCCAGAAAGTCCGTCTGGGTTTCGTCTACGAGTTCGAAGCTGAGGTTCAGGATGCGCTGCAGGGTGACGGCACAGAAGGCGCCGATCATGAACAGCGCCCCGTGGGCAAAGTTCACCACGCCCAGCGTGCCGAAGATGAGTGTCAAACCCAGCGCGATCAGCGCATAGGCCGAGCCTTTGTCGAGCCCGTTCAGGATTTGCAGGAGAATGGCGTCCATGGGTCCCACCGTGCGTCAGGTTGGGGAAGGCCCGTCCGGCGGGGGAGCGGACGGGCCGGTTGGGGCTGCCGGAGCCCGGGGTGCGGCCTCCAGCCCGGAAAGCATAGGTACTTCCGGTGCCCTGTGGCTGGCTTATGCGCCCGGGTTGCAGGCGCCCAGGTTGCCGCCGGCGAACATCGGGTGGTCGGGTGCGTATTCCACCTGCGCGCGCGGGGTGACCTCGACCACTTCCAGAAGGTCGAACTCAGAGGTCGGGTTCTCCTTGCCGCGTACCACCAGAACATCCTTGAAGCACTGATGGTCTTCAGCGCGGTAGAGGGTCGGGCCGTTGCCCATGCCGTCGAACTCAAAGCCTTCCAGGGCTTCGGCAACTGCGCAGGGGTTGAAGCTGCCGGCGCGCTCCACTGCATCCGCATAAAGCAGGGTCTGCACATAACAGGTGTGGGCGGCCTGGCTCGGCGGGAAGCCGTATTTGGTGCCGAAGGATTTCACAAAGGCCTTGGAGCCTTCATCTTGCAGCGTCCAGTGCCAGTTGGTGGAGCCGTGGATGCCCTTAACGTTCTCGCCGGCACCCTTGGCCATCAAACGGGAGTAAAGCGGCACCACGATTTCAAAGTTCTTGCCGTTCACCACCTTGTCGCGCAGGCCGAATTGCACCGCATTGGTCAGCGAGTTCACCATGTTGCCGCCGTAGTGGTTCAGCACCAGCACGTCGGCGCCGGAGTTCAGCACCGGGGCGATGTAGGAGGAGAAGTCAGTTGCAGCCAGCGGGGTGCGGACCTTGTTCACGGTCTGCCATCCCAGCGCCTCGGTGGCGGCTGCAATTGATTCCTCCTGGGTCCAGCCCCAGGTGTAGTCTGCGGTCAGGTGATAGGCGGTGCGGTCGGTGCCATAGAGGTTCTTCAGCACCGGTGCCAGTGCCGCGCCGGACATGTAGCCGTTGAAGAAATGGCGGAAACCGTTGGCTTTCTTGTCCTTGCCGGTGGTGTCGTTGGAGTGGGTCAGGCCAGCCATGAAGATCACGCCTGCCTCCTGGCAGAGGCCCTGAACGGCAATCGCCACACCGGAAGAGGAGCCGCCGGTGATCATCACCGCGCCGTCCTTCTCGATCATCGACTTGGCAGAGGCGCGGGCAGCGTCGGACTTGGTCTGGGTGTCGCCGGTGACATACTCGACCTTCTTGCCCAGGATGCC
The DNA here is from genome assembly GCF_000813905.1 of Leisingera sp. ANG-M6. Lineage (NCBI taxonomy): Bacteria > Pseudomonadati > Pseudomonadota > Alphaproteobacteria > Rhodobacterales > Roseobacteraceae > Leisingera > Leisingera sp. ANG-M6. Next base: position 305,238 of record NZ_JWLG01000009.1, read on the forward strand.
GTTGCCCTGCAGCGCCTTGGAGCTGAAGGTGTTCATCATGCCGCCGTCGCCGCCGCCGTTCAGGTGCTCAACCGCAAGCTCATAAGCGCGCAGCTCGTCAGCGCCTTCGTCGGCATACGGGCCGGTCTGGGGCACGTTGAAGCCAAGAGTAACAGTTCCGCCGGTCGGCTCGTTGGTGAATGCCGCGGCGGAAGAGGCGGTAAAGATCGTTGGCAGCGCCACGCCGGCGCCTGCAATTGCGCCGGTCTTAAGGACTCTGCGGCGCGATGCGTCAAATTTAGACATGTATTCCTCCCTGATATGATTGGTGCCTTGCAGCTCCTCACTTCTGCGCGGTACCAGCACTTTGCGTGCAAAATCAGTATGAGAGGCACATGTAAACTCAGGCAATAAAACCCTTTTACTGCTTGAAAATTCTGTAAAGAACTGAACAATAAGTTTCGGCCATCTGTAAACAAAGTTATTTTGCGTTGCAGAAAGCCGTTGAAATGGAAGTGTTTTGGGAGGCCCGCCATCATGGCACGCGATACCCTGACCGGCAGCCGGATCCGCGAGCGCAGGCTGATCCTGGGCATGCGCCAGGCCGAACTGGCGCGGGAGGCGGGGATCTCGGCCTCATACCTCAACCTGATTGAGCACAACCGGCGCAGAATCGGCGGCAAGCTGCTGGTCGGGATTGCAGGTGTGCTGGGAGTCGAGCCCTCGATGCTGAGCGAGGGGGCGGAAGCGGCGCTGATCTCCACCCTGCGGGAGGCGGCGGCAGACAGCGGGGTGCCGGTAGCAGAACTGGACCGGGTCGATGAATTTGCGGGCCGCTTTCCGGGCTGGGCAGAGGTTCTGGCGGCGGGCCACCGCCGCATCGCCACGCTGGAGCGCACGGTGGAAACCCTGTCTGACCGGCTGACACATGACCCCAACCTGGCAGCCTCGGTGCATGAGGTGCTGTCGACCGCTGCTGCGATCCGCTCCACTGCTTCGATCCTTGCGGAAACCGGTGAGCTGGAACCGGAATGGCGGGACCGGTTCCATAAAAACCTCAACCAGGACTCGCTGCGCCTGTCCGAAAGCAGCCGGGCGCTGGTCAGCTTTCTCGATGAGGACGGCAGCGGCGCGGACCGGCGCGGCATGCCGCAGGAGGAGGCCGAGGCGTTTTTTCAGAACAGCGGTTTTCATTTCCCAGCCCTTGAAGACGGCTCTGCCACGCCCGAGGATTTGGTGCGGGACGAGCCGGACCTGACCGGCGAGGCGGCCCGCAGCCTCGCCCAGGCAGCGCTAGCGCAATACCAGTCCGACGCGCGTGCAATGCCGCTGCAAGCTCTGGAACAAGAGATTTCCGCAAGCGGCATAAACCCGGTTGCTTTGGCGGGCCGGTTCAATTGCGGGCTGCCTGTGGTGTTGCGCCGCCTCGCGGCGCTGCCGGAGGAGGTGCTTAGCCAGGAGGCCGGGCTGGTGATCTGCGATGCCTCCGGCACGCTGTTGTTCCGCAAGCCGGTGACCGGCTTTGCGATGCCGCGCTTCGGTGCTTCATGCCCGCTTTGGCCGCTTTATACTGCTTTGGTGAACCCCAATGTGCCGGTCCGGCGCAATGTGGTGCAGCACGGGCGCAATGCCGCGGCGTTTGATTGCATGGCCACGGCCTGGATGCAGAAACAGCCGGACTTTGGTGAGGACCCCCTGTACCGCGCGGTGATGCTGATCCTGCCCGGGGCCAAGGACGCCGAGGATCCGCAGCCGGTGGGAGCCAGCTGCCGGATCTGTCCGCGCCAGGCCTGCCCGGCGCGGCGCGAACCGTCGATCCTGAAGGAAGAGTTTTGACACTCATGCGGGCAGGGGGCTAACCTGCGGAAAAATAACCGCGTGTCCGGGCCGAGCAGGCCGCAGGACCGCGCCGGGAGGAAATTCTGCTGATGGGCAGGCATGTTGTTCTGATTGAAGACGAACCGAACATCACCGAGGCGATCCGGTTTCTGCTGATGCGCGACGGCTGGAGCGTGGATGCGCACACCGATGGTGCAACCGCGGTCGAGGTGATCCGGGATGCGGGTCCGGACCTGGTGATACTGGATCTGATGCTGCCGGGCAAAAGCGGGCTGGAAATCGTGCGCGAACTGCGCGCGTTAGAGGGCATGCAGGCCTTGCCGGTCCTGATGCTGACCGCCCGCGGCCAGATGCGCGACCGCGAAATGGCAGAAAAGGCAGGCGTCACCCGCTTTATGACCAAACCGTTCTCCAACGCCGAGGTTCTTACTGCGGTCCGCGACCTGCATGCCCAGGCCGGGCAGGGATAAGGGCGCCATGACGCTGGGAAGCGGCGAAGAACAGGCGGGGACCCGGACAGAGCGCCAGACCTACCGCCGCCGCCGGCTAATGGACATCTCCCGGCTGCTGCCGCTGATCGGCGCCCTGTTGCTGGCGCTGCCGCTGCTGTGGCCCGAGGCTTCGGCCCATCCAGCGGCACGCGGAGGGGTCAGCATGTCGTCGGCCATTATCTATATCTTTGCGGTCTGGATCGGGCTGATCGCCGCCTGTTTTGTATTCAGCCTGGCGGTGCAGCGGTGGGCCGACCACTGGACCGGCGGCGGACCGGACGGGACAAGCTCCCCAGAGCAGCCCGCTGGCAGAGAGGCAGGCAGCTAATGGCCTCCCTCAACGTTCTTGCCTTCGTTTGTTTGGCCTACGTGGCCTTTCTGTTCTTCATCGCTTTCTGGGCTGACCGCATGGCAACGCGGGGCAAGAGCGCGGCCTGGATGCGTTCGCCGCTGATCTACACGCTGTCGCTGTCAATCTACTGCACTGCCTGGACTTTTTACGGCGCAGTTGGCTATGCGGCGCGGTCCGGGCTGGAGTTCGTGACCATCTACCTGGGCCCGTCCCTGGTGATGATCTGCTGGTGGTGGGGGTTGCGCAAGCTGGTGCGGATCGGGCGCAGCCAGCGGATCACCTCAATCGCTGACCTCCTGTCCTCGCGCTATGGCAAGTCGAACCTGCTGGCCGCCGGGGTGACCATACTGGCGGTGATTGGCGTCACCCCGTATATTTCACTGCAATTGCAATCTGTTACCTTGTCCTTTGCAATCTTTGCCGAGGCCGATCCGCTGCGGGGGTATAACGAAACCTCCATCGTGTTCTGGGTTGCCGCGGGGCTTGCGGTGTTTGCGATCCTGTTCGGCACCCGCAACCTCAATGCCAATGAGCGCCACCACGGTGTGGTAACCGCGGTTGCGCTGGAGGCGATTGTCAAACTGGCCGCGCTGCTGGCGGTGGGGGTCTTTGTTGTCTGGGGCATTGCCGGCGGCATCGGCGAAACGCTGGCGCGCATCGACGCCTCCCAGATCGGGCAGTGGAATGTCGATGGCAGCCGCTGGGCGACGATCACTTTTCTGGCCGCTGCAGCTTTTATCTGCCTGCCTCGGATGTTCCAGGTGATGGTGGTGGAGAATGAGGATGAGCGCCACCTGCGCATCGCGTCCTGGGCCTTTCCGCTGTACCTGCTGCTGATCTCGATGTTCGTGGTGCCGATTGCCGTTGTCGGGCTGGACCTTTTGCCTGCAGGGTCGAACCCCGACATGTTTGTCCTTACGGTACCGTTGCAGCAAGGCCAGCAGGGGCTGGCGATGCTGTCCTTCCTGGGCGGGTTTTCCTCGGCCACGTCTATGGTGATCGTGGCGGCAATGGCGCTGTCGACGATGGTGTCGAACCACATCGTGATGCCGGTCTGGCTGCGGCTGCAAAACCGGCAGGCGTCCGTATCGGGCGATGTGCGCGATGTGGTGCTGCTGTCGCGGCGGGTGTCGATCGCGGCGATCATGGCGCTGGGGTATTTCTATTACCACCTCTCCGGGGGCGCCGCGGCGCTGGCGGCCATTGGCCTCATTTCCTTTGCCGGTGTGGCGCAGTTGCTGCCCGCGCTGGTGGGCGGCCTGTTCTGGCGCGGCGCCACCCGCAGCGGTGCGCTGGCGGGGCTGACGGTGGGGTTTGCAATCTGGCTGTATACCATGCTGCTGCCGGCCTTGGGCGGCGGGCTGCTGCCGGAGCACATTTTGCGATACGGCTTGTTCGGTCTCAGTTGGCTGCGTCCCGAGGCGCTGTTCGGGATCGAGGGCCTTGATCCGACGGTCCACGCTGTGATGTGGTCGATGAGCCTCAATGCAATAGTGTTCTGCCTGGTCTCGCTGATGAGCTTCCCCAGCCCGCTGGAGCGGCTGCAGGGGGCGCAGTTCGTCAATGTATTCGACCATTCCGCGGGCCCGCGCGGCTGGACCGGTTCGGTGGCGCAATGCGAGGATCTGATGATCATGTCGCAGCGGATCCTGGGGGCGACGGAAGCGCAGGCATTTTTCCAGCGCGAGCGGATGCGCCAAGGCGGCCGCGGCCCGCTGCCGGAACCGACGCCTGCCTTTCTGGAACGGCTGGAACGGGAACTCAGTGCCTCCATCGGGGCGGCTGCGGCGCATGCGATGATCGGCCAGATTGCCGGCGGCTCATCGGTTTCGGTTGCCGATCTGCTGGCGGTGGCGGATGAGACAGCACAGATGCTGGAATATTCCAGCCGTCTAGAGGCGCAATCGGCGGAATTGTCGGCAACAGCGCGTAAGCTTAGGGAAACAAACGAGAAGCTTACTCAGATTTCAGAACAGAAGGATGCCTTCCTGAGCCAGGTAAGCCATGAGTTGCGCACGCCTATGACCTCAATCCGGGCGTTTTCCGAGATCCTGCGGGATGCCGGGCAGCTCGATGCGCAGGAGCAGCGCCGCTATGCGGGAATCATTCATGATGAAACACTGCGTCTGACGCGGCTCTTGAATGACCTGCTCGATCTTAGTGTGCTCGAAAGCGGGCAGGTCAGCCTAAACATTACCGTCGGCACCCTGTCCGAAGTGCTGGATCATGCTGTTGCTGCCGCTCTGGCAGGGTCGGATCAGCCGCTGCGGGTCCGCCGCCGCCCGGAGGCGGAAGGGTTTCGCCTGACCTCCGATCTAGACAGGCTGGCGCAGGTGTTCATCAATCTGATTGCCAATGCCCAGAAATATTGCGACGCGGAGCAGCCGGAGCTGTCTGTCTCCGCCTCGATGTCCGGCGGGCGGCTTCATGTTGATTTCTTTGACAATGGAAGTGGTGTGCCAGCGGACGCCCAGCAGATGATTTTCGAGAAATTTGCGCGGGTCAGCCCGGAACGGGCAGGCGGTGCCGGCCTGGGCTTGGCGATCTGCCGCGAGGTCATGCAGCGGCTGGGCGGCGATGTCTCCTATCTGCCTGGACACGGCGGCGGCGCTTTCCGGGTTTCTCTGCCCGCTGCAGGTGAAAAGGCTGCATAACCAGCGCCGGAATACAGAAGTTGTTAACCCCCTTTCGGTTAAAACCGGGGAAACGGGACGCGCAAGGGGCAGGTTAAACAGCCTATGTCTGAGACAGAAGCAGCAGAGGCAGGCAGCGGCAGGCAAAGTGTGCTTGCACGTAAGCTGGCGGCGACCAAGGAAGGCGCCGGGGGGCTCACCAGTTCCCTGACCCTGAAGGCGTTGCGCCGTTCGGTTGCGCGCGCGGCTGCGGATCTCTGCAATCTGCCGATGGCGGTGCTGGCCGCGCGCCAGTCCAACCGGATGTCCGAGGACCTGGCCGATCAGCTATCCGACAAGGATTTGCTGGTGGTGCTGGACTGCCCGCAGGGGCGGCTGGGGGCTGCCAGCATGGATGCGGCTACTGTTACGGCGCTGATCCAGCAGCAGACCATCGGGGCGGTGATCGGCAAGGCACCGTCTGAACGTCACTACACACCGACCGACGCGGCAATGACGGCCGATTTCCTGGAGCGCAGCTTTGCCAAAGTTGTGGCTATGCTGGACGGTCAGACGGACCAGTCCCTGTTTTCCGGCTACCGCTTCGGTGCCCAGGTCGAAAACGTTCGCAGCCTGGTACTGGGGATGGAGGCCGATGACTACCGGGTAATCGAACTGAACCTGGATCTCGCCTGCGGTGCCATGCAGGGCGTGATGAAGCTGATCCTGCCAGAACCAACTGCGGAAGAACTGCAAGACGGCCAGGGCAGCGCCAATGGCCCGTCGCTTGGCGCCAGCCTTGATTCGATCCGTGCGGAGCTGACAGCGGTGCTGTGCAAGATGCGCGTGCCGGTGCAGCAGTTTGCCAGCCTCAAGATTGGCGACAGCATCCCGTTGGATTCGGCCTTTCTCTATGAAACGGATTTGCTGACCATTGGCGGCAAACCGGTTGCACAGGGGCGTCTTGGCCAGATGAACGGCTCGCGGGCTGTGCGTCTGAACCCGCCCAGAAACAGCCAGCCGCGTAACGGCGGCGCTGAAGCGGCCGCATTTTCCGAAGGCGGCGGCATGGAAACGATGCCGGAACCGGCGCCAGCACTGGAAATGGATATGGGGATTGCTGCCCAAGGGCTGCAGGATCCGATGGATGACATGGGCCTGCCCGCGCTTGATGCTGGGCCGGGGCTGGAGGGTTCAGCGCTGGACGCAGGCGCTGGTGATGGTCTGGACGCAGGTTTCGGCGGCGGGCTTGGCGGTGATCTGGGCAGCGGCCTCGATGGTGGGGCCGATCCGATGGGCATGCCCATGCTCGAAGGTGAAGGCGCGATGAGCATGGACGGGCTTGACGGCGGCTTGACCGATTTGCCTGATCTTCCCGAACTGCCAGATTTCCCCGCCGGTGATCTTG